>JAUHXV010000032.1 GCA_030426765.1 Bacteroidia bacterium | reverse complement strand
CAACCAGGAAGGGTTCTGTCAGGATCTGAGAGGCAACTGGTCTGAGTCCCATTTCGAAAATGATCATCCGGTGATTCTTGAGCTGGCCTGCGGCAAAGGCGACTACACCCTCGCGCTTGCGAAAGAGCATCCTGAAAACAATTATATCGGCGTAGATATTAAAGGCTCGCGCATCTGGAAAGGTGCCAAAACGGCACTTGAAACTTCATTGCAAAATGTGGCATTTTTACGTACACGCATCGAATTTATTGAACGCTTTTTTGGCAATGAAGAAGTAAACGAAATCTGGATCACTTTTCCGGATCCGTTTGAAGGTAAACCTAACCGGAGACTTACCTCCGCTCCCTTTCTCGAACGATTCCGATCCATTTTAAAAACCGGAGGCATCGTGCACCTGAAGACAGACTCCAAACTCCTATATGAGTTTACATTGGAAACACTCTATCACGATGAAAGGTGTCGTGTCCATTATGCCAACCCGGATATCTACAGCATGCCGCTGGCTTTCTCCGAACTGGCGCACAAGACGTTTTACGAAATACAACATCTGGGTGTCGGACGGACGATTAAGTATATACGGTTTACCATCCATTAGAATTCTTCCGTGTCCAAAATAAATTTTGCTCACATAAGAATCAATGTCCGGACACCTTTCTTGTTACTTTTTTTCAGACTCTGAATTATTGACTAATTCAAGGTGATTAAAAGACACAGATTTGTTACTTTTTTCATCGCCAAAAAAGTAACCAAAAAGTCTAGTCACGCTAAAAACTCCCTTTTAGTTCTTTTCTTTTTCTGTTTTTTGTGGAACCGTTAAGGTTTTTTCTTCGCTCTTTCTTCTTTTTGCTCTGGCGAACACAAAAAGAAGACATCTGGTTGGTCAGACAGTTTAGCGCGACAGGACTTTTCTAGTAGAGATTGACAATTCAATACCATATAAAAATTAATTCCCCAACGGGAAATGTCCTCCGTGTACTCCGTGCACTCAGCGCATTCTGCGATTCAAACAGGTGAGCGAGGCGAATCTACTTGATATATTGTAGTTGTGCCGACGACTAGTCGGCAGCGCTAAACCCTCTAAACACCGTGCCCTCACAAATATTCTGTCTCATTAGATATACATGTAGCACATTTCACAGAATCAAGGAGATCAAAAAACTAAACCATCTAAACAGTGCCGACGTCTAGTCGGCAACGCTAAACTTCCTAAACACCGTGCCCTCAAAATTATTCTGTCTCATTAGATATACATGTAGCACAGTTCACAGAATCAGAGAGATCAAAAAACTAAACCGTCTAAACAGTGCCGACGACAAGCGGCAGCGCTAAACTTCCTAAACACAACAACTACTCAAAATGCTTCCAGCCCTGTGCGGTGATGGGATGGATCTGACCCCCGGTGGTATGCAGGTTGATTCCGTCAGCTTCTGACGTCATTTCCCCGATGATATACACGCTGTTCATAAAGCGAACTTTGTCCAGATCACTCGGATCTACAGTAAACAATAATTCATAGTCCTCACCGCCACTCAATGCACATGTGATCGGATCGAGTTTGAATTCCATCGCCTGCAATCGCGCTTCGTCATGAATCGGCACCTGCGCTTCTTCCACAAATGCACCTGTTCCCGAAGCTTTGCATAAATGCATCAGGTCGGAGGCCAGGCCGTCGGAAAGATCGATCATGGAAGTAGGCACTAAACCTGATTTTTCAAAATGATTTATGGCTTCAAGTCGAGCTTCGGGTTTTAATTGTCGACCCACCAGATATTTCTTTTCACTGAGCTCCGGTTGCATATCCGGATTGGCAAGGAAGACTTGTTTCTCGCGCTCGAGGATTTGTAATCCGAGGTAAGCTGCGCCTAAGTCTCCTGTTACACACAGAATATCTCCACTTTTTGCCCCGTGGCGATACGTGATTTTTTCTTTCGGCGCACTGCCAATTGCCGTTACCGAAATCATGAGTCCGGACGGCGAAGAAGTCGTATCACCTCCTACCAGATCCACACCATACGCTTCACACGCAATACGCACACCTTCGTACAGTTCATCAATCGCTTCAACTGAAAAACGATTGCTGATGCCCAGGGAAACGGTGACGTGTTTCGGAACTGCATTCATCGCACAAACATCTGACAGGTTGACGATGATGGCTTTGTATCCGAGGTGCTTCAACGGATGGTACATCAGATCAAAATGTATGCCTTCCAAAAGCAGATCAGTGGTGACGACGATGGGCTGGCCACCGTAATCCATAACGGCTGCATCATCCCCGATGCCTTTTGTTGTTTCGTTTTGTGTTGGCGTAAAATGAGAGGCGATCCTGTCGATCAGACCAAATTCTCCCAGAGTACCAATGTCTGTATGGGGTGTATTCTGCTCACTCATGATATTCAGTTGTGCGTAATTATGTTTTGCGATCAAAGGTAATAGACAATACCTCGGGGTCGACGTGATCCCAAAGTCCGTCTTCAGGCAATGGCGCAGTCACGATTTGCTCGGATCCGCGAGAAGGATGTACAAAGGCCAAACGGTATGCATGAAGGTCGATGGCTCCGTTTGGATTGGTTCGCCTGGAACCATATTTAATATCCCCTCGAACCGGAATCCCAATGGCAGATAACTGTGCTCGGATTTGATGTTTTCTGCCACTGATTAGGTCGATGCCCAGCAGCATAAAATGATCGAGTTGCTGCAACACCTGATAAGACAATTCTGCTTTCCGACCATCATCTGTTGCCTCCTCGCTGGCATACGTTGTGTTTTTCTTTTGGTCATACGTCAGGTAATGCACCAGATGCCCGCTTTCGGGAACATCTGCACGGGGTACAAGTGCGAGGTAAGTCTTCCTTACTGTATGTTGCTCCCACTGTTTAGACAAATGCGCTGCGGCTGCTTTTGTTTTCGCAAATACCAAAACACCACTGACGCGGCGGTCCAGCCGATGCACGATATAGAGATCGCGACGCGCATACGCCATGGCCATACGGTGTGCACTGATATCACCGGTGGGATCGTCCTGTGCAGGAAGCCCTCCCGGTTTGTTGACAACGATGAGGTGATGATCCTTATACAGGATGATATCACTGATTCTTTTCATCCTTTGCTTTTATCTCCTCATGCTCGATGAAGATATCCGGTTCCTGGGGCGGAGGAATTTTGCGTTGGGGTTGCATGACGTATCGGTACAACAAATACGCAATCAGGATCAGGGTGAAAAACTTCCACATAGTCGATGGATTAACAGATGGAGCAAAGGTACAACAAAGGCGCTCACGAAGTTGATTTCGTTTTTTGACTCACATTTCAAAAAGGATGTTTGCAGTTGAGATAAAAATCCGGTTCGCTATTTATTTTATTTTTACAAAAAAATTTAACCCATGAAAACCCCATTTCTCCTCACATTTTCTGTATTACTATCTCTTTCCGTTCGAGCGCAGGTGATCGAAAGCGACTCACTCGCACTGGTATCATTTTATAATGCTACCGGCGGATCTGAATGGCTCGTTGATTCCAACTGGCTTAGTGACGCTCCCGTCAGCCAATGGCATGGTGTGTACATTGACAATCAGCGTGTGACTGACCTGTATTTATATAACAACAATCTCACCGGCTCCATTCCGGATGCCATCGGAGAATTGACAGCGCTAAGAAATTTCAGTTTTACATCCAATGCGCTGACCGGGCCGATTCCGGCTGCTCTTGGAAACTGTGCCGATTTAAATGCGATTGATCTCTCTGATAATGCCCTGACTGGAAATTTCCCGGCAGAAATCGCCAACTGCCAGATGTTAACCGAAATCATCGTGTACAGAAATGAATTGTCCGGTGCTTTCCCGGAGATCCTGTTAGGCCTCCCGAATCTGCAGCGACTTGAACTGAATAGCAATAATTTTTCCGGTGCCATCCCTGCTTCCATTGGCAACGCCACAAAGCTGCGCTTACTTGGACTCGATAGAAATGAATTTTCAGGTCAAATGCCTTCGTTGAAAAACCTGACCGAAATGGTCGAGGTGCACCTGAGAGAAAACGAACTGGAAGGCGATATCGCCGACATCTTTAATTACTGTCCCAATATGTATTACCTGACACTGGGTGATAATCATTTTACAGGTTGTGTTTCCGATTCATTCTTTAATCCTGACAAACTTCAGTTTTTAGATTTCCAGCAAAACAATTTCACTTGTCTGGGCGATTTTAGTGCTTTTGCGGATACCGGAGTTTTGCAACGACTCACACTGTCCTACAACCAAATCCCTTTTGAAGATATTGAACCAAACCGCTTTACATTCACATTTAATTATTCACCTCAGGAGCCTTTGCTGACGGCAGATACCCTGGTGATGGAAGCCGGAGATTCTACGGAAATTCAAAGCGGATCGCTTGGTCTCTATACCCATTATACTTGGTATCGAAACGGAGAGGAAATTCCAGGAGAAGGCGATGCAACGCTTTGGGTAAAAGCATTTGATGAATCAAAAGCAGGTGTGTACCATTGTATAATGACCAATGACTCCCTTCCGCTCCTCACGCTGGAACGGAACCCGGTTACTCTCATGCTGGATGGCACCTCTTCAATACGAAATCAGGAGACCATCCACCTAGACCTTCGGCCAAACCCTGTGTCTGACATGTTGTATTTGCCTGCCGGATATGCTTCCGGGCAACTATTCATCTATGATCAGACCGGCAGGGCATTTGAAAAAGGTATTTCCATACACGGAGATCGGATTGATGTAACTTCCTTACCACCGGGTGTATATACACTTGTCCTTCAAACTGAGGAGGGTATAGCCACCGGACAATTTCTAAAAATTACTGACAGGTAATTAAGGACGTGTCTTAGCTGAAGTTTTTTCTTTTTTCTATGCAGCGCTTCGAGTAGATTTACTTGCGTTTTTTTAACATAACGGACGCGTGAAAATTACTATTTGCAATACCTCAACGCACAGGTAATTGCGGGAATTGAATGCGTTTTACTTTAGTTTGAAAAGTAAATCACTTTACAATATTTTAATATTAGAACTTTTCCTATATTTCGCCTTTGTAAACGCATTGTATACAATCTCTCCCATGGCTGATCACGCAATAATCCCCTCACCCCTCGGACCAATATATATTGAAGGCTCTGAAAACGGCATCAGCCGCATCAGTCTGAAGCCGGAAGACACCCATGGTGAGCAGGGAGAAATTCCCGAACCTCTGAAAGCGTGTGCCGAACAACTCACCGCTTATTTTGCCGGGACACTGCAGGAGTTTGATCTGCGATTAGATTTTGGGGATGCACCCGAATTTCATCAGGAAGTCTGGAAAATGGTCAAGCTGATTCCCTATGGCCGGACCAGGACCTATACCGACATCGCCGAAATCATCGATCATCACAATGCCTCACGCGCAGTGGGCCACGCCAATGGCGTCAACCCTCTTCCCATCGTAATCCCCTGTCATCGCGTGATTGGGAAAGACGGAAGCCTGACCGGTTATGCCTATGGCCTGGAAATGAAGCGCTGGCTCCTCTCCCACGAAAGGCCGGGACAATACATGAAGCAATCCGATCTCATTGAGGTATTGGAAAAGGCCTAGACGAATTAACGTCCGCTTATCAACTTTTTCTTGAAAAATCTATCCGGCGACTGTGATCAGTTGAGCAGATCCGGCATGACCAGCTGGAAAGCCGGGATATCTACCTGAAACATTTCTTCCGAATCCACTTTTTTCATCGAATAGTATCCGGACATCCGACCGATGGGAAAAGTCAGCACACAAAAACTACTGTACGAATGTAATCCGCCCGGCTCGATGATCGGTTGCACGCCAATCACACCGGGACCTTCGACCACTTTGACGGAACCATCTGCTTCGGTGATATCCCAATGCCGGGAGATGAGCTGAACAGGATAGTCATTGTAGTTGCGGATATAGATAGAATAGACATGCAGGTACTGCGAGCGGTGGGGAAATGAGTGGCCCGGACGGAAATCGCTTTCCACCCCAATCTGAATTCCATTTGTCGTTAATGCCTGCACAAGGCTAAAGTAAAAAATTCCGCACAATCGCCTCTGCCTGACGGAGCGTATCGGGAAGCTCGTCATTGATCAGAACGGTGTCGAACCTCGGTTCATAGGATAGTTCCTCCTGTGCCTTGTCCAGCCGCTTGCGCAAACTTTCCTCCGAATCGGTACCCCGGCTACGAAGTCGGTGCTCGAGTTCCTCAATCGAGGGCACCTTTATAAATATCGTCAGGCATTCCTCCGGATATTTTTCCTTGATGCTGACTGCCCCTTTGACATCGACATCGAAGATGACATGCTTCCCTTCTTCATGGAGGCGTTTGATCTCGGACTTCAGGGTGCCGTAAAACTGACCGGGATACACCTCTTCCCATTCGGCAAAAGCTCCGTTTTTAATCCATCGCTGAAATATCTCGGGGGTCAGAAAGTAATAGTCTTTGCCATGCACCTCGTGCGGGCGCTGAGCGCGGGTCGTCGCGGAAACAGAAAAGGAGGTCTCGGGAAAGAGAGACAGGATGTGTCTGACGACCGTTGTCTTTCCGGAGCCGCTGGGAGCTGTAAAAACAAGCAGTTTGCCCGGTACACTCATACGATATTGGCCAGTTGTTCTTTGATTTTTTCCAACTCATTCTTCATGCCAACCACCAGGTGCTGGAGAGGGCTCCACTGCGCTTTGGCACCGAGTGTATTGATCTCACGGCCGAGTTCCTGGCAGATAAAATTGAGTTGCTTGGACTTCATGTCCTGATCGGAGCGCAAGGTCTCCATAAAAAAGTCACAGTGCTGCTGAAGGCGGACTTTTTCCTCGTTGATATCCAGACGATCGAGGTAGTACACCACCTCCTGTTCAAACCGATTGACATCGACCTGATCGCCATTCATATACTCTTCGAGCTTTTGCTTCATCCGATTTCGGACATAGGTCAGTCGCTCTTTGTCATGCGCTTCGATCTGCTGGCACATATCGCGGATGGCTGTGGCGGATTGCTCGAGGTCATTGTACAGGCTTCTGCCTTCATGTTCGCGAAACTCCGCCAGTTGGTCGATGGATTGATTGACAGCCGAAAGGATTGCTTCCCACAGTTTACCATCAATTGAATTGGACGATTCCGTTCGCAGGACGTTGGGGAGCTTTAAGACTTCATGCAGGACCTGGTCGGCACCTACGCCCAGTTCGTCCGCGATGGCTCTCAACTGGAGAAAGTGTTTTTTGATCAGGGGTTTGTTGTAATCGATATCATCCAGGGCCATATCGCCTTCAAAGGAGATGGTCATTTCGATTTTCCCGCGTTGCGTCCGCTGGAGGACGTGATTGCGGAGTTCGATTTCTTTTTCACCCAGATTGACGGGGAGTTTGATCCTCAGATCGGTGATTTTTGAGTTGAGGGATCGTATTTCTGACAAGACGTGCATGTCATTGTAGGGTGCGCTGCCCCGTCCGTATCCGGTCATGGATTGAATCATGGGCACGAAGATAATTCTTTAGCCTATAAGCGGCCTTGAGGGATAGCGCTCATACGATTAGATGGAAAATAGGCGCAAATGGTGTGTCGTTATACATACCGGGTGACTTGCCATCTGCTTTGAAAACCCTTATCTTTCATAGTTGGGATTTCGAATCCCCGGATGGGCTAAATGTCCCTGTTTAACGGGAATGCAGGGCGATTTGCGTTTTCTATATTCTTTTTCTGTTGTCTCCCAACAGATTATAAACGCATTAGCGAAATAAAAATATGTAACCCTATGATATATTATCGAAAGTATTTTTAGAACTTTGCCCTCCCGATTAGCCCAACAATGGGCATAACTTACTATAAATCAGAGTAATGAGAAAAGCAGACTTAGTTAACATCATCGCCGAGAAAACCGGTGTACCTAAAGTTGATGTTTTAGTGACCCTGGAGACATTCTTTACCGAGATTAAATCTTCGCTTTCCAAAAACGAAAATGTCTATATCCGAGGTTTCGGTTCGTTTATCACAAAGAGAAGAGCTAAGAAAGTCGGAAGACACATCAAGAACAACGTATCGATTGAAATTCCGGCCCACTACATACCTTCTTTCAAACCCGCCAAAATATTTGTGGATGAGGTGAAAGATGGTGTGACGACGGATCCGGATCAATAATCATCGGGGTGAAGCACAAAGAGCAAGTCCTGTACATAGTTGGCGCCCTTATTCTTGCAGGTGTTTTATACTTTGGATTTGACAATTATCCTTCCTCCACCAAAGCCCTTGAAAAGTCGAGAGCTTTAAATGCAAAGGAATACGATCTGGCTTCCTACGGCGCTGAGGCGAAAGCCGGCCTGAAGGAAGAAGATACGAAGCACCTTGAAACACTGGAAGCCCAATTGCATCACACCAATGAAGATTCCGTCAAAACGGAACTTCAGAAGCAACTTTCCGGTTATTGGTTTCAGTTAAAAGACCCGATCATGGCAGGCTTGTATGCCGGTGAAGTCGCTTCCCGGGAAGGTACAGCCACAGCCTGGGCAATCGCGGGTACCACATACGCGTCCGGATTGTCCAAGGACCTCGAGCAAAAGAAAAAGGTGTTTCTGCGCGAACAGGCGATCGCTGCTTTTGAAAATGCGATTTCGCTGGATCCCGGAGCGATCGACCACCGAGTCAACCAGGCTTTGTGTTACATCGAGTTTCCTTTGGCTGACGAACCGATGAAAGGGATTCAGATGCTTGTGGAGCTGAGTAATAAATACCCGGATTCCGCGGTACCTCCGTTTCACCTGGCCCGATTAGCAGTGCAGACCGGTCAGTACGAAAGAGCACAGACCCGAATCGAACAAGCACTGGCACTCGATCCGACAAATGCGCGGGCGGCTTGTCTGGGGATTGAAATTTATACGGCACTCAACAAACATGAAGAGGCGAAAGCCCTGGAAGCGGTGTGTGCCGGTTGAGAAGAGACTTAATTTTTATAAAACATAATTTTTTAAGATATGCCTTGCGGTAAAAAAAGAAAAAGACATAAAATCGCTACTCACAAGCGAAAGAAGCGTCTGAGAAAAAACAGACACAAGAAGAAGAATAAATAAGCATTAATTTAACCGGCATCAACGCAGTCCGATGTCAAAAACACATACGCGCCTCCAGCAGGTGCGTCACTGTCAGAAAATTAGCCCTTGCTTATTCTTCCCTCTTTGTGCTAACGGATAGTTCATTATCCGATTCTGCCGGTGCATCATCGCTGCATATTTAACGATATACCCTATTGCCGTCAATCAATGCATGATCTGCCTCCGATTTCCGGAGGATAGGATCACCCAATTGTTTTGATCACCGCCCTCACCGGGCAAGACTGCGATTGTGCCATTGAGCATACAGGGTAGTTTATGGACAAAGAACTGATCGTCCAGGGGACTCCCACTCGGGTAGAAATCGCCCTGGTGGAAGACCAGAAGTTGGTAGAGCTGCATCAGCAAAAGACCACGACAAACTTTTCAGTGGGAGACATCTTTATGGGTAAGATCAAAAAGATCATGCCCAGCCTCAACGCGGTATTTGTCGATATCGGCCACCGCAAAGACGCCTTCCTCCACTACACCGATATGGGGCCCAAGCTCCGCACGGTGATGAAATACACCGAAGACAGTATCGAAGGCCGGCAACAAACCGCGCTGCTCGAAAACTTTGCCTTCGAACCGGAAATTCTGAAATCCGGAAAAGTAGATCAGGTGCTGAAGAAAAACGAAAGCATCCTGATCCAAATCCTCAAAGAACCCATCTCCACGAAAGGCCCTCGCCTTAGTTGCGAGATAACGATCCCCGGACGTTTTATCGTCCTCACCCCCTTCAGCAATACCATTGCCGTTTCGAAAAAAGTCAGCAGCCCGGATGAGCGGAAACGCCTCCAGGTGCTGGTAGAATCCATCCGCCCGAAAAACTTCGGGATCATCGTCCGCACCGCTGCCGAAGGAAAGAAAGTCGCCGACCTGCACGAAGAGCTCAAGGAATTGTTGGACAAATGGAGCCAGGTCCACAAGCAACTGTACAAACGCCAGCAGCCCAACAAGCTTTTAAGCGAACTCGATAAGACAAGCTCCATTCTGCGCGATATGCTCAACGACGATTTTACCAGCATCATCGTCAATGACAAAGAGATACACGACAATATCCACGACTACCTGCGGAGTATCGCTCCGGCAAAAAAGGATATCGTCAACTACTACAAAGGGAAAAAACCGGTGTTTGATGCCTATGGCGTGACGCGGCAGATCAAATCCTCCTTTGGCAAAACAGCCACCCTGCCCAGCGGCGCCTATCTCGTACTCGAATCGACAGAAGCGATGCATGTCATCGATGTCAACTCCGGTCCTAAGATGCAGCGCAAAGACCAGGAAAGTACGGCCATCGCAGTCAACCTGGAAGCGGCAGAAGAAATCGCCCGACAATTGCGCCTCAGAGACATCGGCGGACTGATTGTCGTGGATTTTATTGATATGCGGAGCCAGGATAACAAAACCGAGCTCATGCGGCGTATGCGCGAACTTATGAAACGAGACAGCGCGCAACACACAGTCCTACCGTTGAGTAAGTTCGGCCTGATGCAGATCACCCGCCAGCGCGTTCGTCCGGAAGTAAAAATCGACACGGCTGAGGTTTGCCATACATGTAATGGCACCGGAAAAGTCAATCCAACTATCCTGCTGACAGATGATATCCTTCGGGATCTCGAGTATATCGAACAAAGCCGGCCGAAGACCAACCTTCAGTTGGAGGTCCATCCTTACATATACGCGTTTCTGAAGCAGGGCTTCCCCAATTTCCAGATGAAGCACTGGCTTAAAAAGCAACGGTGGTTGCGTATTTCCGCTAATAATGACTTTGCGCTCAACGAGTATAAGTTTTACGACAAAAACAAAGACGAGATTCGATTGTATTAATACCGTGCAGAATGACATTTTGAGGAAATGTCTTCATTGTGTTGAAAACTTATTCTGTGCATATTTTCGAATCACGCATGTCGTTTAAATACCACCATGACAAAACCGGACATCAGCACCAGTGATGATATAAAAACCCTCATAAATGCCTTTTACGAGGAAGTCAAGAAAGATGAGGTCATCGGTTACATCTTTAATGATGTCGCCAATGTCGACTGGGCGCACCATCTCCCTAAAATGTATGCCTTCTGGGAATTCCTTTTGCTGGGAAGAGACACCTATGCGGGCAACCCGATGGCGGTGCACGAAGCACTACATCAGAAGACGCCACTAAAGGAAGAGCATTTCGACCGTTGGCTGGCATTATTCCATCAGACGGTGGACGAACATTTTGCCGGTCGCGTGGCTGAAGATGCCAAATCGCGATCCCGTCTCATCGCCCTGACCTGGAAGCCAAAATTTTCCTGATCAAAAAACGGAGGCTTCATCCGGTTTATCGGTCTGTTCATCATTATTAATGGATTTTTATCCCGGAACGGACAATATTGTATTTAGAATACCATTTTCATTACAGAAGAATAATTACATCACAAGTGAATATATTTTTCCCCGTACTTAACTGGGGCCTCGGCCACGCCTCCAGATCATTGCCCTTGATCAAGTCGTATCTCTACCACCATCACCATGTCATCTGCGCATCGGATGGAGAAGCATTGGCGATGTTACGCAGGGAATTGCCGGATCAGACGGTGCTGCAGCTACCGGGGTACAATATTCAATACGATAGCAGCTATATGCCGATCAATATGCTGCGCTACGGGCCGGGGATGCTGCGTACGATCCGCGCCGAACACGAACTGACTAAAGCGATTGTCGAGCGTCATGAGATCGATTGCATTATTTCGGACAATCGATACGGATGTTACCATGCGGATATTCCTTCTGCGCTGATCACGCATCAGTTGCAGGTATTTACAGGACAAAAACTGCTGGATGTATATATACGCCGTCAGATTCGGTCGTGGTTTAAGAAGTTCTCACAGATCTGGGTGCCCGATCAGACGCCTCCCGGCAACATCACCGGTGATATCTCGGGGATTGACACCTCGCCCATCGAAAAACACTATCTGGGGATCATTTCAGAATTGAACTGCACCGCGATCACCGGAAAATATAAGGCTGTCGCCATCCTCTCCGGACCTGAACCGCAGCGCACACATTTCGAAGACCTTGTGATGAAGCAGTTAGCGCAATCGCCCGGAGACTTTGCTATCGTGCGCGGCAGGCCTGATATCGATGATCCCATCCGCAAGGAAGGCAACCTGACCATCTTTCCGTATCTCAAGCGAGCAGCACTGTCCAATCTTCTTGCGCAAACGGATCTCGTCATCGCGCGAAGCGGATATACCACCCTGATGGATCTGGCAAATACCGGACATAAAGCCATTCTGTGTCCGACGCCGGGACAATACGAACAAATCTATCTTGCGGATCGACTCGCCCGTCATGATCAGTGTGTCTATCAGCGGCAGGAAAATCTGGATCTGGCTTCAGCTTTTGAAAAGATCGGTGAGGTCAAACCTATTGGCTTTGGCACTATTCCTGAAGAAGCGACTTTTGAAGAGAGGCTGCGCGATCTGAATGGGATAACGCAGGAAGCAAAGTCTGCTGAGGCAGGACACTAATCCGCTATTCTTTTTCTTTTACTTTGACCTGGGCAGATGCTTTGTTGATCTGATCCATAGCTCTTTTGAGTCCTATGGCTGCGTAGGTTTTGATCGCTTCTGCACCTGCTTTCAGTACATCCGGGAGCAGTTTTAATTCCTCATCATTCCAGCCTCCGAGTACATAGTTGACTTGTCCTCCGGGATGAAAATTACGTCCGATACCCACGCGTAGTCTCGGGTATGAAGCTGTATTGAGTTGATCCTGAATATCGCGCAGCCCATTGTGTCCGCCGTCCGATCCTTTGCCGCGTAGCCGAATGGTGCCAAGATCAAGTTGGAGTTCGTCGACCACCACCAGGAGTCGCTCGATGGGAATTTTTTCTTTTTGCATCCAGTAGTTGACCGCTTTGCCACTCAGATTCATATACGTATTGGGCTTGAGCAGGAGCAGAATTCTGCCTTTGTGTTTGACTTCCGCGATGCTGCCGAGGGTGACGGATTTCCATTCGGCGTCTGATTCTTTTGCGAGGTATTCCACTACGTCAAAACCCACATTGTGTCGTGTATGTGCGTATTCGTCACCGATATTTCCCAGTCCTGCAATCAGATATTTCATAGTCCGCAAAATTAAAGGTTTTAGGTGGAAGCGAAAATCAAAGACTTCTGCCATATTACGCATATGCCTATCTTTGAATCATGATACACAATTTGTTTCCCCGACCAGTAGAAGGCGACTGTCCCGAGTATTACTTTCGATACACCAATCTCGTCCCTGAAGTAGATATTCTGACGTATCTGCATACGCAGCGCGACTGGTATGGCGACTGGATCGAAGGACTAACCGTGGAGCAAGTGGCGTTTCGCTACCAACCGGACAAATGGACGCTGGGTGAAATGATCGGCCATGTGCTGGATACCGAACGCGTGTTTGCCTACCGCATGCTCGCGATCAGCCGGGGAGACAAAAGCCCGCTGCCGGGATTCGAACAGGACGATTACGTCCATCACTCCATCTACGATACCCTCACCGCTAAAGAACTGGCCGCCGAATGGAGAGCCGTACGCACCGCCACTCTGCTGCAGACCAGATCGATGGATGAAACCATGGCCAATCAAACCGGCACAGCCAACAAGCAGCCGGTGACAGCAAAAGCACTTCCCTATATGATCTGCGGGCATGCCATCCATCACTACAATGTAGCCCGCGAGAGATACCTTGATCATACATCGGGATAGCATGTTCTACCCAAAAGACACCATCCGCTTTTTATCCAAAATCCGGCCCGCCAAAATCCTAAATCTGGCGACCGTCTGGACATCTTATCAACTCACCCGACTGACCGCAAAGCCGATTCAATGGGGCATGCCCGTCACCCTTTCTGTTGAGCCCACTACCGCCTGCAATCTGCGATGCCCGGAATGCCCAAGTGGCCTCCGGGCATTTACACGGGCCACCGGCAATATGAAAGAAGATTTCTTTCGCAGTACCATCGATCAGTTGCATCACAGGCTGATGTATCTCATCTTTTATTTCCAGGGCGAACCGTTTATCAACCCCGGATTTCTGGATATGGTCAGCTATGCCCATGAAAAAAACATATACACCATCACTTCCACCAATGGGCATTTTCTGGACAAAGCAACTGCTGCCAAAACCGTTGCCTCCGGATTAGATCGCATCATCATATCCATCGATGGTGCCACCCAGGAGGTGTATCAGCAATACCGAAAAGAAGGCACACTCGATACCGTATTACAAGGAGCGCGCAATCTCGTGGAAGCAAAGCGTAATGCCGGCTCATCCACACCGCATATTGTCTTTCAAATGCTGGTCGTCAAACCCAACGAACACCAGATCGCAGACGTACACCGCCTGGCCAAAGACATCGGAGTAGACGAAGTAAAACTCAAAACCGCACAGATCTACGACTATGAAGACGGCAGTGACCTGATCCCCACGATCACAAAATACAGTCGATACTACGAAGATGAAACCGGTGTCTGGCACGTTAAAAACAAGCTGCTCAATCAATGCTGGAAGCTGTGGCATGCGTGCGTCATGACCTGGGATGGCAAAATCCTTCCCTGTTGTTTTGACAAAGACGCCAAACACCAGCTCGGCGATATGCGCCATCAATCCTTTCGCGACATTTGGCACGGAAGCGCTTACCAACACTTCAGAGAGACACTGCTGAAAGGCCGGAAAGAAATTGACATCTGCACCAACTGCACCGAAGGCTGCAAAGTCTGGGCATAATCCACTTGCGAAAGACTGCACAACTTTTCTTATTTTAGGGGACATGAATATTTTGCGGTAGCGCAAAACATTTGCCAGCAGGATATTTTGACCTGACCTCTGAAAGAGCTTTTCGGTTTCAATACCCAAAGCCTTTTCGTACGTCTGTTTTTATTGCATAACACCTGATTCGAAGTTTGCTGCAGAATGGTGCTCAGACCTTCTGCTGTCAAATGGTGTATGCTTTAAAAACCCTGCGATTATGGCCGCCCCGATTCCCTTTATTGTTGACCTGCACTGTCATCCGTCCACCAAACCGTTTGGAAAGAGTTTTAGAAAAAATCCGGTGGGTATCAATGATGCCAATCACCGAAAACAACGAAGTATCTGGTACAACGACTCGCCCAATGCCGTAGAACGCTTGCTGCAAACCTGGGCACAGATCGTCAAATTCAGACAAGCGGACATGTCATCACTCGCCTGGGGCAACTGTCGAGTCGTCGTCGCTTCGCTATACCCTATCGAACGTGGATTTTTTAAAAACAAATTTGGTGTCGGCCTCGTCAGCGACCTGGTCGGTTCGTTTGTGTCAGGTGTCAGCAAGCGACGCGTCAATCACGTGCAGAATCTCTCTTCATACTTCGATGACTTAACGCTGGAGTACAACTTTTACGAGCAACTGCATGATACCTATGTCAATATCAACAATACGCTCTATCGGTATAAGCTGGTACACTCCTTCAAAGAAGTACTCGATCATCAGCAGCGCGAACCGGATGATGCACAGACGCTATTTGTCATCCTGTCGATCGAAGGCCTGCATGTACTGGTAGCGGACATCGACCAACCGCCGGATGAGCAGGTGATCCTGGACAACCTTATCAAAGTCAAGCAATGGGAATATGCTCCGTTTTTTATCACCATCGCCCATCATTTTGACAACCAAATCTGTGGGCATGCAAAAAGTCTTTTTGGGCAGGTAGGCAAACTCACAGATCAGCGAAAGGGCCTCAACCGAAAGATCAGCCCAATAGGATTGAAAGTGATCGACCAGATGCTCGATCCTACGATCGGGCGACGCATCTATGTGGATGTCAAACACATGAGCCTGAAATCCCGACAGCAGTATTATGATCTGCTGAGCACGAAATACAAAAAAGAAAAAATACCGGTCATCGTCAGCCATGGCGCGTTGACCGGGAGAACATTGAAAGGCACCTTAAATAAGATTACACCCGAACTGGGGAAGACGTTTTCTAATAAAGACATCAACTTCTACGATGAGGAGATCCTCACCATTGCCCGATCCAAAGGCATCTTCGGTTTGCAGCTTGATGAGCGCAGGCTGGCGTCTGCTGAAAAAATGAAGTCGCTGAAAAATCCCGTTTTCCTCCACAAGATCAGACATGTGCGTGCTAAGCTGCTGTGGAATCAAATTCAATACATCGCCGAGCTACTCAATGCCAATCGGCTACCTGCCTGGGATACAATGGCGATTGGTTCTGACTTTGACGGCATCATCAATCCGATCAATGGCTTCCTCACCGCAGAAGACCTGGTCACATTGATGGAATACACCGAGCGCTATGCGTACAACTACATGAATGATCGGGGAAAGCAAGTGTTGAGCCGTCGCAATCGGATCAAAGCAGCGGAGATCGTGCAGAGGATATTTTCCACTAACGCTACAAGATTTCTTACGGAATGGTACCTATGAAAAAACATCAATGGATCCTACTGATACTGACGATCCTGCTGGGTCTGATCGGATACCTGTTTCAAATTGAAGAATGTCATGAGATCCTCACCACACCTCAGCATGGTTACTTTGACGATCTGTGTCGTTTAAAAGAAATGCCTGGATTTGGCGGGTGGGATCAATTCTATTACTATACGTTTTTCATTGTTGACCTCATCTGGGCACCTGCGCTGTTGCACCTACTATATCGCTATTTGAAAAGGCCATATAGTCTGGAGGAGGATAATGAATCAACCGTTGGGAGAAGGCTGCCGGCTGTGTTTTTTATTCTGGCTTGTGCTGCCTATTCTTTTGATGTACTGGAAAACATCAGTTACATCATCTTCAATGCATCGTGGGTGCCACTACTGCCATTGAAGACCATCGTCGATTGCAAGAATGCCTTTTACGCCCTGGCCTTCCTTGCGGTACTGATCCATTTGTACCAGAAATATGTTTTTCCAAATCGGTCAGCCATTCAATCAGCCATCAAGTCTACCTCCCTCTCCCTTTTGACCATCATCTTGCTCGTGGGCCTGGCGACACTGATGGATCAGGGAAGTACGGTCATCGTCCACCTGTACGACCATCCGGTCAGTCTGGTGTTGACCATCCTGCTGATCAACCTGCTTGCACTGGCGAGTGGACATTATCCCGACTACATTGACAAGTATACGATCAGAAGGGACAATATCATCTGGTACCTGCATCCGCTGCTTGGAAAAAAGACGCCAAAGAGCATCGGACTGATTACATACAACGAGTTTTCTTCCACTAAAAGAGCGACTCAAACTACTGCGGTTCGACAAATGAGTTATGTGAATTCTCCCTTTTTCAATCATTTTCGAAAGCTGACTGGTTCACTTGTGATGATCACATGGCTGTATGTGTTACTCTATACGTATCGACAGTATGAGTTATCGACGCTTTCTGTTTCATTGATCGTAGGCATTGTCATATTTCTTTCGTTTTACCTGCACTTTAATACTTCCAAAGTCAAAGCGCAATGGAGTGTGTTTGTCGGCAGACATATCGCACCCAATCAAACGATCAACGAAATGCTGGAGGAAATTTCACTCTCGTCTGATGTGGAGATACCAAAAAGCATTATTGATTACACCAAAATTACACTCGCTTTATTTTTGGCTCTGCTCGTATGTGTTATCACCACTGTGGCAGTGAGCTTTGTAGGCTCGTGGGTGATTACAACGATTATGTTGTCCGTCACTACCCTTTTCAATATCGCCTTCATTATTTTCTTTCAGCAGTTTCGTACTGTCCTTCATCTTCCGCATATATCCGGATTCCCAAAATGGTCACTGATCGTGTACCTCGGTGATGATCTGGTACATGTCCGGTTTTATGCATTGATGGGATTCGCTACGCTTTTCACGTTTATCGGTCTGACGATTCAACCCGTCCTTGTCAATGCATTGGTGCTGGTGCTGATGTTTGTCTTCCTGGTCTATGGGTTTATTATAGTCATTCTAAAGCATCATTTGTATTACAGTTGGAAATCTGCCACTAAAACCTGGTCTATGAAGGACAGTATTCCGAGTATTTTCTTCAGGATTTATGTACCGGCGCTGGGTTTTATCCTGCTGATGTGGACGTTTTTCAACGGTGCGGTGGGCAATGGGTTACACAGCCTTCCATTGATTGACGAGAGTCCTGACCTGGTTACCCTGCATGAATTCAAGGACGACCTGATCGAACATGCTGACGGGACACGCTATCTCGTTGCGTCATATGGTGGCGGACTACGGGCATCGGCCTGGACGATGTTGCTCCTGGAAAATATCCAGGATTCTGTGCCTGAATTTTTTGACCATACAATTGCCATGTCAGGGGCTTCCGGAGGATTTCTCGGCCTTGCATTTTATTCAGCGACGATGGCAGAAAGAGATCATGCAGCAGATAGAAAAAGTAGTATTGACGCCATCGGAAAGCACAACCTTCTTTCCATTGACATTTCGTATCTCCTGGGTTGGGATTTCGTGCGCGAACTCATACCCTATTGGAAATGCTTCTGCACGCGCGACAGAGCTGGACGATCGATGAAGGAGTATGCCGGACTTATCCAGCCTGATGAGAAAAAAAGAGATCACCTCCTTGCCACATCCTATCGCAGGTACTGGAGTAAGGTGTATCAGAACAAACACACGAATCGCTTTCCTGCACTCATCGGCAACACCACCGGAACGAATAATCAATATGGTGTTGCATTTTCCATGGAATACGACCCGGCAGATGATCCTTTCCCGGGGGCAGTGGATATCCTCAGTGCAACAGACACTGAGGGAAAAACGATTTCCTATCTGGATGCCACATCGACTACAGAGCGCTTTCCGATCTTTAGTCCGGCAGCAGAAATCAAAGGCAAAGGCAATTTTCTGGATGGAGGCTATTTTGAAAATTCAGGTCTACTCAGTCTTATGAATTTCTATGGCTATCTGAGTGAGGATACTTCGCTTTCGATGCAGGATTCAAATACGCGGGTCATTGTGTTTATCAACTCTAAAGATGATTACATCCGGATGGTGCTGGGCGATTCCATCAGGCCGGTCAATAACAAAGCCACCAGTGAGCTTGGCGCGATCCTCGAAACGGTCACAGATGTATCCATACTGTCCTTAGCAATGGAAGAAAAATACGCCAAGCGGTTTGGAGAAAACTATATCCCGGTGTATCTCCCGTACTACATTCATTATGATGATGTGAAAAGTTTTATCGGCGGGACACCACAGGATCCATTTTTGGTGCAGGCGCTTATCGATAGTTCGAATGCCAAAATTGATACAGCCTTATCGAAGTTTCCTCAAGAGAAAGACAAACCTATTCCGCCTGCATTAGCACGCGTGCTTAGTGATCCGGGCTATGCCTATATCAAAGCGATGTTGAAACATGAAGATGTGGTGGCGGCGCTGGAGCGGATAAGATAAATTCTGAAAAAGGAAAGGATTTCAGCATGGATTTATCTGATCGAAACTAAGGTAAGGACAATATGATGTCCATCATTACTTTGAAGATGGTACATGTAACCTGTCAATCTGTAGTATCCAACATTTTTAAGATAACGCAATGCTCTGGCTTTGTCTTCAATTGCAAGGCCTCTTTCCGTCAGACTATGAATTAGTTCATCATGATCCAGTGGCTGTTTGTTATAACGCATTGATGTGCAGGAAGAACGAGTGGTTGGGGTAAAAAAAAGCCTCGCAAATTGCGCTTAAGTCAGAGGCGTGCGAGGAATTGATAGTACAAATATATGGGTTTATTGGATGTAATGCAAGAATTAGTTCTTCATTCCCTTCTTAACATCAAACATAGATAGCTAATCAATGTAAGTAGACTATAAATTAATTGTGACAAAACAATTCTCTTTAAAGTCATCGTTTCATTTTCTAAGTATAAGATTCTGTCGATACTTTCGATTTGACCATCAATAGTATAACATTCCTATTAAAAGCTATTATAGTTAGTTAGGGATATGACTAAAAGGGAGACCAAAGCAAACAGGAATATTAAAAGTTTTACACTCCAATTGTTAATCCTAAACTTTGCTTTACTGGCAACTACAAATATCTTAATAAGGCAAACAGAAATGAAGAAGAAAACAGGAATTGAAAAGAACCAATAAAATGTTGATAGTATTATAAGCACTTGTATTTCATCGTGAGCAGTATGCCATCTTGCAAATAGAGGATCAAGTTTACTTTCCTCGACTTTCCTCTTCCATTGGCTTTTATTTTTTATGAGCGTTAGCTCTTTTGTAATTTCATTCAAAATAAAGTAGCTAGTTGTATCAACCCAATCACATTCTTCGGTTTCCCCAATGATGTAATTCTTGTAATAATACCACTTTCCAACACAATCAATTTGTCCTTCCTTCCATTTAATGATATTTGCTCCATAGATATTGTTAATAGTTATACCATGCTTTGTTGTATGAGACCACTCTCCAAACCCCATGGATATACCCTGACTTGTGAATGTCAAACTAAGAAAAATCTGAATGGCGATTTTCAATGTAAAAGTATTGGGTTTCATTTTTTACCTAGAATGTTTACCGCGTCAGCGTATACAAAACATCCAACCACTTATACCCCGCCTTGAAGAGTTTCATGAGGACAACGGGCTGCGCACCAAACTGTCGACGCACTTCTGTGATGGACTCAATCATGCTGCCACAAAAATCAAAAGTGGAAAGTTGCTTTTCTTCAAAAGCGATACGCAGGGCTTCGCGACAAAGGAAAATACTCGCCCCGGAACTTTTCCCTTCCTCTGTGTCTCCGGCAAGAAAGTAATACGCTCTGTCCCGATCCCACAAGAGATAGGCTACGGCCACAAGCTCATTCTTTTGATTAGTTGCTCCCAGTGCAACACCCGCCTGATGATTCGTGACAGCAGTATCGATCTTGATCAGTTCGTCAAGCGAATAGGGCATCTTCATGTTTTGACGCCGATAGGTATGCCTGCAGATCTCGTAAAATGTACCGGGGACAATACCCCGCACAACACTCATCTCATCCTCTGCAGCTTTCAGATTGCGCCTCAGATTGCGATTCAATTGCTGATCGAGATCTTCTTCGTCCTGTCTTTCGATTTCAAAGGTATAGCGCACTTCCTGTCGGAAGCCTTTCCAGTGAAAGGGCAGCCAGTTGTTAAAGCTGCGCGACTCAAACACCATGGAGAAAAAAGAGTATCGGGGAAGGTCATCGATCAGGAGCCAGATGGTTTGCTTCTCTCTGGTCAGCCATTTGCGATCAGAAATCCCCTCCGGCTTCTCGATCCAGATAAGCAGGTGATGTGTCAGATGCGGCATAGTGACCATACGCAAGCCCCATTTGGATGAAAGCGCATATGGCATGGCGCCTATCACCTGCTCGTTCCGAACAGCCAGTGCGACTTCCCAATCACCGGTGCTGTCGAGCCACCAGGGCTGCATAAACAGATCCGTGATTTTACCTTCTGCACAAAGGGATTGGTACACCTCCTTTTTCTCTGCCCCGGTCATCGTGGCAATATATTACGAATCTTTCGGAGCACATAAAACCAAATCGGATAATAATGAAACAAACACTCCGGCGTGCCGTGTGTCGCAGCTTTCCATTGATACACACCCGCTTTTTTCGGATCATTTGATTTCGGGTCATACCCCATGAGATCAAGTGTATCGATGCCCATCTCCCGCAGATATACACCATCCTGATACAGCAGATAGTAATGCGCTCTGCCGATGAAAGCAGCATCTTCTTTTGCGTCCGCGAAGCGACTGGCATTTACATAAAACAAGGCACGTTTCTCTTCCGGATCGATGAGCCAGACATGACCACATATCAGCTTCCCTTCCGCACGAATTCCTGTCGCCGCAATCTGAGGAAAACTATCAAAGTGTTCCTGATCATACCCGTTTATACCTTTCCGCTCTGCAGTTTGTCTGAACAAATCAAGAACTTCCTTCAACAAAGTTCGATCGCGGACAATGTCCAATGATTCCTGCTCAGCTTTTCTGATCTTGGCTCGGCAGGAAGAAGACCAGGCATCAATGAAATTTTCGTCTCGGATATCTACTGTCATGGTGGTAAAGGATTCCCGAACCATCCCAAATAAAGATCTCTTCGACAAAGCAAATAAATGGGTTGTCCCCAAACGCACTTCAGGTTGTCGATGGAAATAAATGTACTGCATCCAACGCTTCTCTTGCCTGATCATACCTGCAGAGATTTGTAGACCTGAATCCACTGTTCCATGACCACTTGTTTCCCAAAGCGGTGCTTTACCAGGTCAGCAATCTGACAGGATTGATAATCGGTATAAACTGTCATTACCTTCTCCATACCACTTACCAGTGCATCAATGTCATTGCGTTCAACCAGTAGACCTTGCCGTTCTGATTCCATAATGTATTTCGCGCCGGATGTTTTGGTAGCCACCACAGGAAGTCCACAGGCCTGCGCTTCGACGATCGCTTTACCAAACGTTTCCACCCTGCTGGCCGAAACCATCACATGAGAACGATTAAACCGCTCGGCAAGCGCATCCTGTGTGATCAATCCGGTCCAAATGATATCGTCCTGAATGTCCAGCGATTTGGCCAGCTTGGTCAGGATGTCGCGTTGGGGAATTTCATCTACCAGCACCAATTCCATCGGACGGTGCTTATACTTTGCTTTTAGTTTGGCAAACGCGTGAAGCAACAAATCGTATCCTTTGGTATGGGCCGGTTCGCCAACAGAGATCCAGGAAAATTTTTCCTCCTTTTCTGCTTTCGGATCTGGCCGGAATAACTCCTCACAAAAGAAATTGGGAATGACCTCGATTTGCCGACCGGTAAACTCGCGCATACATTCGGCCATCCCGGGACTCACTGCCGTGATGCGCGCAGCATCCGTAAAGATTTCCTCAAACAAAATGGCGTGATGATCCGGAACTGAATCTGTCATAAACGCAGACAACCGCTCTGTATAGATAAATGGTATCCCGGTTTCCCGATGAACCGCCGATGCGATTGATGCGGCCAGGTAACTATGCGCATGTATAATATCAGGTGCGCCTTCCTTGCTGATGTAATCCAGCACATCACTCACACATTTGTTCTTCCAAAGTGAAAGGATCAGTTTGGTAAGCTTAGGCGGATAAAACTGACGATACCGCCACGTGGGGACACCTCCTTCCTCCTCATGTTCTTCTTTCTTCAACAAAGGGCTGGAAGTCGAGTAATCCGAGAATAGTATCCGGGCGTCAATCGCCCGCTCCCGAAGTCCCAGCGCTAAATGGTGAAACATCCTGCCGGTGATCTCTTGCGAGTCTTGCGGGAAATACCAGGAAGGAAGAATCAGGATGTGCATGGATGGTGATGCATTTATACTATAAAAATGAGAAAATATCCATGATCATACGTGTGCAAAATAAATTTTGCTCACGTATGCATTAATATCCAGCCCTGAACTATTGCCAAGTTCAGGGAAATTTAAAGGCACAGACTTGTTACTTTTTTCACGTGTCCTGAAGCCGACAGTGCTTTCAGGATCGCCATCCTGTAATATTTTAATTACAGGACACGAAAAAGTAACCAAAAAGTCTATGAATTATTTGTTCTTTTTTTCCGGCCCTGAACTATTGACAAGTTCAGGGTTATACCTGAATTATTGGCAAATTCAGGGTAGCCAAAAGAACCAATCCGCCTCAGGCGGACGAGCTGTAAAAACTCGCTTTCACCTCACAACATTTTTTTCGGCTTATTGCTTCTATTTGCATCCGTTTTCACACTCTCTTTTATTTCTGCTTGCGGACCCAGTAGCACTTCGGCTGCAGGGCGAGCAGAAATACAAGCTGATCAGGGTGCTCATACTCCCGCTGTACAGCGGGATACAGCGACAGGACTCTTCTAGTAGAAAATGACTTTTCAATCCAATAAAAAATTTTCCCATCGGGAAAATAAATCGGTCCCGCTGTAAAGAGGGATTCGCTGACAGATTTTACTAATTCGATTTAACCTTTAATAAATCAATGATATAATAGACTATATCCTAAAGCGGTTGAAAGAGAAATACAAGAATTTAAAGATCAGTACAATTCATGCTCTATTTCAAATATCCCGGAAAGCCGTGATTCACTATGATACTCTTTTATCTGCGTTTAGCTATCGCCGCCAGGAAAGATTCCATTCGTTCGAAGCCAAAGAGTTTATAAAAAAACGCGTAGCCAGGAATATGCATATCCCGTGGTGTAAACGATGTTTCCGTAAAATACTTCCGGTATAGGTGAAGTGCCGTTTCCGGCTGACGCCGATAATAATTGCGCAACTGTTTGAAAATATATTGCCTCAAAGCTTCAAACCGTGAAGGTGTATCCTGTTGAATCGAAATCAGATGATGCCACATGGCTTCCCGTAGTCGGATGCCTTCAATGGCGCGAACCGGAGCCGACGTCTGTGTGATCGAACCCTCTTTTCGCTGTCTGACAATCGTACCCGTATGATTGACCGGCACGATAGAATTACCGGCCTGCATCATGCGAAAAAGAAGTTCGTATTCCTGGTGACTCGAATAGCCCGGATTCCACCCATTCACTTCTATCAACGCAGCCCGTTTCCACAGCATAGAGGAAGTGGATCCCAAACCACTGTTGAGCAACCCTTCCCAGATATCCCGATCAAGCCATTTGGATTCTTGCTCTTTTCCTGAAAGAAATCGGTAGCGATGCGGTGAGACCACTACATCCGCATGGGTCATTTCAGTTTGTGTTTTGATTTTATCCGGCAGAAGGAGATCATCAACATCGAGATATTGTACCCATTCCCCACGGGCTGCCTGCAAACCTGCATTGCGGGCGTGTGCTGATCCGCTTTTGGGTTCGTGTACGAACTGCAATTTCGGTGAACTTTCTGCTAAACCCAACAAACTATCCGGGAAGAGCGGCGCATTACAAACAGCGATGACCTCAATATCTCCTTCTGTTTGCATGAAGACACTATTCAGTGCCTCCCGCAAGAGGTCAGATTCGTCGATAAATGGAATGATCACGGATACCATGGATTTGCACAAAATATGGAATTGTCCTTAGCCAAAAGAACATTGGTAATCGCAAAGAGGCAACTCAAAAGAGAATGTTGGTTTTACCGGAACACAGGAATGAAAAAAATCCCGGTTATTTAAACCACTCAGAATACTTCACATAATTCCCGGCCGTGCGCGTGATAAAAAACTGACGGTTGTCCGGATCGAGAGGTTTTATTTTTTTTGCGGGTATCCCACCGTAAATCCATCCGGACTCCAATTCCGTATTTTCCAAAACAACTGCACCGGCTGCCACAATCACATGCTTGCGCACGACCGCCAGGTCCATCACAATTGCGCCCATACCAATCAGCACTTCATCTTCTACAGTACATCCATGAACGATGGCGTTATGCCCAATAGAGACATCATTCCCAATGATTGTTTTTGACTTTTCGTAGGTGCAGTGGATCACCGCGCCATCCTGAATATTCACCCGTTCACCGATACGAATGGCATTGACATCTCCCCGCACGACCGCGCTCCACCATACAGAACAATCTTTTCCCATGACCACATCGCCGATCACCACAGCGTTATCTGCCAAAAAACAATTTTCTCCGAATGTGGGCTCAATATCGCGAGCAGAGCGAATGATCGCCATTTTCTAAACGTTTGTTACACGATGCATACTACAAAGATTCAATGGTACCGGCTACCTGTTTTACAATTTTCTCTTTGCGTTCTTTTCCTTGTTGTAAAATGCCATTTGCCTCCGCTTCGATTTGCGCGGCGACTGCTTTGTCTTTAATGCCTCCGATATTGATCATCACATTCAGCCATCCGCCTTCAATAGCGCCAAACGCCAGGATAGCACCGACTCCCGCATCGGAAACCGAATTAGGATTTCCTTCGGTCGCCATGGCTTCCAGTAAATCAAATTGTATAAAAGACTGACGCATCAGATTGAGTGGAGAATACGTGGCGCGGATCGTAGCTTCCTGAATCGCAGCAGAACGAATTTGTTTTTCCTGATCTGTACCTTTGGGTAATCGGAATGCTTCCATAATAGCGTTGAAGGCATTATTATCTTCGTCTACCATGTGGAGAAGTGTTTTTCGCCCTTCCTGGCCTTTCAACGCCCAGTTGGAAAACCCTTCATATTTGGCTTCCCATCCTCGCTTATTAGCGCTGAGATTAGCTACCATAGCACCAAGCGATGCGGCGAGTGCACCTGCATACGCCGCCGCCGAACCCCCTCCCGGGGCAGGTGAATCAGAAGCCAACTCTTCCGAAAAAGAGCCCAACGACAGATCGACCAGCTTTTTTGAGTCGGCCTCCAGCAAGTATTCGATGATCTTTTTATCCGGATCAAATGGACCGAATTCATCCAGGCCCATACTCTTCACCGCGATATGAATCAACTCGCGGTCAGACACCCCGCAGGACAACTGTTGTTTTTTAAGATAGTGACGGCCGGCGTCCAGCATCACGTTGAGCGGAACAAGCCCAACGAGCTCAGAACCGGTCACGCGCATGCCTCTGCCTGAAGCACTGTCAAAACACGCATCAAAGGCGGTGTGCAAAGCAGTTTGTTTGATGTCCGTAATATTCATGGACACCTGTGCTATGCCATATTCTTCAATATACCAACCGATGGCTTTTACCCCTTTGCAGACGCCTTCTTCACGTACCGGCTCTCCGGCTTCATCACGTACGATTTCTCCTGTCACGGGGTGGCCTGTGCGTTTGACGCGTCCTTTCTCGCGAATATCAAACGCTACGGAATTGGCGCGTCGAACAGATTTGGTGTTGAGGTTGACATTATAGGCGATCAGAAAATCTCGTGCCCCGATGGCGGTGGCGCCTGAGCGTTCATTAAACGCTGTCGGCCCGTAATCCGGTTTCCAGGCATCGGATTGCATTTTAGCGGCCATGCCTTCATATTCACCCGCTCTGACCGTGGCCAGATTTTTGCGGTCGGGCTTCGTAGCAGCGGATTCATACATGAAGACCGGGATATTGAGTGATTCGCCCACGCGCCTGGCCAACTGATGGGCATACGCAGCAGTCTCTTCCATGGTGATCCCGCTCACCGGGATGAGGGGACACACATCCGTCGCACCCATCCGGGGATGTTCGCCGGAGTGCTGGCGCATGTCGATTAGAGCGGCGGCCTGGGAAATACCCTGGAACGCGGCTTCTATCACGCGGTCAGGTGGACCCGCGATGGTCATAACCGTCCGGTTGGTGGCTTTTCCGGGATCCACATCGAGGAGTTTGACACCCTCCACCTGCTTCATGGCATTGGCAATCGCTTCGATCACGCGTGTATTTCGGCCTTCACTAAAATTTGGTACACATTCTATCACCGGGGTCATACGCATACTATAAGTTTAAAATCAGGGGGCAAAAATACGCCATACCGGATATCTGACACAAAATCCGGCAAAAAGACTGCCGGGAGACTATGACCGGTTTTGTTTTTCTACCAAAATGGGACTACCTTTCAGTTTGAGATGAGGGGCATTTTTTCAAATATTTTCAGACATCTTCAAATCACATCATTAGGCTATTTTTTAATGATGGCCAGCACGCTCTTTGTACCAACTGCACAGAGTCAGGTGGTAACGATATCTGACGAACTGGCGTTAAGAAACGATTACGCATACTCTATCCTCGGGTGGGTAAAAGACGATATGCTCCTGTTCCGTGACAAGGGCAGCAGTTTTTTTATTCAGTCCTTTAATCGCGATCTGCATCTGAAATGGGAGCGCGAAATGTTTTTAGGTGAAGGACGCCCCGACATCATCGGTGTGGTAGCGCACTCAGATCGCTTTCACGTTTTGTTTGGCACACGCATCAAAGGGATCTACCATATCATGCACTACGTCTACAGCCATGATGTCAATCTGATCGATACATCTTCGATGACCGTGTACGAAAATGCATTCGTCACGCCCCGGATTTTTATGGAGGAGTCGGAAGACAAAAGCAAAGTTCTGCTCTTTGAATACCAGAAAAGAGGACTCACTTTACTGAGTTATGATCTCGATGCAAAAGCTATTGGGACGGTGAGTCGCATCAATCTGGAAGGGAAAAACCTGATTGAGGATTTCAGATCCATCGTCGTAAACAACAGGGGTGAGTTTTTTATAGCGCTTCAGTCCAATAAACTGAACCAAAGAACTCAGTACCTGCATATTTATAGTTCATCCCCCGGCTCGTATCAGGTACTGCACGATACGATTCGGTTGGGCGAACAGGAACTGATGGATATACATCCGGTATTTGATCATCAGCAAAACAGTCTCGTGGTCACAGGTCTGTATGGTGATATCAATGCCAACCGGGCAAAAGGCATTTATTTTATCCGGTACGACAATAATCGCGCACCCTTGTTGAGCTACCTGCCTTTTGATGAAGAGCTTCTGACAGAAATCAACGGGCGGGGCAGTGGATCATCAAAAGGCGTTTCGGATTTTACGGTGCAGGATGTGGCCCTCAGAGCTGATGGAGGCGTGGTCATAATCGCGGAGATGGTCAAAGAGTTTTCCAGACGCTCCAGCCTTCCTATGGCGCGTGGAAGTGGTTCGTATCTGCGAGATGGATGGGTAGATTACTATTTTGAGGATTTGATCCTATGTGCAGTGCACCCTGACGGGACAGAGCACTGGGAAAAAGTTTTGCGAAAACGACAATACTCCCAGGATGACGGTGCGATGTACTCTTCTTTTATGTTGTTTCGAACGCCTGAGCGATTGCGTTTTTTGTTTAATGATGAAATCAAACAGGAAAATACCGTAGGCGGCTATGAAGTCAGCGGTACCGGATACATCGAGCGCAAAACGGTATTTAATACCGACTACCACAAACTAAAACTGCGGTTTAAAGATGGTATCCAGGTCGCGTACAATGAATGTATCGTGCCGAGTGAGCGGAACAACCGGCTGAACCTCATTCGAATAAAGTTTGCTGACTAGAATGTCAGAACCGACCAAGTGTTTGAATAGACTGAAAAAGGTTTCGACAATGTCTTAGTCATCTCCTTCCTCGTCGTCATCTTCCATTTCCTGGCTCAGGAGTTTTCCTTCCGCACTGAATATATATTCACCACCATCGGTCTCCACTTCATACGTGATGACACCATGGGCATCTGTTTCCATCTCAATTTCTTCGATGGTCTCGGATGACAAGTGGTAGGTCACATAATATTGAGCGAGGTCAGGTAACTGCTCCAATGTAATTTCTGATTCTGACTCAGAGAATTCTCCCTGATTAGAAAAAACTACAGAAGTCTTTTGATCATTGACTGTAAAAGCAGCTTCGTACATGCCGTCGTGCATTTCCCACTGGACTTTAGAGGCCTGGGGATACATCGATTCCATACTCTGCTTCACTTTATCTGGGACATCTTTGCTGCGAATGGATTGTGCTTCCGCCTGAACCGACAGAAATAAGACAGCCAGAAAAACATACAGGATTTTCATATAACAGGTTTTATTTATCTGAAAGTAAAAATACGACTAAAATCAGGAATTTCCGATTTTATTCATTGATGCTGACCGCCACAGTTCCGGAAGTCATATGTTGCCCGGTCCAGTCAAATATATAGGATTTGTCGTCGACATGCGCATTGAAGGTGATGACGCCGCGGTGATCCTGGACGATGCAGGCATCTTCAATTTTGACCTCAGCGTCCGCTTTCCGAAGAAAGTCCAGTGCCGGCTCAGGAAGCGCACAAGTCCTGATCTCCGTCCGTGTCAGAAATACTTTCCCTTCCGATGTAAATACAGCTTCTGTCTTCTTTTTATCGTTTTTAAACGCCACCTGATAGTGCTCTTCTTCCTGTGTCCAGGTGGTTCGAGAGGCATCGGGGTAGATCAGACTAAATTTGGTCAGCACAGGATCGGGTACTTCTGAAGGTTTGATTTTCTGGGCTTGCAGAGAAGAAAACAAAAAGAGGGTACAGAGAAACGCTATGGAGGGTTTCATTAATTCAGTATTGGGTGAGAGAATTATGCCTCACCAATATACAAATATCCCGGCGTTTTCCGGAAAGGCTCTGCTCAGGTCTTCGCGCGTTTAAGGGCCAGCACTGTCATCCCAATCGACCAGGCCTGATGAATACATCCCTTTCCTTCATAGGGACGCTCCCCGTCGAAGTTTTCCGAGATACCATGCAGCCCCTCCGCCAGATAAAAGTGCTCTTTGAGTGGTTGGACGTGAGCAAGAACCCATTTTACAGCTTTATGTCTGTGCTGATGCACGTGCAGGTAAGCGATTGCATATTCGCCCCAAAGAAACGACCAGACAGTACCCTGATGATAGGCATGATCGCGCTGCCAGGGATCGCCGGCGAAAACAGGCTGATAATCCGGATGTTCCGGAGACAGGGATCGCAACCCATAATCCGTATACAGAAGCTCTGTGACGACCTTCAGTACTTTCTTTTTCATGGTTTTGTTGAGCGGGGAAAAAGGAAGGCTCACCGCATATAACATATTGGGCCTGATCGCATCATCCGGCGACTCGCCCGGAACCACGACATCATAGAGATACCCTTTGTCGTTGACAAACCACTTTTGGAATATTTTGGGAAAGTGTTTTGCCTGCCTGGCATAGGGTTTTACTTCACGCTTGATCTCCCGGCCAAAATAAACATAGATCGACAGTGCATTATACCAAAGCGCATTGATCTCGACCGGACATCCTTGTCTTGGTGTGACGATATGATCGCCCACTTTCGCATCCATCCAGGTGAGTTGAACGCCCGATTCTCCCCCATACAGCAAACCTTCGTCTGTAATGTGAATATTATATCGCGTACCCTCCATATGCGCATCAAGAATTTCCTTCAACGCATCAAACACTTCGCTGATAAACTTCCTGTCTTTAAAATGCTCGTAGTATTCATACAACGCGACAAACATCCAGAGCGTAGCATCCATGGTATTGTATTCCGGCTCTTCGCCCTGATCCGGAAAACGATTTGGAATCATGCCACGATCCAGATAACTTATGAAAGTCCTGAAGATAGATTTAGCCAGCTTCTTTTTTCCGGTGGCAATCACCAGACCTCGCATCGCAATCATCGTGTCTCTTCCCCAATCGGTAAACCAGGGGTAACCGGCGATCATCGATTTTGTTTCGGTGCCGTTCCTGTTGACTATAAACTGATGTCCACTGGTGATCAGATCTGCGAGAAAAGAATCTTTTTCTTTTGAACCAAGTGCTTTTACCCGCCGTATCTCTTCTTCTTTCCAGGCCCTGGGATCACCGGATACTTCGCTCAGGTTTGTTCCAAAAACAAGGAAGGTCATTTCACCCGGAGCAAGCATACAACTGACCTTCCCTATGCTGGCCGCATCTTCAGAAAAATCAAGTCCTCGCTCTTCCTCTCGCGCATACTGAAAGTGTCTGTACCAATCCGGTTGCCCATAAAAAACACCGGCTGTAAATCGAAAATAATAAGGTGCGATACCTTGCGCGGGGGTGATTTCCAGAAAACGTTCGTCCAACATGTTTACCCGAAAAGTCCACCGATCATCTTCGTGAAAAAGATGGTGATAATCCCGATACGTGAGCAGGGGTGTTAATTCAAACAGCAATGCCTCGTTACTTTCATTGGTATAGCTCACAACAGAAGTATTCATACCCTCGCGCATAAACACTGTCTTAGAAAACCTGAGACCTCCTTGCTCAAAGGTGGATGTAGGTAGTGGCATCCTGGTAAACGATTTCAGGTGCTTATACCCCTGCGGATGAATCGCTCCCGGATACGCATTGGTCGAAGGGAAAAACTCCTCTTTGGCAGCAATGATCTTTTCCTCAATTTTAGAAACGAGTACTTTTCTGTCGCCCGGTGGTTGGAGCGCTGCGACAAGAACGCCATGATATCGACGCGTGTTTGCTCCGCAAAGGGATGAAGAAGCAAATCCACCGAGTCCATTCGTGACCAGCCATTCTTTTCGAGCTACCGTTTCATATGCGGGTTGGTCAAAGACCATGGTATTCTTCATAAATATGCAGAAGGCTGAGTTTTTCGTTCCACCATAGTTTGTCTCAATCACTCGATGCTGTCAGCTCCCGGCGAAAATAGCTTTTTCACTGCAGGAGATCACCTAAAATGCAAAACCAGCCTTGTAAAAAGTAATTCATCTACGTGTAAATACTATATACACGTCAGCTCCGATGAACATAATCATATACTTTTTAGTTTTGCAAGCTATGTACGACCTCATTATCATCGGTGCCGGACCTATCGGCATGACCTGCGCGATTGAAGCCAAACGCGCGGGATACTCAGCATTGATGATAGACAAAGGCATGCTGGTCAATACGCTGTTTCACTTTCCAACTAATATGACTTTCTTTTCCACTTCGCTACTACTTGAGATTGGCGATGTACCGTTTGTCAGTCATGGGGAGAAACCCACACGACGCGAAGCGCTGGAATATTATCGACGCGTGTATGAAAGCTGGAAGCTCGAAGCTCGGTTTTATGAAGAAGTTCAGGAGGTTAATAAAGCTGATCAGACATTTACCGTAAAAACAGATAAAGGAGATTACCAAAGCAAAGCCATTGTTGTGGCCACCGGCTTTTATGATTTGCCTGTCCTCATGGATATTCCGGGAGAATCGCTTCCCAAAGTGAGTCACTATTACAAAGAACCGCATCCCTATATCGATCAGAAAGTGGTGGTCGTCGGTGCCGCCAACTCAGGGTGTGATGTTGCATTAGAATTATGGCATAAAGGCGCCGACGTGACCATGGTGATCAGAGATCCGGAAATCAATGACCGTGTCAAATACTGGATCAAACCCAATATTGAAAATCGAATTGAAGAAGGATCTATTAAAGCATATTTCAACAGTACGGTAACTTCAATTGCTGAAAAATCTGTGGACATCATGACACCCGATGGGTCGCTCACACTCGAGAATGATTATGTCCTCGCCATGACCGGGTATCGCCCCGATTTTTCGTTTCTGGCCAAAATCGGTATTCACACACACGATAATGATGAAAAAGGCCTGATCTACAATCCCGACACACACGAGACATCCATTCCTGGTTTGTATGTAGCGGGGGTTGTTTGCGGTGGCTTAAAAACGAATAAGTTTTTTATTGAAAATGCCAGAGAGCATGCGGACAATATTATTCGTCATTTAAAGTCTGTACATCCCGCGCACTAATCGCAATTAGCACTTCTTCTTCCGGACGCAAGGTCACCAGGGGTTGCTCATGGACCACAGCAGTTAACAACTCTATATCCCATCTGGTAAGCACCGCTGACAAAATCAGTTCCATTTCCATCATAGCAAAATGCTCGCCGATACACAATCGGGGGCCGGCACCGAATGGCATATATGCTTTTCTGTCGAGCGATTCATCATTCCATCGATCCGGGACAAACTGATCTGGAGATTTCCAGTACGCCGGATTTCGATGCATGCCGCGGATGTAGATCATCCACAGTGTGTCCTTCGGCAAGTGATAGTCCAGTACCTGATCCTCCTGAAGGGAAATTCTGTCTACCACCCATCCGGGCGGATACAATCGCATAGTTTCCAATACGACATTTCGAATGCGCGTTTTCTTCTCCTCCGGACCGGACTGTTGTATTTTTTCCAACTCATCGCGGTGCTTGCCGAGCAGATAGATCGCCCAGGACAAGGCATTGGCAGAGGTTTCATGACCGGCAACAAAAAGTATCAGACACTCATCAATGAGCTGTTCGTCATCCATCCCCTCACCGGTATCCTCGTAGACCGACTCGAGTAACATCGTAAGCAGATCATCGGGCTTGTTAGCCTCCTTTCGCCGCTCACGGATCACCTCCCTGATGATGTCTCGAGCACCCTCGGCCATGTCGAGATGCTTGCGAATACGCCCGGAGATTTTAAACCACCATCGCTTATACGGTTGCCGCACTTCGCGGATAATAAAAGATTGAAGGGTGCTGATCAACTGACTCAGTTGCATCAGTCCGTGTTCCTCGAGTGAGGTGCTGAACAGCGCTGAAGCCACAATACGAAAGGTAAGTTGGTTCATCTCAGCATAGGCATCAAACGGATTGGCTGCTTTATCTTTCCAACGATCCATGCAACGGTCCACCTCTGTCTGCATCAGGGTCACGAGAGATTCGATTTTTCGTTTATGAAAACCCGGCTGTATCAATCGCCGTTGACGCAACCAGTACTCTCCGGTAGCGGTCAGCAATCCATGGCCCACATATTTTCCAAGAATATCTGTCACAATAACAGACTTCTCATATGCTTTGTGATTTTTTTGAAGAACATGTCTCGCGGCTTCCGGGTCTGTGGTCAGCACTGCTTTTTGCATACCCCCCATATAAAACGTGTACGTCGTTCCGTAATCGACGACCGTCTGATCAATGATGGATATAGGATTTCTTATAAACCTTCCGGCCTGCAGAAGTCCTTTTATTCTGTCCGCTGTAGGAGGATATTTAAATCCGGACATGTGGTGTTGTATTTCTCTTGTTTGTTGTTTCCACCACCTCAAAAGCTTCCGCGATATGGACGCTCTGGCGACCGGAAAAATCTTCTATCTGGTGCCGACAACTAAATCCGTTGGCAATCACCAGCGCGTCAGGGTGATCGTTTACCGCCGGAATCAGTACGCGCTCTGCCATTTTCTTCGACAATTCATAATGTTTAGCCTCATACCCAAAGGACCCTGCCATTCCGCAGCAACCGCTGTCGATCTCCGTGTATTTTACCTCCGGCCAGTGCGCAAAGATGGATTGCATATCGCGCATACCGAAGATGGATTTTTGATGACAATGTCCGTGAACGACAACTTCAGAAGCAATGGGTCGAATTCGCGAGGAGGCATCTTTGGATCTTTGCATGACTTCCAATAACAATGATTCAAACGTCCGGATCTTCTTCAATGCTTCAGCTAAAGTTCTGTCAGTGATCAGATCCGGAATATCATCTGTCCAGGCTGAGGCACAACCCGGTTCGAGTACGGCGATTGGAATTTCTTTGGACAACCATGGCTTAAGTTTTTCAAGAACAGGTACCAGGCGTTCCTGTGCCTCTTTCAGAAAACCATGCGAAATACGCGGACGCTGACAGCATCCCGCATTGAGGAGTAGTACACGCTGACCTAAATGTTCGAGCAACCGGATTGCTGCCAAGCCTGACTGCGGATGATGACACTCGGTATAGGTGTCAGCTAACAGGATAACATCAGGTGTCTTTGCATCATCCAGAGAGTTTTCTTTTCCGCGCGACATTGTCCAGGTAGACTCGGCATACGTTGGAAGCTTTCGTCTGGCATCCAGGCCAAGCACTGACTTGACTATTCTGCCGGTGATAACATTTGACTGCAAAGCATTCATCAGCTTTGCTTTTTTACCTGACATTTTTCTCGCTATATCAGGACTACGCGCCACCATCTTTTCCTTGAGGGAAGCGCCATAAAGATCGTGGTGATGTTGCTGGAGTTCACTTTTCAAGCGTGCCATATCG
>JAUHXV010000118.1 GCA_030426765.1 Bacteroidia bacterium | reverse complement strand
CCCTCGTCGTTTTAGGGGGGTATACCACAGTCAACAACGGCATTTCCTTTGGTCGCCAGCAAGGCTATGCGCCGGAGCAACCCATTAAATTTTCTCACGCCACCCACGCCGGTATCCAGGGCATCGATTGCCAGTACTGCCATGACGGCGCTCGCCGAAGCAAGCACGCCTCCATTCCTGCGGCCAATACGTGCATGAATTGCCACAAAGCCATTGAAAAGGGAAGTACATACGGTACCGAAGAACTCACCAAAGTTTTTGCCTCGATCGGCTACGACCCACTGACAGATAAATACATCGAAGATTACGATAAGCTCTCCAATGAAGAGATCAAAGCAATCTATACCAAATGGATCGGAGAGACCTACATGAAAGACAATGATCTCACCTCACTGGATCGCAAAGGAGAGCGCACTGTGGAAGAACAATGGGAAGGGATCGAGTCTTCACTGACCAATGACCTGAAAGAAAGCGTGGCCGGTCCAATTGAATGGACGCGAATCCACATGCTTCCGGATCACGTATACTTCAATCACTCCCAGCACGTCAATGTAGGTAAGCTGGAGTGCCAGCAGTGCCATGGAAAAGTGGAGGAAATGGATCTCATGTACCAGTATGCACCATTATCCATGGGCTGGTGTATCAACTGCCACCGTGAGACAGAAGTACAGTTTACAGGCAACGAATACTATACTACGTATAAGCAATATCATGACGCGATATCCAAGGGAGAGCGATCAAAAGTGACTGTCGAAGATATAGGTGGCCTCGAGTGCCAGAAATGTCATTATTGATTGTTTAACCCGGTTTTCGAAATCATCATCAGAACTTAATACAGATCATGAAAGATCAAACATCATACAAGGATATTTGGATTGGCTCAGCAGACTTAGGACGTGATGAGCAGTTCATCGAACAAGCCTCACAGGAGATGCCCGATGCATCTATCGCTTCCACGCTGGCCCAGGGCGGATCGTTTGCTTCCGCTAAAACCGGTAGAAGGGATTTTCTCAAATACCTCGGGTTTAGTGTAGGCGCAGCGACCATCGCCGCCAGTTGTGAGATTCCTGTGAAAAAAGCCATTCCATTTGTGACCAAACCGGATGACCTGGTCCCTGGAGTAGCCAATTATTACGCATCGTCTTTCGTGCAGGGTGGGGACTATTGCAGTATCCTGGTGAAGACCCGCGAAGGCCGGCCCATTAAAGTGGAAGGCAACAGCCTTTCCCCAATCACCGGTGGAGGAACATCCGCACGCGTACAGGCGTCAGTTCTTAGTTTGTACGACACACATCGCCTCAGAAATCCGCAACTCAGAAACGAGGATGGCGAATTTGCTGATGCGGATTGGAAACAAATCGATGATCTGGTAGGCGGTACATTAACCGCTGACAGCAAAATCGCTCTCCTGTCGCACACGATGCTGAGTCCTACTGAAAAACAGGTGGTTAAAGATTTCCAACAGAAATATCCCAATACAAGCGTCGTCACCTACGACCCATCATCATCTGCCGCCATTCTGCGTGCGCACAAACTGATGTATGGTGTCTCTATGATCCCGGGATACCAGTTTGATAAAGCTAATGTGATCGTCAGCGTTCAGGCCGATTTCCTCGGCACATGGATATCCCCAATACAATACGCCAGACAATATGCAGCCGGTCGTAAAATTGATGATGTGAAAAAGGCAAAGATGTCCCGTCACATTCAGTTTGAAAGCTACATGTCCCTGTCCGGTACCAATGCGGACAACCGCGTGCGGATCAAACCAAGTGAGGCAGGAGCCGTACTCGCACGACTTTACAATCAGATCGCTTCAGCAAAAGGTGAATCCACAGTTTCCGCTCCTCAATTAAATGCGACTGTCACAGAATCTATCGATAAAACTGCAAAAGAACTGCTGGCCGCTTCAGGAAAAAGCCTGGTGGTATCCGGTTCTAACAATATCGCCGAACAATCACTGGTTTGCGCAATCAACCACCTGCTGGGCAATGAAGGCAGTACTGTTGATCTCAATCACTACTCGCTGCAGCGTCAGGGCGATGAAAGCGACGTCGCTAAGTTGATGTCCTCCATGAAAAGCGGACAGGTAGATGCACTGATTGTGTTAGGGGCTAATCCGGTATATGAACTTCCTTACGGCGCTGAGTTTGCCGAAGCGATGGGAAGTGTTGGCCTGACCATCAGCACAGCTATTGCAACAGATGAAACAACCGCACATTGCCGCGCGCTGGCGCCTTCTCATCATGCGCTTGAATCATGGGGTGATGCAGAGCCGGTCAGAGGCCACATCAGTATGATTCAGCCCACGATCTCACCACTGTTTAATACCAGACAGCGCGAGGCGAGCCTGTTGAAATGGATTGGTGGAAATGACTCCCTGTTTGCTCAGGAACAACCTTACCATGAATACCTGAAGAAAAACTGGTCTTCACATTGTGCTACAGAAGAAGCCTGGAATCAACTGCTTCACGATGGTGTCCATACCTATACACCTGAAGCATCCGGCGCTTCCTATACGAACAATCTCGCTTCTGTTGCTTCGAACATCACCAAACCGGGCACCGGAACAGAGATTACGTTTATGGAGACCGTGGCGATTGGTTCCGGTCAGGATGCCAACAACCCATGGTTGCAGGAAATGACGGATCCGGTGACGCGTTGTGCATGGGGTAACTACCTCGCACTTCCGGTTCACTTTGACGGTACACGTAAATTCCTGGCCCACGAAAACCTGGAAGACGGAGACCTCGTGGAAGTGACGCTCGGAGAGCAGACTCTGAAGGTGCCTGTCGTCAAACAATTCGGACAAACACCGGAGACCTTTGCGCTTGCGCGGGGATACGGACGTACAGCCACAGGCCGCGCCGGCATCAATGTCGGCGTGAATGTACATCCATGGATGTCAACCGACAGTGACGGACTGATGCAGTACTACGCCTCCGGAGTTTCAGTTTCCGGCAAAAAAGGCAAAGAAGATTACTTCTCCTGCGTGCAGTATCACCACACGATGGGTGTGACCGCCGAGGATGCCAAAACAAAAGAAACGATCAATGCGGATGAAGCCGCAACAGTCTATATGACCTATGGTCTGGTAGATCAGGGCTTTCAGGGTTCGCTGGTCAACAGAACGATCATACGGAAGAGCCACCTCGATCATGTGGAAGAATTTGCCCATGATCTGCAGGAAGAGCGACACCATCACCAGCAGCTGAATACGAAGCAGGTTTATCCCGGCCATGATGACACATATGCCCTGGGACATCAATGGGGTATGCACGTGGACCTTAATGCGTGTATAGGGTGCGGAGCTTGTACAGTGGCTTGTATGGCCGAAAACAACGTTCCTGTAGTCGGAAAGCGTGAAGTCAGCCGCCACCACGAAATGGCCTGGCTCAGAATTGACCGCTACTACTATGGCGATGTAGACAACCCAAGTACGGTGTATCAGCCGATGATGTGTCAGCACTGCAACAATGCCCCGTGTGAAAACGTGTGTCCGGTCAACGCGACCAACCACAGCGCAGAAGGCTTGAATCAGATGGCATACAACCGTTGTGTGGGTACGCGCTACTGTGCAAACAACTGCCCATACAAAGTGCGTCGTTTCAACTGGCTCGATTACAATGCAGCGGATATCTGGCCGATCAACGAAGCTGACCTTGGACTGGAGTCCGACAGCGATGATATTCCATACGGTGGCGACAACCTTACCCGTATGGTCCTCAATCCGGATGTGACCGTTCGCGCGCGTGGTGTGATTGAAAAATGCAGTTTCTGCGTACAGCGTATTCAGGAAGGTAAGCTGAGAGCGAAGACGGAAGAACGTGTACTGCGCGATGCCGATGTGAAGACTGCATGTCAGACAGCGTGTCCGACTGGAGCGATTACATTTGGTGACAGTAACAATAAGGAAGGTGAGCTCAGTAAAAAACTTGAATCACCATTGAACTATGTCGTCCTGGAAGAAGTCAATACACGTTCAGGCGTCAACTACCAGGCACGAGTAATAAACAAGGCTGAGGGCGTAGATGCCTGATGACCGGATGATCAAATGAAAGACGATAACACTACTATCATTAGACTTTAAAATATGGGTGCAGCACCTACATCACCGATCAGAGAACCCTTAGTACAAGGGCACAAGACCTACCACCAGATCACGGAAGATCTTTGTTCACCTACGGAACGGGCACCAGGCAAAGCATGGACTTTGGCTTTTATAGTGGCCTTAATGGCTGCTACCTGGGGAATCGTAAGTATTATCATCACCATCTGGGTTGGTATTGGTACCTGGCGGTTAAACAGAACCATCGGCTGGGGATGGGATATCACCAACTTCGTTTGGTGGATCGGTATCGGTCATGCCGGTACGCTCATCTCCGCGATCCTGCTTCTGTTCCGTCAGAAATGGCGTACAGGCGTAAACCGCGCCGCAGAGGCGATGACGATTTTCGCGGTAATCTGTGCAGCCCTTTTCCCCGCCATCCACGTAGGAAGGATCTGGGTCGTGTTCTTTTTCTTCCCGTATCCGAATACACGGGGTCCGATCTGGCCTAACTTCAACTCACCACTTCTTTGGGACGTATTTGCGATCTCGACCTACTTTACTGTATCGCTTTTATTCTGGTACACCGGACTGGTGCCTGATTTTGCCACGGTAAGAGACCGCGCAAAAGGCTTCCGTAAAAAGTTATACACCTTCCTGTCTTTTGGTTGGACAGGATCAGCCAAACACTGGCAGCGCCATGAGTCCTTGTCACTTGTACTCGCCGGTTTGGCTACACCCCTTGTACTTTCCGTACACACGATTGTAAGTTTTGACTTCGCCACCTCTGTGATTCCGGGATGGCATACCACGATCTTCCCGCCGTATTTCGTTGCGGGAGCGATCTTCTCAGGATTTGCCATGGTGCAGACCCTGATGGTGATCACGCGGAAAGTGCTTAACCTTCAGAATTACATTACCATCGGTCACATCGAATCGATGAATAAGATCATCCTGGTGACCGGAACGATCGTTGGGGTAGCGTACCTCACGGAGCTTTTCATCGCCTGGTATTCCGGATATGTCTATGAGCAGTTTGCGTTCTTCAACAGAGCACTTGGTCCATACTGGTGGTCCTACTTTGGTATGATGACCTGCAATGTGCTTTCGCCACAATTGTTCTGGTCGAAGAAGATCCGCCGGAATGTCACGATGACCTTCTTCATGTCGATCTTTGTCAATATCGGTATGTGGTTTGAGCGATTTGTGATCATTGCGACTACACTCGCCCGCGATTATCTGCCTTCCAGCTGGAGTTTTTACGTTCCTTCTATCGTGGAGATCGGCATCTATGTCGGGACCATCGGAATCTTCTTTGTGTTCTACCTGATATTCGTTCGCGTCGCCCCTGTGGTGGCCATCGCGGAGATCAAGCACATCCTGAAGAGTTCAGGCGATCAGTATGTCACAACCAATGGAAATACTACGATGCAACAAATCGCGCAGGGTGAGGCGGCACTGGAAGGAGCTGGTCACAGAGGCGCACATGGAAATACACATCATTAATTGAACATTTTTAACACTAGTGATCCGATAGATCATGAAGCACGGAGATAAAAACATATTATTTGGATTGTACGATGATGAAGAAGATCTGAAGAAAGCCGTTAAACAGGCCAACGCAGATCATCTGGATATCATGGATGTCTTAACCCCATTTCCCGTTCACGGGTTGGATCCTTTGCTGGGCCTTGCAGAGTCGAGGTTGCACATCGGAGGATTTGTGTTTGGACTCACCGGTACACTCACGGCATTCCTGGGAATGACCTGGATTTTTACCAGAGACTGGCCAAACATTTTTGGGGGTAAGCCTTACTGGCCAATCCTCTCTTTTGTGCCTATCTCCTTCGAGCTGACGGTGCTTTTTGCCTCCATCGGAATGGTGGTCACCTTCTATATCGTCAACGGACAGGGCCCAGGCATCAAAAATCCGGTTATCCATCCGCGGATCACAGACGATAAATTC
>JAUHXV010000117.1 GCA_030426765.1 Bacteroidia bacterium | reverse complement strand
AATGTGTTTTTCATAAGTGATTTAGAATGTTTACTAATTAACGCTTTAAATAGGGTTATGTTTTGTCACGTATCCGTCACTCAGTGGGCGTGATGCTTCCGGCTATATGGGTCTCAACAGAGGTGCTGAACGAAGCCAGATTATCTACATCCACCTCGCTAAACCATTCGGCATAGTTGACCGTCAGATTAAACTGCTCAGTAAAACCGTTTCGCAGTTGCAGACTATACGGAAGGCTAATTTCGACCTTGGTTGTGAAGTAGACCGTATCATAGGTTACAGATGCCAGATCGCGCTGTAAAACCATCCTGCCTGTTTCAAGTGAGGTTGTGGCAGGATTCCACATAGGACTCTGATCAGTGACATTGGAAGGCGTTGCCGGATCATCCGGGTCCAGGCAGCTGAAATCTTCCACAAGGTCTACAACCAGTTTTACAGAATCAATCAACGGTGCTTCCCGGATGGTGCCAAGTGTATAACTAAACTGTCGTGTGTCGATGGTCAGGATATCCGGTGTGAATTCTAATAAAGTCTGGTTACATGGTGCAGAAACACTATCTACAGTATACACATCACCTTCTGTCGAACGCCAGGCCCACGATGATAAAAAATACTTCAAATCCTGGATGATGTAAGGCATGCCATGCATATCATACAAGGTATCCGCATTTGAAAAATTGTCTTCATTCCATTTTTGTGAAAGGGACACCACCATGCTGGGGTAATCACAACAATCGTCACAGGCTTTCTCTGCTTCGAAATCGAAATTACTGGCATTCAGATCGAGGCAGCCTTCCACCTTTGTGTTACATCGTGCACAGACCACCAGGAGCAGCAGACAACCCATTACCCGATAGATGGGCAGTAGCTTAGGCGTCTTTTTCAAAATCTTCAACAAGGCGTTTAATTATCTTTTTTACCTGAAAGGAAAACTCTTTATCCAGCATCCACTGATAGTATTGTTTGTCACGAGATAAAACCTCTGCGACCGGTTTTCCCATGTATTTGCCAAAATTAAAAACGATGGTACCGTCAGTATCGTACCTCAATCGCTGCGTTACGTCAACAATATTCAGATCATTGGTAAATGCATCCAGGGATTGCACATCATTTCTAATCGGTTTTGGTACCACTTCACCATCCGGCGTTTCATAATCTTCATCCGCATATGTTCGGAGCTGGCCGTCCAGGACCTCTACGGTCGCCCGCACATCGGCCAGCGCGTCATGTGCATTGGTCAGCGTCTGCTGGCAGTAAAATTTATACGCGGCAGCCAAGGTTCTGGGTTCCATTTTGTAGAAAATCCGCTGTACATCGATTGTTCGCCGACCCTCTAATTCAAAATCTATTCCCGCACGTGCAAATTCCTCCATCAGAAGAGGCACGTCAAATCGATTGGAGTTATATCCGGCCAGATCCGCATCACCGATAAATTCATAAATTTCATTTGCCAGTTGGTCAAACGAGGGTTTATCTTTTACATCTTCGTAGGTGATGCCATGGACCGCTACTGCCTCAGGAGCAATAGGCATCTTAGGATTGATCAGGTACACCTTTTCAATCGGTTGAGGATCATCAGGATGGTAACGTACAAGTGCAAGCTGGATGATCCGATCCCGCAGTACATTAAGGCCAGTGGATTCGATATCAAAAAAGATGATATTTCGCGTAAGGTTAAGGTTCATATGGGCCAAAGGTAAGTCTTTGCCATTGATCCATGCGGCCATCAGAAGCTGCGGTGTCAGCCCTGCCTTCCTCTTGCGAAACAGAATGGACATGGCTTTCCGGAAAATGCAATGACGACAGGCCGTTGCTCTTTCAGGCTGACATGCTACTTTCCTTTAAATGGGATTGTATCTTTACCCGTATCACACTACGTATTGGATCAATGAAATACAAGCCGGTATTCTGCATAGTCAAGGTGAGTTTCGCAATAATTTATCTGGTAGGTATAGTAGGGTGTCAGAATGATCCACCCTCAAAAGTGGAAAATGGTGAGCCCGTGGTGCATTATGATGGATTCAGTTTGCTATCTGCCGCGGAAACAGGTGTTGATTTTTCCAATACGCTCAGGGAAGACTATAATTACAACATCTTCACCTATGAGTACCTGTACAACGGATGTGGTGTCAGCGCCGGTGATGTGAATGGTGATGGCAGGCCAGATCTCTATTTCGCCTCTGCTTTCGGTAAAAATAAATTGTATCTCAATCAGGGAAATTTTCAATTTAAAGAGGTGGCTGCCCTTGCCGGAGTGGAAGCCGCAGATGGCTACAAAACGGGTGTTGCGATAGCGGACATAAACGGCGATGGCCGCTTGGATATACATTGTTGTCGTACCAGCAAATCTGATGACGGAAAGAAGACGGATTTCGTTTTCATCAATCAGGGCAATCAGGTGCTGGACGGAGTGGAGGTACCACACTTCATCGACCAGGCATTGGCATTTGGGTTAGATGACAATAGCAATACAAATCATGTTTGCTATTTCGATTTCGACCGCGATGGTGATCTGGATGTCTTTTACCTCAATCACCGCGTTGATTTTGCGGATGCCACCCGGATACGGGCTCAACAGAATGAGGATGGGACTATCAGTCGCATAAGGACGCCCTCTACCCCATTTGAATCCAATCGGTTGTATCGGAATGATGGTCGAAAATTTACCGACATCACCGCTCAGGCAGGGTTGATCAGTGCCGCATTTGGTCTTAGTGTCACCTGCCGCGATATCAATCAGGACGGTTGGCCGGATCTCTATGTGGCAAACGACTATATCGAACCGGACTACATATATATCAATAATGGCAACGGAACGTTTACGGATCGTTGTTCGGAGTACCTGAAGCACACCAGTCAAAACAGTATGGGCGCTGACATGGCGGACATTAATGCTGACGGATTACCTGACCTTGTTGTGCTGGATATGAAAGCCGAAGATCACATACGCTATAAGGAATTGGCCAACGTCATGCACGACGACCGGTATAATCTGTTGGTACAATACGGGTATGGCAGGCAACAGGGAAGAAATATGCTTCAGCTGAACAACGGGAATAACACGTTTTCAGAAATTGGTCAGTTTGCGGGAATCTCAAGCACAGATTGGAGCTGGTCGCCTTTGTTTGCAGATTTTAATAACGACGGCATGCCGGACATGTATGTGACCAATGGCTATCGAAAGGATGTGACCAACCTGGATTATATGAACTTCTTCAGGGATTCGATTGCCAAAACCGGAGGACTCTCTTCTCAACGGTTTCCAGACATCGAAACATTTATTCAGTATATCCCAGATCAGAAGATCAGCAATTATATGTTTGTCAATACCGGACAATGTGGATTTGACAATGTCACGGAAGCGATGCACATGCACCATCCGTCGTTTTCCACAGGCGCCGCGTATGCTGATTTCGATCAGGATGGTGATCTGGATATTGTCGTGAGCAATATCAACGCACCGGCCTTTGTCTATCGAAATGATCTTCAAAACAGCCAGTGGATTCAGGTTAAGGCTGAGGATAAATCATCAAATACGCAAGGTATAGGTTCTGTAGTAGAAATGTACTCCGGAGATACAAGATCTGTTGAAGAAATCTCTCCCAACAAAGGATTCCTTTCCACCTCGGAAGCAGTCGTTCATTTTGGATTGGGCGAAACCAAAACTGTTGACTCGATGTGCATCACCTGGCCTGATGGTGCCAGAGAAAAAATTGTATCTCCAAATATCAATCAGCGGTTCGTTTGGAAAAGAGGCATGGGTGAAAAAAGTGCGATACCACGTACTAATGTTGTAAATGCATATTTTTTATCTGATGCAAGCCGAATTAAATGGCGACATGATGAGTTGCCTTTCAATGATTTCAAGCGTGAAAAACTGCTTCCCTATAAGTTATCGGCAGAGGGTCCGTGTCTGACCATCGGGGATGTCAATGGAGATGATCTGGAAGATGTTTTTGTCGGTAACGGAGCCGGGTATGCGAGCACAGTTATGTTGCAAAATGAAACGGGCAGGTTTACAGCAATATCAAATGACGCATTTATAATCGATAAGGATTTTGAAGATACAGATGCATTGATGGCGGATATCGACAACGATGGAGATCTTGATCTGATAGTTGCTTCCGGAGGCAATGCTTTACCCGTTGGAGATAGGCTGTATACAACAAGGATGTATAAGAATGATGGGAAAGGAAATTTCATACGCGATACAAGTTTTCCTGAGATCAGGGCCAATGTAGGGGCAATTCATGCGGTGGATATTGATCGTGATCAGGATATGGATATTCTGATCGGTGCCAGAAATGTCCCCGGTAGATTCCCGGAGATACCGATCAGTTATCTGCTAATCAATGAAGATGGCAGATATAGCATCGCTGATAAGTCCGTCCTACCCTACACCGGGCGCCTTGGGATGATCACTGACATTACCTCCGGAGATCTCGATGCAGATGGTTTTCCGGAAATAGTCATCGTGGGTGAGTGGATGCCGGTATTGGTTTTTTCATTTGATGGCAAAACGATACAGGATCGGACCACTGATTTTGGATTGGACCAAGTGCATGGATGGTGGAAATCCATCACACTTGAGGACATTGATGATGATGGCGATCTTGATTTCATCGCCGGCAATATTGGCCTTAATCATCGTTTGAAGGCAACACCTGCAACCCCTGTCACACTTATCGCAGATGATTTTGATCGAAATGGCTCACTGGACCCTGTCATGAGTTACTACGCGGATGGTCATCAGTACCCTTTTGCCGGAAGAGATCAAATGATCGCTCAGCTTCCTGTCTTGAAAAAGAAATTTACCCGCTATGCCCCCTATGCCAGGGCTAAAATGAATGAAATATTTTCAAAAGAACAGATTCAAAATAGTCAACACCTTTATGCCCATACTTTTGAAACCATGCTGTTGATAAACGATGGAGATTCATTTCAAAAGCAGGATCTCCCCTATTCGTCTCAATTCAGCCCGATGATGGCGATCCTTACTGCGGACTTCGATAGCGATGGCAGAAAGGACATTCTTATGGCCGGAAACTTCAGCTATTTCGAAACAGAAACCGGGGAAATGGATGCAGGAAACGGAACCCTTCTCTTGCAGCAACCTGATGGGTCTTTTCAGTTTGAACCTAATCGAAATCACGGGTTTTGGGCCCAACAGGAAGTCAGGGAAATGAGCATAATTCAACTGGCTGGAGGACAAAAGGCTATTCTCACCGGCAATAACAAAGGGAATATTGAATTACATTTGCTTCTAAATCAGTGAGTGTAGGAACAGATTGAGCTGTCCGAAGAGATCTAATCCCCTACCCCTGGCCGAATGAAAGTGTACACGATTATGGCATTAAAAAGCAATATGATGTTGTCATTGAATCAGATTTTTAAGACGGGACTATATATTTCCCTCTTGTCCTTGTTTGCAGCCTGTGAGAAAAATACGTCTTCCGGAGGTGAAATTGAACCAGTATCTGAAACGCTTCCGGAAGTATCTGCTCGATTTACTTTGATGTCTTCTGAGGTAACAGGTATAAAATATTCGAATCAGTTTAAGGAAGACTACAATTACAATATATATACCTATGAATACATCTATAATGGATGTGGTGTGGCTGCGGGAGACGTTAATGGAGATGGATTACCTGATCTGTATTTTGCTACTTCCTTCGGTCCAAATCGTTTGTTTCTTAATCAGGGAAATTTTACGTTCATAGACATTACCAAAGTTGCGGGTGTTCCCGGACTAGAGGGGTTTAAAACTGGTGTTAATATGGCCGATGTCAATGGAGACGGACGTCTTGACTTATACAGTTGCCGAACGAGTAAAACAGATGATGGTTTAAAAACGAATTTCCTGTATATCAACATGGGAAATAAACCGGTTGGAGGAAAGCTGATTCCTTATTTTGAAGAACAGGCGGTAGAGTTGGGTCTTGATGACAATAGTGATAGCAATCAGGCTTGTTTTTTTGATTTTGATCGCGACGGGGATCTGGATGTATTCATCCTGAACCACAGAATTGGTTTTAAGGATGCCGGCAAACTTCGAGTCAGGGAGCAACCGGATGGCAGTGTCAAACGAATCACAACGCCCGAAACTCCGTTTGAGTCCAACCAATTGTTTCGCAATGACAATGGAAAATTTGTAGATGTCACCGAAAAAGCAGGGCTGCTCA
>JAUHXV010000116.1 GCA_030426765.1 Bacteroidia bacterium | reverse complement strand
GAAAACTGTTTCCACGCTTACTTTTCTCTGTTTGGCTACCTGCTGCGGACTGCGTAATAACGTCAGCGCATTGATGGTCGCTTTCACCACGTTGTGTGGGTTTGATGATCCCATGGACTTGGCCAGTACGTTGTGGATTCCGGCGCTTTCCAGTACCGCGCGCATGGCACCTCCGGCGATTACACCAGTACCATCAGAGGCTGGCTTGATCAGCACGCGTCCGGCGCCGTATTTGCCCAACTGTTCGTGTGGGATCGTGCCTTTATGAATCGGCACTTTGACCAGATTCTTTTTAGCATCATCGACAGCTTTGGCGATAGCTTCCTGTACATCACGAGCCTTGCCAAGTCCCTGTCCTACGGTTCCCTGACCATCACCTACCACGACGATCGCGGCAAATGAAAACGTACGTCCTCCTTTGGTCACTTTCGCAACGCGGTTGAGGGCGACCATTTTATCTTTGAGTTCGGTCTCTGATGCTTTTACTCTGGCTGTTGAATCTTTCACGATAAGTCCTTATTGAAAATTTGGATTAAAATTGAAGTCCGGCACTACGGGCACCTTCCGCTAAAGCTTTTACGCGGCCGTGGAACAAATACCCACCACGATCAAACACGACTTTAGAGACATTGATGGATTGCGCTCTGGAAGCGATCAGTTCACCAACCTTTCTGGCCACATCGGCTTTGTTGCCACCGGAGACTCCTTCGTCATTTGAAGAAGCTGAAGCCAGGGTGGTACCTGTGTGGTCATCGATCAGCTGGCAATAGATCTGCTTATTGCTGCGATACACGGATAATCTGGGTGTAGTGCTGCTACCCTCCATTTTTTTGCGGATCCGCATATGGATGCGCTTGCGTCTTGCTGTTTTTGATAATGCCATACTACTGGAGCGATTTTGCTCTTTTTATTATTTACCGGATGTTTTTCCTGCTTTTCTTCTGATCATTTCATCTGAGTATCGGATACCCTTTCCTTTGTAAGGCTCTGGCTTTCTGTAGGCGCGAATCTTCGCCGCTACCTGTCCGAGGAGTTGTTTGTCGGACGAACTCAGGATAATCATTGGGTTTGCCCCTTTCTCTGATTTCGTTTCAACTTTAATCTCATCAGGCACGTAGAAATAAATCGGGTGTGAATACCCCACGATGATTTCCAGGAGATTGCCTGTATTGGTAACCCTGTATCCAACACCGACCAGTTCGAGTGTCTTGGTAAACCCTTCTGTGACGCCCACGACCATGTTGTTGATCAGGGCACGGGATAGTCCATGCAGGGACTTGTGTCTGTTCTGATCAGAAGGTCGGCTCAGGGTCACTTGTCCATCATCCATTTTGACGGCGATATCCGGATCGATTTGCTCGACCAGTGAACCTTTGGGTCCTTTGACGGTCACCAGGTTGCTCTTGGCGATATTGATGTCGACGCCGCCTGGTACACTGATTGGTAAATTACCTACTCTTGACACGATCTGTTGTTTTTAGTGTTAAGGTCTAAATTGTCTGTTTCTTAATATACGTAGCAGAGACACTCTCCACCCAGGTTTTGCTGGCGGGCTTCTTTGTCCGTCATCAATCCATGAGAAGTGGAAATGATCGCAATGCCCAACCCGTTGATAATACGGGGTAATTCGGAGTGCGATACAAACATTCTCAATCCGGGCTTACTGAGCCGGCCCAGTTCGCGGATCACAGGCTCTTTTGTTTCGCTGTCGTATTTGATAGCGATAGATATCACTGCATCCTTGCCTTCCCCGTGGAAAGCGTATTTGTGGATATACCCTTGCTTGTACAGGATTTCTGTAATCCCGCGCTTCAGCTTTGAATTGGGTATCGTGACCACCCGGTGGCGTGCCTGCTGGGCATTCCGGATACGGGTGAGGTAATCTGCGATTGGATCTGTAACTGCCATGAATAAATACTTCTGTTCTGCTTATATAAAAATTACCAGCTTGCTTTTGTTACACCCGGAAGCATTCCGCCGAGGGCCATTTCTCTGAACTTCACGCGGCACAGTCCGAACTTGCGGATATACCCTTTCGGTCTTCCGGTGAGTTTACAACGGTTGTGCAGGCGCTTTTTGGAAGAGTTGCGCGGCAACTTATCCAATGCGTCCCAGTTGCCTTCCGCCTTGAGTTGCTTGCGCAATTCAGCGTATTTCTCCACCATTTTTTTTCTTTTGGCTTCTCTCGCGATCAATGATTCCCTTGCCATATCGGTGTTGTTATTTATTTTGATTTTTAAACGGAATACCCAGTTCTTTCAACAGGGCGAAAGCTTCAGCGTCTGTTTTTGCTGAGGTCACAATGGTGATATCCATCCCATTGATTTTTGTGATTTTATCGAGATCGATTTCCGGGAAAATGATTTGCTCAGTCACGCCCATGGAGAAGTTACCACGACCATCGAAGCTCTTATCATTTACGCCCTGGAAGTCACGTACCCTTGGCAGGGTGACGGTGATCAGACGATCCAGAAATTCCCACATTCGCTCACGACGCAGTGTGACGCGTACGCCAATCGGCATGCCTTCTCTCAATTTAAAGTTAGACACGGACTTCTTAGCGATAGTGCCGACAGCTTTCTGTCCTGCGATGGTCGTCAGTTCTTCCCGGTAGACATCTACCAGTTTTTTATCCTGTGTCGCATCGCCGATACCCTGGTTGAGGCAAACCTTCAGTACTCTGGGGATCTGCATGACAGACGTATACCCAAACTGTTCGTTTAGCTTAGGTGCTACGGTTGCATCGTAAAATTGTTTTAATCTTGGTGTATAGCTCATCACTTAATGATTTCTCCTGATTTCTTAGCATAGCGGACGCTCTTGCCGTCCTCTTGTCTTCGGCCAACGCGTGTGGGCTCCCCGGATTTCGGGTCGATCAACATCACATTGGAAATGTGGATGGGGGCAGGTATTTCTACAATACCTCCTGGTTCGTTCTGCGTGGGTTTGCGGTGTTTCTTTACGATGTTTACATCTTCCACGATCACGCGTTGCTTGTCGCGGATCACTTCCACAACCTGGCCTTTTTTGCCTTTATCCGAACCGGCTACCACGATCACTTTATCGCCTCTTCGCAGGAAGGGCTTTGGTGTTTTCTGGCCGCTGTTATTTTTTGTTGCACTCATGTCTTATGCTATACTACTGATTGAATCAAATTACTTCCGGTGCCAGTGAGATGATACGCATGTAATCGCGCTCACGAAGTTCACGGGCTACGGGACCGAAGATCCGCGTTCCTCTTGGCTCATCATTGGGGGTCAGCAAAACGACGGCGTTGTCATCGAAGCGGATATAGGATCCGTCTTTACGGCGAATCTCTTTTTTGGTACGTACGACGACGGCGGTTGAAACCAGTCCTTTTTTTACACCCCCCGGAGCGGCGTCTTTCACGGTCACCACGATTTTATCTCCGATCGAAGCATATCTTCTTCCGGATCCGCCTAATACGCGAATGCAAAGCACCTGCTTGGCTCCGCTATTGTCGGCTACATTGAGTCTTGATTCTTGCTGTATCATGATTTAATATCTATCTCGTTTACGTCAGGTCAATACCTGGATTACTTCGCTTTTTCTAATATCTCCACCAGGCGCCAGCGTTTGCGTGCACTCAGGGGACGGGATTCCACGATGCGTACCAGGTCACCGATTCCACAGGCATTCTGTTCGTCATGCGCCATAAACTTCTTATTGCGCTTAACGAATTTGCTGTACATCGGGTGTCTGAGCTTACGCTCGACTTCAACGGTAATGGTCTTATCGCTTTTATTGCTGGTGACGATCCCCACCCGTTGTTTCTTTAATGATTGTTCGTTAGTACTCATAACTTCATTACCCATTTTTACGACGTAATCTGATTCTTGACCTTTTCGCTGTTTGTTCCGGCGTCAGGGCAGCTACTTCGCGGCGACGCAGTTCCGTCCGGATGCGTGCGATGTCCCTTCTGGTGTCCTTGAGGGTGACCGGATTGTCCAAACCTTTAATGGTGTGATCAAATCGCAGTTTCTGATACTGGACATTGATCTGCACCAATTCAGCTCTCAAGTCATCATCTGACATCTCGTTCAATTCGATAAACTTCTTTGTTGCCATTACTTCCCTGATTATTTTTCTATAAAATCGTGTCTTACCACTGTGACGGTCTGCACCGGGAGTTTTTGTGCGGCCAGAGCAAGTGCCTGACGGGCTACTTCCGGAGTCACTCCGTCTATTTCAAACATGATACGGCCGGGTTGTACCAGGGCCACCCAGTGATCGTGGGCTCCTTTTCCTTTACCCATACGTACTTCCTGCGGCTTCTTCGTCACCGGTTTGTCAGGAAAAATCCTGATCCAGACCATCCCTTCCCTTTTCATATGGCGGGTCATGGCGATACGCGCAGATTCGATCTGTCGGCTGGTGATCCTTCCCAAATCGAGTGATTTGAGCCCGTAGCTGCCGAAGGAAATATCACTTCCCCTCCAGGCTAAGCCCCGATTCCGGCCTTTCTGCTGCTTCCTGTACTTTGTACGTTTTGGCTGTAACATGATCTTTTAATTATTTCCCTGTTATTTCGGGTCACTTTTTAGAAAAGTGGGGCAAAGGTACGATTATTACCCGCTTTTCTGTGTGGTTATGAAATACTATTTTTTCCTTCCTCCTCCGGCTCTGCCACCTCCGGCACCGCCTCTTCTGTCGCCTCCGCGGCCACCGCGTCCTCTTCTATCGCCTCTTTCACCTCGCTCTCCTCTGTCTCTGCCACCATCTCGACCATATCCACGGCTGTCTCGGCCTCCGCTGCGTCCTTTCGGTCCTTGGTCAGCGCCATGGTTTAAGGTCAACTCACGCTTTCCGTATACTTCCCCTTTGCAAATCCAGCACTTGATACCGATTTTTCCAAACACCGTTTGCGCTTCGCGCAGCGAGTAGTCGATATCTGCACGGAATGTGTGCAGGGGTGTTCTTCCGTCTTTGTACTCCTCAGAGCGAGCCATCTCAGCTCCGTTCAATCGTCCGCTGATACGGATCTTGATGCCTTCGGCTCCAGAGCGCATGGTAGACTGGATGGCCATTTTGATGGCGCGGCGATAGTTGATTCTCGCCTCCAGCTGCTTAGCGATAGATTCCGCTACGATATTGGCGTCAAGCTCAGGTTTGCGGATCTCCATGATATTGATCTGGACCTCCATTTGGGTCAGTTTCTTGAGCTCTTCGCGGATGCGGTCTACCTCAGAACCTCCTTTCCCGATGATGATACCCGGTCTGGATGTCTGAATCGTAACGGTCACACGTTTGAGTGTGCGCTCGATCACGATATGGGCGATCCCGCCCTTTTCAATTCTCGCGTTGAGGTAGGTACGGATTTTATCATCCTGCACAACCTTGTTGGCATAATCATCGCCTCCATACCAGTTAGATTCCCATCCGCGGATGATGCCTAACCTGTTACCTATCGGATTTGTTTTTTGACCCATTAGAATCCTGAATTAATATTATTCAATAGTTTAAATCTTACCTGTGGTTATTCTTCTTCGTCTGTCAGTTCACTGTCAAACGGAATTCTGTTTTCGATCACCAGTGTCACGTGATTCAGATGCTTGCGGATACGGTGCGCGCGTCCCTGGGGTGCAGGGCGGATACGCTTCAAATGTCCGGCATCATCCACCATCAGTGTTTTGATGTACAGATCGTGCTCATCCACATCTTTTGCTCCTTCTGTTTTATTCTCCCAGTTGGTCACGGCAGACAGCACCAGCTTTTCCATCCATCCTGCAGCTTCCTTTTTGGTATAGCGCAGGATATTGACAGCATCCTCTACTTTTTTTCCTCTCACCAAATCGGCAACCAGTCGCATCTTACGTGCGGACATCGGGCAATTTCTGAGTTTAGCAACGGCTTCCATGTATTATTTTGTTTTAAGCGTCTTCTGAATGTTACTATTTCCTGTTTCCGGAATGACCCCGGTAGGTTCTTGTGGGGGCAAACTCACCCAGCTTATGGCCTACCATATTTTCGGTCACAAATACAGGGATAAATGTTTTTCCATTATGTACGGCGATGGTATGACCGACCATATCCGGAATGATCATCGATGCCCGTGACCACGTTTTGATCACTGATTTACGACTCGCTGCATTGGCTTTTTCCACTTTCGCCATGAGCTTGTGAAATACATAAGGTCCTTTCTTAATTGATCTTGCCATGATTATGATTTACTGCTTATGACTTGTTTTTAGTTTTTCTGCGAGAGATGATCAGTCTGG
>JAUHXV010000031.1 GCA_030426765.1 Bacteroidia bacterium | reverse complement strand
AAACAACTACTTTTTTTATTGATGCTTTTGCCTTTAGGCATGGTTGCTCAGACTGCGGATTATACCGTTTCTGATGATGACGACAAGTTTTACACCTACCAAAAGGGTACATGGGTTTTTGAACTCGGCCCGGATACGTTGGTGGGAACGAATGACACGCTTATCATTGACATTCCGAGGAGTTTTTATGATAACTACAAATTATCGTACTTCTATTCAGTAGATTCTATTGCGGGTCAGGACTACCCATCTGATATTCAATGGGAGTTACAAGTATCCCCTTGTAATGGGTGTGGTTGGTTCGAGGATCAGGGTTCTGATGATTTGGACATAAACACTACCGGAGGAAACACAATTGAACCGACTACACTAACAGCGGGTGCGGTACGTCACAGGTTGGTTTTTTCGAGTGTATCCGATTACGCTCAACTCACCATGTATCTCGTATATAAGCCGCAATGAGATACCTGATATTCTTACTGTTCTGCTCCTGCAATTTCATTCCGGCAATAGCACCGGATGATTTTGTATATCATCCTCCGCAGCCGATTCAGCAGGATACTTGCGTAACGCCTGTGGAGTTTACAGAGCCGAAGTTCGTAACGGGGTATTTTGTCTATGATGAGCCACTTTTCACAGATCGGCTTTTTATCGTAGGCGATCAGGAGGCATGGATATACCCTGATAACGTAGATGATCTTCAGGACACCTTGCTGGCAATGCTTCAGGCATGGAAGCCACAGTTCCAGTATCAGGTGTTTGTGAATCCTTCCGACTCCAGGCAGATAACATTGATCGCCAAAGGAACGAATGACCGATACGAGTTTATGCCGTACATCAAAATCAAGTTCAACGGATTAACGGCAGGGTTCGGGTGGCACACTCAGGGCTTTACCTTTCTCAAAGCGGTCAATGCGGAGCAATACGGGACACTTGTCTCTGAGTTCCCTTCTGTGGACTATTTCACCTTTATAGGTTCGGACTATGACAGTACGGACTATGTGAGTATCTCATATCGAATACTCGGAGACTGCAAACTCGGGAGGCACACGGCAGACTTCCGATATATGCCATACGAAATGCCGGACACACTAATAAACCTGTTTATCGAAGCGGGTTGGGAAAACGTACTACAATAATCACTAACCTTTATGATTTACGCATTGAAAGACCCTACCACCTACATTGCATCCATCGGGATGATCCTGATGTTTGCCGTCAATTGGATTGTTGACAACGTGAACCCTGTACTTGGGTTACTCGCTGGCCTCGGTGGTCTGGTGATGATTGTATTGTCGATAGCCGAGAAAATCAAAAAGGACAAATTAAACTCTCTTGAACTGAAGATAAAAGAGGAAGAACTCAAACAGCTCAGGGAAAAGAGCAACAAGTAAGTATTAAGCGGAAAGTGCAACGAATTGGATTTAATCAATTTTTTCACTTAATACTTTGTACAATGAAAAAGATATTTTTTCTATTAACCTTTTGCCTGTCCTTTGCCCTGTCTTTTCAGGCTATCGGACAGTATGACGGGTATTTGAATGATACCATTTCGAGCTCGTCATCAATTGACACCCTGTATCTGTATTTCGGAGGAAGCACTGAGACAGGTGCTGCATCTGCAGCTCTATCAAAATCCTTCGGAATTGAAGGGTCAATGAACATTATTTGCCATACCGATTCACTTTCGGGCGCAACCGATGCTACTTTGTACGTCCAGTATGCAAATCGATCAGTTCCTACGCTTTGGCATACTGCGTCATCAACGTACCTAAACGGTTCGGCGACACAGAGCATCAATGTGGATGATCCGGAGTTTACAGCTGACAAATGCCGCTTAATGGTCATCACAGGTACCGTTAGCGGAGCTGGGACGCAGGCCATTAGGATTCAATCTGAATGGACGTTTAAACGGAAACGATAACCTGACAAATCGTCACAAGGGGGTCGGCGTAATAACCGGCTCCCTTCCTTTTTCAAAACTCTTAATCCAAAACTCAAATGAAATACTTTATCCTACTCTCAATACTTATCATATCCTCCTGCCAGGTCAACTTCAATTTGTTCCCAAAGTTTGAAGGGAAGAAAAAAAACGACCCAGCCAAAGTAACATCGATCAGCCCCGATCAGTGGAAGGGCATGGCTGAAATCGCGCTCCCTCGGGACCAGCCGGCAACGCTTGAGGCCGTAAAACTTCCCAAAGTGAAGGATGTCTGTACTCACACATCAATCGTTGCGACAAAAAAGGGTGACGATTTTGAGTGCGCATGCTGGAACTGTGGGAAGATATACGAATGCCTCGTTGTGGAATTTGTAAACTAAAGACATAATGTAGGCACAGCAATTAGCAGAAGGGGCAAAATTTGCTTCGACTAAAAGGTAATCACAAACCTACAAACTAATGGCTGTAACTGATCCCTATATTTCATACAACGGGCCTACCGATTTTCCGAACACCGACTGTACGCCCACAGCCCTTCCGGCTCCGTCTTTTTCTGACTGCCCTGAAGGTTATGTCCTCCATGAAGGTGAAATCCTGAAGGTGCATGTCTCCCCGGCAGTATGGGATGATACTGATAAAAACTTTCAGGCAACTACCGTACCTGCTGACCATACAGTCGGAGCGAACTTCGATGTTGCGGGGATCACGACCCTGATCGGATTTGGTGACAAGCCGCTGGCTGAGACAATCACTGTGCCGATTACTCGCAATGTGCTCAAAACGGTCAATCGCAAACACCTGGTCAATTTCGATTTCACGGATTTGACAGCAGCCAATTACGAGACCCTTCGAGGACTTCAGGGTACACATCATGTCGCTCTGTGGTACGAAACCATTGAGGGATACATCTTCGGCGGAGCGAACGGCATTATCGCCCGAATCGCATCAGCCGGACACAATCATACACGGGGTGAGAACGCACTCCTGACCGGGCAGGTCAGTTTCGAATGGCTCAACCTTTTCGATCCGCCAATGGACGAACTGGATGGCGCCACTTCGATGAAGGCCGGCAAAGTTCAGGCACCTGCACCACTGGGATCACAAAAGAAAAAACCTGCTGCAGAGGCAGCATAATCAATAGTCTATGAGCAATAAGCCACGCACAATTGAAGCCGAACACATCACGAGAAAAGATGCAAACGGCAACCCAAAGCGCAAAGTATTCTCGACAAGAGTATGGGATAAGTTGCCAAAAATCAAAGTATGGATCGACGGCGAGAAAGTCGAAGCCGACAAGCAGGGATGGGTTCCTGTTGATTCAAAGAAAGGTGCTCCGGCACCTGAGCCTCTGAAGGGAGGTAAAAACGCTCCAAAGAAAAAAGGAGCCGGCACCGACGAAAGCGGAGGTGACGACAAAGAGTAAATTCTAACAATCATATGATAGAAGTATCTGAGGAGTTTTTGGCTTCTGTACTCGGAACAAGCCAGGGGGAGATCACCGAAGCCCTCAAAGACGGTGAGGAATTTAAGTCTCAGGCTGAGATAGAAGGTTTCGTCAAATCAAAGATTGATGAGCTGGTATATCAGGCCAAAAAGAAAGGTCATACCGAAGGGCATGGCCGGGGATTTAAAGAGTCTTTGACAGCTAAAGAACGTGAGCTTAAAGAGAAGTACGGCGTTGATGGAAAAGATATCGACGAGATTTTTGAATCTGCAGTAGAGGCAGCAAAAACTACGTCACAGTCCAATCCGGAAGATGTGAAGAACAGCGAGGTGTATATCAATGACACCAAAAAACTGAAGCAGATCATCGAGGAAAAGGACAACGAAATCGTATCCATCAAAAAAGGCTTCGAGCGAACTGAAACGTTCAGAGGCGCAAGGCAGTATGGTGAGAAACTTTTGAAGGACCAAAACTTTGTCCTGCCGGATGATGACGATATCGCTAATAATCTTATCGCTACGATTTTTGAAAAATTGGAAGATGATAATACGAAAATAGCGACCGTCGACGGCAAACTCGTGGTATTGGATGCCAATGGTAAACCAAAAGAAAACGAGGCAGGGACGAAAGATATCACCTTCGATGACCACCTTATCAGCACCGCTAAGCGATATCTGAAGGTCGCAGTCGCTGACGATCGCAAGAGTCCAGGAAACAAAAAGAAGGAAGGAGAAAGAGAAGATGATCCGACCGACTTCCCTGAGATCAAGTCCAATGCGGACTTCATGCGGGAACTCAACGCCCTAAAGGGTAAGCCTGAAGAAATGCTCAAACTCAAAGATCACTATCAAAAGCTAGTCGAGGACGGGAAAATCAGTGACTAATTTTTTAACCGTCTAAAACAAAAGCCTTATGGCCGCAGGAGATTTTACAGCATCCAACCTTCCCGATATTCTTATCCGGATGGAGGAGATGTTTTCAGGGCAGCGACTGACCCCTGAATTTAATGTTCCGGTAGAGACTATCAACGCACTCGCGACTCGTCAGACAGTCCGCTTCGATGCAGTTGATGTCATGCTGGACACCGGCAATTGCAGAGGATGCAAGGCCGTGTTCCTGAAATCATGTGACGACACAGTAGTAACTACTGTGGATGCTTGCGAGATTGATGGATCAGAAACTGAAAGCGCATCCCTTACTATCGCAAACAATCTGCTTTTTGCAAAATCCTTTATGGTGAGCGAAGTGGATTGCAACGATGTATTCAAGGGTGTTGACAAAATTGCTTACCTCATGGGTAAGACAATGGTTGACCTGGAAAACGCTATCAACGAGGCAGCAATTGCTTTCCTCGTATCCAATTCGCAGGACAACGGAGCGACACTTCCTGATACATGGAGCAATGCCGATCCAGATGTGATCGCAATTCCATCCGGGGAAGTGAAGCCTGAAGCACTGGCAGAAATATTCTACCAGTCTCAGATCAACAACCTTTACAGCCCGTTCCTGATCAGCGGACGTAACTTCTACACTTCAAAAGTGTTGGGAGACTTCCGATCAGCAGGATCTGACAACGTGGATGCCATCTTCAACTCACCTTTGGGTGATATCGTATTCGATCTGAAGAAGCTCGACACCGAGACAGAGCTGGCCTCCACCTTCGCCATCGACCCATCATCTTATGCTTTCTGGGCCTCTAACGAGTTCAAATCAGAAGCCCCTGAGCGTTGGGACGATCAGTACAACACAATGGTATGGAGGCAGCGTGCTCCTCGCCTAGCGTTCCGAAACGGAAACACAGTGACTCCGGTTTACTTCGACGTAATGAAGCAAACCAAGTGCGCTGTATCCGGTGACCGTAACTACCGCACGTTCCACTATAAAATCATCTTCCGTGGAGGTATCCAATTAGGACCACAGGTGTGTGATTCAGGTGAAACCGGTATTCTGCACTACAAGGCAGTCTAAAAAAGGCACTTTCCGCACAGTACATAACCGGAGGGTTTGCATCGCCATGAGTGCAAACCCTCTTTTTTTAAAAACCAAAACTTAATATCGTGAACTTAGAAACAATTTTATCCGGCATTATCAATGCAGTTTTCTTCTTCTTTGGCGACAAGATTAAAGGATTCCGTACCATTATCGTGAACACTATCGCCCTCATCGTAGGCGCATGGGAGTTCCTGAATAAAGGTGACGGACTCTTTGAGTTCCTGTGCTCACTGGGAGAAACCATTTCATTCTTCAGCTATTTCTGCACGATCACAGAAACAGGATTCTATGCGATTCTGTTGGCGATCATAGGAACGCTCGGGAACGTGCTGCGTATCCTCACAGCTGCTCCGGTAGGACAATCCGCCTCACCTGCTGAACTGAAGGTGTACCTGGGTCATCCATCACGAGGGCAGCTCGTATCGAAAGGGATCGCCGCGGGATCTGTGTGTATGATTATCGTATTCATCCTGAAAACCATTTTCGGCTTCTAAGGATGAAACCCCGATCTATCATAGGGTGTATGAGTGCTCCTGCGGGGTACTCATTATTGAAGTGGCCAAAGGTGCAGCCGGATGATGACGGCTCTATCTATTGGCATATTGTCAATTTCACATCCAAGATGGATAAATTCAAATGTATCCTGGCATTCGAACATTGTTTCAACGAATGGCAGGATGCATTTGATTCTATTGAGCCGGTCGGCAGGGCTATCACATTCAAGCCAACAAACGACTATCACAAAGCTCACATCAAAATCTATTTCCTGAACCCCGGAGAGCGAAAGCGGGAATTTACTCTTTCGGATGGCTCCAAGGTTGGCGTGGAAAACAAATGGCCTTTTGAGGGACCACAGGGGGTTTTGGCTCATCGTCCTCCCGGTAAATTCGAAATCCATTTTGACGAATCAGAGGAATGGTCCGAGATTCATAAGGTGGAAAGCAAGGATGGGAAGCACATTCTTCACGTCCAGCTATGGCAAGTTGCGATGCATGAGCTTGGCCATGTCCTCGATATAGGTCACTCCCGTGTCGAAGAGGCTATAATGTACCCGACATATGACGGAGTGCATACAAAAATAGTACAGGATGATCTGGATGGGCTGGCCGCGGCATGGAGCAAGACAAAACAGCGTTTTGCGCACCTGATCCCACCGGCAGCAATCACGACCGACTTCACCGTTCAGCACTTTCAGGATGCATTGCCTAAAAAGTCTGCATATAAAAAACGAGCACTGGACGGAATCAAACAAATCGCGATCCATCACTCAGCTGATAATGGGACCATTGAATCAATCGCGAGATACCATGTATCAAAGGGGTGGCCCGGTATTGGGTACGCCTATGTAATATACAAGGATGGAACAATCTACCATACCAATGATATTGATGAAGCGTGCTACAACGTGGCAAATCAGAACAGCAAAACGCTGGGCATCTGCCTTATCGGGGATTATGAAAAGGAGACTCCTCCCGATATCCAGGTCAAGGCAGCTAAATGGCTGGTCAAGACACTGAAAGCCGTGATCGGAGACGTCGAAGTGGTGGGCCATAGAGATAGAACCAGCACACTTTGCCCTGGCGAGAACCTTTATCGTTTAATCAAAGACTTTTAGAAATGGCAGAACCTTCTGAATTATTGGATTGCCTGGACAATGTTGTAGGATTAACCGATACAGACTGCCCGTGCTTTATTGATGGAGAAGAGCCTGAAGGGTACAACACCTCTTTATCCGGATTGTATCTCGATGATCCTGAGTTTGGGTTCCCGCTCAAGATCCCTCAGAATATTGATGATTGTTCCAGCAGTGATCTGTGGACGAGGCTTGTTGATGCCAGGTCAGCAGGGATAAAGCAATTCATCTCCGACTTAGGTGCTGAGATGATCGGCGGACCATTGAAAAAGAAAGTCGAGCCTTTTAATGGTTTTGTCGGTGATGACAAAGTGACACTAAATCTCACTCCGGAGGCATACTTTGCTATCCGGTTGGAACCGAAAATATTCCGCGGTGTGATCGCTAAGATCAGGACTGTGACTTTATACGCTGCCGGTGTGAATGGTACCAATGTAGAGGTGGGGATTTATGACGAGGAAGCGCTTCAGTCCGGCACGCCTATACTTGCTTTTGATGTCCCAATAGTGAACGGCAAGGGGACTTACACCTTCACCGACCCGGAGGTGTTTAACTTCCAATCGGATGATAATACGGAGCGGGATTTATACATGGTGGTGATCGTGGCTGATCATGCCGGCATCCTACCTAAGAACAATAAGACGAAATGCAGTTGCGGAAAAAAAGAGAAATGGGATCAGTTTTTCAATGCTCATGGGCTGACCGCATCTACATTGGACGGGTTGATTGAAGCAAATGAGTCGTCCTATGCCTATGGGTTCCGGATCAGCCTTGGCGTAGCATGCGGGAATAGCTGGCTGTGTCAGCCGTTTGATTTTATCAACGATGCATGGGCTCGGGTGATGGCGGAGTGCATTGCATTATACAGCATGCGCAAGCTGGCCGGAATGATCCTTTCGAATCCGTTCCCGGAGAAGTACACTATCATAACAAGGGAGGAAATCGCATTGCATCGGGACCGGGTAAATACAATTTTGGGTGAGCGTATGCCATGGCTCGCGGCCAATATCCCGGTCGACTATACCGACTGTTTTAAATGCAATTCAAAAGTTAAGGTCTCAGAGCATTTGGTCTAAGGCCAAGATCTGTTCATGAGAGTTTGGAGGGGCAGCAGGGATGACTTGCTGACCCCTTTGTTTTTGTATTGTTTTGGTTGGTAATTTGTAAACAGTTGATATACAGGTGTATTATGTAATAACAAGTGACCCCACCAGGGCTCGAACCTGGAACCTACGGTTTAGAAAACCGTTGCTCTATCCTGTTGAGCTATAGGGCCATTTAACGAGGTGCAAATATAAAGCACTTCGACCATAGCTGAAAGCCCCTGACCTCATCAGATGATGAACCGGATGGTAATATTGACAAGCCCCTGAGTTGCAGTTTCTTATGATTTGGATTTAAATTCCGGCCAACTCATGGTTGTATAGTGTTCTTCAGAAGCAAATCGCAGTTGCCGGATCAGGTCTTCACTGACCATATATCCGGGGGAGATAAGGATCCTCGCAAACTTGCTGTCCATCAGGATAAAGGTGGGGTAGGATAATCGACCTTCCAGTAGTTCAGAAGCCAGTTGGTTGATACCATCTCGTTTGTATTCGACCCATTTATACTCCTTATCATTCCAGTAGATGCTTTCTTTTTGTTCGGCATTCAGTTTGATCGCATAAAAATCCTCGTTCATACGAGCGATGACCGCCGAATCCCTGAAGGTAGTCTTATCCATTTTTTTGCACCAGCCACACCATTCGGTGTACACATCTACAAACATTTTCTTTGGCGCTGCTTTGTTGGCGACAACTGCTTCTTCCCACGTCATCCAGTTGATCTCCTGGGCTATTGTGAGTTGAAATAAAAAGGCAAGGGGTACGAATAAACAAAACCTGAGTAAAGACATTTTATTACTTTGTTCAGTGAAGTCACAAAGATATGCATAAACTCATACTGGGGATTGGCGGTTCGAGCGGTGCGATCTACGCCCGTTTGTTGCTGGAACGATTGGCGCAGATACCTGAGCAGGTCAGCGAAGTGGGTATCGTGATGAGTACAAATGCCCGGATCAACTGGGAATTGGAAATCAAAGACATGCCCATAGAGACCTTCGGGCACAGGGTCTATGCACAGGATGATTTCAATGCGCCATTTGCCAGCGGCTCTGCAAAATTCAATACCATGATCGTTTGTCCCTGTTCGATGGGCACCATGGCCCGGATCGCCCATGGAATGTCGGATGACCTGATGACGCGAGCAGCGGATGTGATTTTAAAAGAAAGAAGAAAACTTATCGTCGTACCACGTGAGACACCATTCAGTCTGATCCATATCGAAAACATGCGTCTGCTTACTTTGGCAGGTGCTGTGATCTGTCCCGCAATTCCTTCTTTTTACGGCGGCGCGGATACGATTGAAAAGGCCTGCCTTACGGTGGTGGATCGGGCACTTGATCTTGCGGGGTTTGAGATTGATACCTTTCGCTGGGGCAGCTAATGGCAGAGAGCGAAGGGCAGAGGGCGAAGGGCTTTGAGGTGTTCTGTGGTCTGTGTAACCAGGAAATTTAAAATCAAGGAATGGTAGCCTTTCAATTCTATGAAAGGGAATCCAGAGAAATTATAATGATCTGGTCGCGCTTTAGCGAAGGATAATTTTATTTGTTCATTTTTTTATATCCCGATGTGTCGGGAGCCCCATGCTCCATGCCCTCCGCTCTCCGCTCCATGCCCTCCGCTCTCCGCTCCATGCCCTCCGCTCTCCGCTCTCCGCCCCATGCTTAAAAAAGAACCCTTAATTTCACATGTCGAAATCTAAACACCAAATGTCTCAGGCACCATTGCAGCAATTAGAGAATGGAATCTTGTATTCAGAGGGCGCTTATCCCTGTCGGATTGTTTTTGACAAGGAGAGAGGGGATTGGTTTAATCTCGAAGAGATCATTCCGATTCAGACAATTCTGCAGACACCCGAGGGGGAATGGAAAGTGAAGAGTGTGGTCAGCCCTACTTTGTTGCTGCATGCGCACGATCCATTGAAGTACCTGTATGAAGTTGCTCTGAAAGAGTATGAATCAGCACGAGACAATACTTCTTAAGCTGGATAAGTTTGGCGTTTACGTAACAAATCAGACTTCCTTTTCCGGGGGACCTTCCATATCTTTCTTATAAACGATGGTTCGGTAAGGAAATGGTATCTCAATCCCTTCTCGGTCGAATCGTTGCTTGATGGATTTCAGCAAGTCGCACATGAGCACAAAGGCAGTGTCACTTCCTAATGCCCAAACGTAAGCTTTCAGGTCAACAGAGTAATCAGAAAGTGCGATCACACGAACGGTGATCACGGGTTCACCAGCTTCAATTTCTTCCTCACTGCGGTTATCTATAGTATGCGGATGTTTTTCTGCTTCATCACTGATGATTTGCATGGCGAGATCAATGTCAGAATCATAGCTAATGGAAAACACGATATGCTTACGGATTTTTTCATCCTTGATATTGCTGTTGATGATGGTCTCTTCACTGATGACACTATTGGGGATGACGATCCGCCTGTTTTCATAATTGTTGATCAGCGTATGGCGCAGTGTGATGTCTTCCACGACCCCGAGCGTACCATCCTTAAACTCGATGATATCCGAGATCTTATAGGGTTTGAATATCAGAATAAACAAACCACTGATGATATTGGCGAATGCTTTTTGCGAAGCAAAACCTACAATGATGGCTACAATTCCTGCGCCTGCAAATAAAGCCGTACCAAGTGAGCGTAGATAAGGGATTTTTAAAAAAATGAAAATGACAGCTACGGCATAGATGATAAACCCTACGCTGTTTTTGATAAAGGAGAAATTAGTCGGGTCGACCTTAACGTTTGCAGCATAGCGGTCCATAAAGATATTCAACGCCTTCCTTAACGTAAAGGAGAAAACCACTGCGATGCTCAGGGTTATGGCGATGAAAATGATGTGTTGTAAAATTTCGCTATCCATACACGCTTGTTTAAATGACTTGGTCGTCAAAACAAATTTAGTGAATCAGAATGTCACCTTACAGGAGGACAGCAAGAGATTTGGTGAATTCCGAAAAAAGGTCTTTGCATGAGGAGTGTGTGACGACAGATGCCGAGCAGAAGGGAGGAAAAGTAGTCCCGGCAGGAATCGAACCTGCATCTAAAGTTTAGGAAACTTCTATTCTATCCATTGAACTACGGGACCGAAGGATGCAAATATAAAGCTAATACGAGTGAAAATGCGGCTCGGGCAGACATTCTTAACCTGGTGATTCACACCTTATTAACAGGAAGTCATACATCAGGTTTTTCAGATATGTATACTTCTGCTAATTTTGCAGTATCTAAAATCTGATAATTAAAATTTCAATAAAAATGACGCTACTCAAGAATTTTATTGCTTTAGTTGTTCTGGTTTCATCCGTTGCGGTAATCGGCTGCCAAAGCGGTGCTGAAGAAGCTCGCGAAGAGGCCAGAGAGAATCTGGAGCAGCCTACTGAAGGCGCTATCGCCCCTCAGAAAGTCAATGCAGGTGACCAGCCTGTTGCTGTGACAGCTCAAAATACTGCTCCTGCCGGACCGGTGACTGAAATGACGTTTGATCACAAAGATTATGACTTCGGTACCGTTACAGAAGGGGAGAAAGTTTCTCACACCTACACATTCAAAAACACCGGAAAAGAACCGCTGATCATTAGTAGCGCTAAAGGCAGTTGCGGATGTACAGTGCCTAAATGGCCATCAGAGCCAATCGCGCCAGGTGGTTCCGGTAGTATCGATGTTGTCTTTGACAGCAAAGGAAAGCCAGGTAAGCAGGCTAAACGTGTGACCGTAAATGCCAACACTGAACCGGCACAAACCTTCCTGAACATCGCAGGTGTGGTAGAAAAGGATCCTAACGCGCCTACTAAGTCTACAACACCTAATAAGTAATCAAAGCTTTTTGCCCGTTTCGGGTCAATATAAAATGCCTGTAAAGTGCGATTCTTTACAGGCATTTTTATTTTTGTCTCATGAAGTCCTACTTCTCACTCGTCAAGTTTGCCCATACGATTTTCGCGCTGCCCTTTGCCTTTCTGTCTTTTTTTCTGGCCGTCAAGGTGCGTGATTCTGCCATAGACTGGACGGTGTTTCTGTTAGTCTTCCTGTGCATGGTGTTTGCCCGCAGTGCAGCCATGGCATTCAACCGCTACGTGGATCGGGAGATCGATGCCCGCAACCAACGCACAGTCACACGTGAAATCCCCGCTGGGGTTGTATCTGCCCGAGCAGCCTTCATTTTCACCTCAATATCTGCAGCAGCTTTTATCCTTACAACCTATTACCTCAATCCACTCTGCTTTTATCTGTCTCCCGTAGCCTTGCTCGTTATCCTCGGATACAGTTATACCAAGCGATTTACCTGGTTATGTCATTTTGTACTGGGTGTGGGCCTCGGATTAGCACCGGTGGGTGCTTACATTGCAGTGACCGGTTCGTTTGAGCTGCTCCCGGTACTGTACGGCATCATGGTCATGCTGTGGGTCAGTGGATTTGATATTCTGTACGCCCTCCAGGATGCGCAGTTTGACCGCGACCAGGGCCTTCATTCTGTTCCCGGCAGATTTGGGCAGCAAAAGGCAAAACGTATTTCAGCAGGGCTCCATGTGGTCTGCGCTGTGATGCTTTTGATCATTTCCTGGTACCAGAGTAGTCTGATTCCTTCGTTAGGCATCTTGCATTGGATAGGTGCTTTAGGCTTTATGGGATTGCTGGTATGGCAGCACTATCTCGTTAAAAAATATGATCTCGAACGCATTGATAAAGCGTTCTTCGAAACCAATGGGATTGCGAGTATCCTGTTTGGGATGGCTGTGATCGCTGATGTTTTATTTTAGAAAATCGTGCTACGGCAATCTGCCAGGATCACGTTGAATGCAGGAAAGACACAAATTTCGCCATGGCTATGGCCCGGTGACTGATGGCTTTTTTGATGTTTTCGTGCAGCTCACCAAATGTCTGATCAAAACCCAATGGAATAAAGATAGGATCATAGCCAAATCCTTTGTGTCCACGCGGACTGTCACTGATGATGCCTTCGACTTTTCCGTCAAAAAAATGACACTGATCTTCCGCCACCTGAAAGGCGATAACGGTAATAAAGCGGGCCCGTCGGCTATCCATCCCACTGAGTGCTGATAAAAGCTTCTGCATATTGTCATTGGAATTTTTCTGTGGTCCGGCATAGCGCGCAGACAACACACCGGGTTGATTCCCCAGTGCATCTGCCAGCAGCCCGCTGTCATCCGCGAAAGCGGGAATTCCTGTTTTTCTAAAAATGTAAGCAGCCTTGGCCTGCGCATTTTTCTGAAAAGTATCATACGGCTCAGGAATGTCTTCGGTGATGCCCACATCGTGAAGACTGAGTACCTCATAGCGACCTTGCAACATGGCTCTTACTTCGTCGACCTTGTGCGTGTTGTGGCTGGCAAATAAGAGTGATTTCATGCAGATGAATTATGCTTTTCCATGAAGACCTGCATAGACTGCCAAAGCGCTTTTTTATTTGTATTGCTGGATGATAGTTTCTCCAGATCTGATGTGCGGATAATCGTACAGTTTTCAAGGGATACCATTCCTGCTTTTTCCAGGTCAACCTGATAACCAAATGATGAAGGGGAAACACCAAAACTTAATACGAGTCCGTGCCTTTTAGGCTGAAAGCGAATTTGTGAGATCGTGTCACCTTCCGGTAAATGGAGGCAATGTACCTCCTGACTGAAGTCCGCATGGAGTGCAGAGGCGATCTTTTGCAGAAGGTCCTGATGTTCTTTAGCGATCGCTTTTCCGGTGATCATCCAAAGCCATTTTTCTTCGCCCGGGTCGTCAGTGAGTTGGTTTTCCGGTATATTATAAGTGGAATAGGGGAGCATTTGCCAAATTTTGTTGCAAGATATTGGAAAAAATAAGAATAAAACTGACGAAAAAGATATATAACCGTCTGACTATGAGAAAGTAATGATTTTTCCTTATTTTTGTAGGAAATTTGAGATATGAAGAACCTAAGTGTAGAATTGACGAAAAATTCAAGGGTACATGAAATCGATTTTCATAACCTGCCCTTCGGAAAAATCATCACGGACCACATGTTCCAAATCGACTTTGATGGTGACAATTGGGTGAATCCCCGCATCTCACCAGTCGAGAAGATGAGCATTCATCCAATGAATATGGCACTGCATTATGGCCAGTCCATTTTTGAAGGGATGAAAGCCTCGCGGTCGAAAGATGGTGTCCCGTTATTGTTTCGTCCTGAACTGCACGCGGTTCGCATGAATGCCTCTGCGAAAAGAATGTGTATGCCGGAATTGCCGGAAGAAACATTCGTAGAAGCTGTGCATGCTTTAGTTGGATTAGAGCAGGAGTGGATTCCGAAAATCGAAGGCAGTGCATTATATGTTCGCCCGTTCATGTTTGCCATGGATGAAATGATAGGAGTTCGCGCTTCCTTCACCTATAAGTTTATGATCATCTGTCTTCCGGTAGGGCCTTACTACCCAAAACCCATCAAACTGCTCGTTGAGGAACATTTCATTCGCGCGGCTATCGGTGGTGTGGGAGAAGCCAAGACTGCCGGAAATTATGCCGCTGCTTTGTATCCATCGAAAATGGGACGTGAGCAGGGCTATGATCAATTGCTCTGGCTCGATGCTGAGCAAAGAAAGTACGTGCAGGAAGTCGGCACAATGAATATTTTCTTCCGCTTCAAAGATGAAGTCATCACTCCATCTACCAATGGCGCAATCCTGAAAGGTATCACCCGCAAATCGGCTATTGAGATTATGCGCGACAGAGGCATCACGGTCAATGAGCGCCCGTTGTCTATGGAAGAAATCATCGAGCGTTATGATGACGGTGATCTGATCGAAGTGTTCGGTACAGGAACGGCTGCATTAGTCGCCAATGTCGAAGAAGTCAAGTATGGAGTCACATTGATGCGATTTGATAGTAAAAACTGGGACTTGTCACTTTCTATTCGAGATGAAATCAACCAGATCCGATTCGGCACCCTGGAAGATAAACGAAGCTGGACCATTCCGGCAAAAGGAGTACAGGTGCCCGCCTGATGAAGCAAAGAGCGAAGTGCTGAGAGCGGAGGGGTCTCACTACTCACTACTGACCACTCACCTCACTACTGACCACTCACCTCACTACTGACCACTCACCTTAATTAATCTTAAAAGAAAAAGAGATGCAGCTGCTGCATCTCTTTTTTTTAATAACTGTGCATAAAAAAATCCCGCCGGCATCAATGGTACGGCGGGATTTGCATTTGTATCGGTATTGCGGTTGAATTACATCATGCCGCCCATTCCACCGGGAGGCATATGCCCTCCACCCATGGCCGGAGCTTCTTCTTTCATGTCATTCACCACGCAATCAGTAGTCAGAATCATCGCTGCAATCGAAGCTGCATTTTCTAGTGCGATACGCGTCACTTTCGTTGGATCGATCACACCGGCTTTCTTCAGATCTTCGTATTTGTCAGTGCGGGCGTTGTATCCTTTTGCGCCTTTGCTCTTCATCACTTCCATCAGCACCACAGAGCCTTCCACACCTGCATTTTCAGCGATGGTGCGAATCGGCGCTTCGAGCGCTTTGCGCACGATCTGAATTCCAATGGTTTCATCTTCGTTTGAACCCTTCAGGTTTTCAACGGATTTGATGGCGTTGACTAAAGCAATACCGCCACCGGTGACGATACCTTCTTCAACGGCAGCACGTGTAGCACTCAGGGCATCATCGACGCGTGCTTTCTTCTCTTTCATTTCCACCTCAGTGGCTGCTCCGACATACAGTACGGCTACACCGCCGGCGAGTTTAGCCAGACGCTCCTGCAGCTTTTCTTTGTCGTAGTCAGATGTAGTGGTTTCGATTTGCGCCTTGATCTGGTTGATTCTGGCGGTGATCATATCTGCTGTTCCACTTCCATTGACAATGGTCGTATTGTCTTTGTCGACAGCGATTTTTTCCGCAGTACCTAACTGCTCCAGTTCAACATTCTCGAGTTTGTATCCTTTCTCTTCGCTGATGACGGTTCCGCCGGTCAGAATGGCGATGTCTTCCAGCATTGCTTTGCGACGATCACCAAAGCCTGGTGCTTTGACAGCAACGATTTTCAGTTGAGCGCGAAGGCGGTTAACCACCAATACACCTAAAGCCTGGCTTTCGATGTCTTCTGCAATAACCAGTAATGGGCGTCCGGATGCAATGACCTTTTCCAATAAAGGAACGATTTCCTGCATGTTGGAGATCTTCTTGTCGTAGATGAGGATAAACGGATCTTCGTATTCCGTGGTCATCTTTTCGGTGTCGGTCACAAAGTAAGGGGAGAGGTAACCTCTGTCAAACTGCATTCCACGCACTTCATCCACATAGGTGTCTGTTCCTTTCGCCTCCTCGACAGTGATCACACCGTCTTTGGAAACGCGCTTCATCGCGTCAGCGATCAGCGAACCGATCTCTTCGTCGTTATTCGCAGAGATAGAACCAACTTGCTTGATTTTTTCGAAGTCGTTACCGATTACCTCGGACTGTCCCTGCAGGTGTTCGATGACGGCTTTGGTCGCTTTGTCGATACCCCGTTTCAGGTCCATTGGGTTGGCACCGGCGACAACGTTTTTAAATCCGATGTTGACCATAGATTGTGCCAATACAGTTGCGGTAGTGGTACCGTCACCGGCGATATCGGCGGTTTTGGAAGCCACTTCTTTTACGAGCTGAGCGCCCATATTTTGAACGGCATCATCGAGTTCGATGTCTTTGGCCACGGTCACACCGTCTTTGGTGATCAACGGGGCGCCAAAGCTTTTCTGAAGAATGACATTTCGTCCTTTAGGTCCGAGGGTCACTTTCACCGCATTGCACAACGCGTCGACGCCCTCTTTGAGTTTTTCTCTTGCCTCTGAATTAAAGCTAATCTCTTTAGCCATATTGAATGAATTTTATTTTGTTAAGGTGGATAATTGAAAAGGTTTCATGGGTATACGGGGCTTACCCGATGATCACCAGCACGTCGTCTTCGCGCATGATCAGGTAATCCGCTCCTTCGTAGGATAACTCCTGTCCGGAATATTTTCCATACAGGACGATATCACCTGGCTTGACGGTCATCTTCACATCGTCTTTTCCGGGGCCAACGGCGATCACTTCACCACGCTGGGGCTTCTCTTTGGCAGTATCAGGAATGATAATCCCTCCTTTGGTTTTCTCTTCTGCAGGAGCCGGCTTAATCACGATCCGATCATTGATAGGTTTTAGTTTCATAGATTTTAATGATTTTATGATATGTGTTTTGAGTTAAGGTTCAGTTTCATGCCTTTTCTATCATAAGATGTACCATTTGCCGATAACCTGACAAATTTTCAGCCCATGCTTTCTTAAGGGAAAATCTGCCAAAAAAGCTTTGCCTCGCGCATGATTTGGCTGCCATTATGACAATACACCAGCAGGCTGAAAAATGTTCAGCGCGTGAGTAAATTTTGCTTAAAAACGAACGGAATGCCGGAAAGTCCTTATTGGACAAAGAAGCTGGCGAAAATGCAAAGGCCAAAAAGTGCAGCCGTGAGGCCCCAGGTGAGTTTTTCGATAAAATCCACCGATTTGGCCGCGCCAAACATCTGGTTTGCACTCTGGCCACCAAAGGTACTGTCCACACCTCCTCCCTTAGGATTCTGGATGAGGATGACGGCCATCAATAGGACGCAAATGAGTGCAATAAGGATAGTGATTAGTTTGAGCATGACAATTCGATATAATTATTGTAAAGCTTCTATTTTGGCTGCAAAGAAACTACTTTTTTCCGGATATTTTTCCATGAGTTTGCGATACATCTCCTCTGCCCGGTCTTTATACCCCTGTGAGGCCAGCAAATCCGCATAAGTCTCTGATATAACTTCTTTTAGCGTGCCTTTTTCCGGATGCAGGGCAAAATCATCCTCGTACGGGTGTACATATTCAGCGCCACCGAGTTCCTTGAGCCATTGCGTAAAAGCACTTAACACAGGTTGCTCGCGCAACTGACCTTTGGATATTGGCATCGCAGAAGCGGCAGGAGTGGAAGGAACTGCTTTTTTCGGCGCTGCTTTTTTAACGACCTTCTTTTGAGCGGTCTTCTTTTGAACAGTCTTCTTTTTGACCGGCGCCTTTTTTGCGGTGGTTTTACTACCGGTAGGTTTAGCGGCTTTTTGACCAGCTGCAGTAGCCTTCTTCTTTTTCTGCTGTTTTTTGACGGCTTTAGCAGCCTTCAGTATTCGTTTTCCGGGCTTAGGTGCTTTTGGCTTGTCGGTTTCTGCAGGAGAAGCCGCCTTTTTCCGGGATTTCTTTTTGGGTTTGTCAGATGATTTTTCCTTTGTGGCAGGCGTATCAGCTGCTTTTTTAGCTTTCACCGTTTTTTTCCTGACCGGTGCTGTGGAAGGCTTCTGACTGGTCCCGGTGTCAGGTGATTTCGATTCTTCTGCCACTGATTCCTCAGGGGTCACTGTCTTAGCCGGTGAGGAAGCCTCCGCTGACGCAGCAGGGATAGGGGATTCTTCTTTAGGTTTTACTTCATCCGAAGCGGATCGGACCAGCATGTGTTCCAAACTTTTGGTAACATCAGGCATGCGCAGAACAAAATCATGGTCACTACCCGCCAGGGCAGCACCATTGCCTATCTCCGGATGCAAAGCCTCGGAGAGACCCGCCTCAGGGATGCGTTTGTCCTTTTGTTCTTCCATGCAGTGATCTACCAGTTGTTAAAAGCCTGGTTAAAGACGTCTTCAAGAATCTGGTTGAAGATAATCACGATTAGCTCATCCTGTACCTGCAGCAGATTCTGATCCGTCGGGAAATCGGCGAAATGTGAAAACGTTTTGGAAAAGTTATCCTTTTCATCCAAACGGTTGGTATAATCCACCTTGACATAAATACTCAGCCGATTAAAAGAAGTTTGTTCATTGGGTTGTGGCGCCACAGCGGCGACTACATAATTATCAATTGAACCATGGAACTCGAGGTCAGCATCCCGGTCAGTAAATATTAGCCTGGATTGCCTCGCGACTTTGTCTTTCAGCAACTCCTGAAACGTATTGGAAATGGTCGCCGGTGCATTGGGTGCCTGTTGTTTAAAGTTACCCACCAGAAAGGATTTTGCCTCGTCAAAACTGTATCCGTTCATCGATATTTTGCATCCCGCAAAAAAGGGCAGCAGCAAACATAAGATCAGACTTGTCCGGTAGGTTGTCATGAATCAGTTCAAGGGTTAAACGAGATCGTATTGTTTAATTTTTCGATACAGCGTACGTTCAGAAATACCGAGTTCCAGTGCGGCTTCTTTTCGGCGTCCGCCGTGTCGCTTGAGTGATTTTCGTATCATTTCCTTTTCCATATCCTCCAGCGCCATATGTTCGTCCACTACTTCGGTTCGATCGTATTTTTTGTCATCGAGGATGATCGGTTGTCGTTCTGCGTGGGAGGGCGAACCGGAGATTTCAGGTACGGAGGAGCTGTGCCATTCTTCTGAATCCATGGCATCCCGCTGGGCGAGTTGTTTGTCAAATGAGCGCATGCTGATCGTATCCGGCATGCGCAGGTTATTTCCGCGGATCAGTTCGAACACCAGTTGCTTGAGATCGTGTAAATCGCCCTTCATATCAAAAAGCAATTTGTACAGAATCTCTCGTTCCTGCAGGCCATCATTGCTTTTAGACAGCGCAGGCAGGTTAGTGCGCGTGATATGCGGGGCGATGTTGACGATAGTCTCGGCATCGATCATTTTATCTTCTGACAACACGCTTAGTTGTTCGATCAGATTTTTCAACTCCCGGATATTTCCCGGCCAGGGATATTTCATGAGCATCGCCTTAGCCTGTTCGTCGAGATGAATCGAATCGGTATGATAGGCTTCTGCGAAGTCTACTGCAAAACGGCGTATCAAAACAGGAATGTCTTCCACGCGTTCTTTCAGGCTGGGGATGTGGATAGGGACAGTATTGAGTCGGTAGTAGAGATCTTCTCTGAATTTTCCCTGTTGGATATGTTTCTTCAGGTCAACATTGCTGGCCGCGATGACCCTTACATCTGTTTTCTGAGTGGTTGACGAACCTACGCGGATATACTCTCCGGATTCGAGTACGCGCAGCAGGTAGGACTGGGTGTCCATCGGCATTTCGGCGATCTCATCCAGAAAAATTGTTCCCCCGTTGACCGTCTCAAAATATCCTTTTCGGTCAGCGGTAGCGCCGGTAAATGCGCCTTTTTCATGCCCGAATAATTCGGAGTTGATCGTGCCCTGCGGGATCGCGCCGCAGTTGACTGCGATAAATTTATTGTGCTTTCGCGCGCTAAGGGAGTGTATGATCTGGCTGAACACTTCTTTGCCCACACCGCTTTCTCCGGTGATGAGTACGGTCAGATCCGTAGCAGCCACGCGGATAGCCGTATTCAGTGCCCTGTCGTAGGCAGCTGACCTGCCGACAAGCCCGAATCGTTGTTTGATGGCTGCTGTTGAACTCATTAAAAAATCAGATTATGCTTATACTGCGCGTCCCATCAGGGTAGCGCTGGTAGCGTCTTCTATTAAAACGTTTACATAGTCCCCGGGTTGTACACCAGGGATTTTTTTGAAGATGACCATTTTGTTTTGGGAGTTCCTTCCTTTAAAATCCTGGTCTGATTTTTTGGAATCACCTTCGATCAGTACTTTGAATGTTTTACCAATATCGCGGGCGAGGTTGGCGCGGGAAACTTCATTTTGTACCTGTACGATTTCGTTAAGGCGGCGTTTTTTTACGTCTTCCGGAATATCGTCTTTATACTTTCTCGCCGCCAAAGTCCCGGGGCGCTCGGAGTAGAAAAACATGTAACTCATGCTGTAATCCGCCCATTTGATCATGGAGAGTGTGTCCTGATGCTCTTCTTCTGTTTCCGTACAAAAGCCTGCAATGATATCAGAGGAAATCGCACAGTCCGGTACAATTTTTCTGATCGCACGAATGCGATCTTCATACCAGGCGCGATCGTAGGTTCTGTTCATCAGCGACAGAATCCGGCTGTTGCCCGACTGCACCGGCAGGTGGATGTACTTGCAGATATTTTCATACTTCGCCATCATGTGCAGGACATCATCCAGCATGTCTTTGGGATGGGAGGTGCTGAATCTGACGCGCAGATCCGGATGCACCTGAGCGACTAATTCGAGGAGCCTGGCGAAAGAGTAGACCTCTTGTGTTTCAGGATGTATCCACTTGTAGGAGTCTACGTTTTGGCCCAGCAGGGTGATATCGCGATAGCCGGCCCCAAAGAGGTGTTCGGCTTCTGACACGATGGTAAACGGATCCCGGGAGCGCTCTCTGCCGCGCGTGAAAGGCACTACGCAAAACGAGCACATATTGTCACAACCCCGCATGATGGAAATGAAAGCCGTGACGCCGTTGCTTTGCAATCGCACAGGGTTGATATCTGCGTAAGTCTCTTCTCTGGACAGCAGGACATTAATGCCTTTGTCGCCGTCATCAACCTGATTGAGCAGGTTGGGCAGGTCTCTGTAGGCATCCGGCCCCACCACCAGGTCGACGAGTTTTTCTTCTTCGAGGAGCGTTTTTTTGAGGCGCTCGGCCATGCAACCCAGGATGCCGACCGTCATTCCGGGTTTTTGCTTTTTGAGCTGGTCGATGGTGCGCAGGCGCTTTCTGACGGTTTCCTCGGCTTTTTCGCGGATAGAGCAGGTGTTGAGTAGTACCAGATCGGCCTGCTCGATTTCCCGCGTAGGTGAATACTTGCACTCAGTGAGGATAGACGCTACGATCTCGCTGTCACTGAAATTCATTGCGCAACCGTAGCTCTCTATATAAAACTGCTTTAACTCAGGACTGGTAAGAGTTTCTGAATCAGTAGAATAGAAAGGCTCTCCCTGTCGGGATTCGTCGATGATGCGGCTGTTGGAAAGGCTTGGATTCATAGTGTAAAAGGGGCACAAAGATACGGAATATCTGCCATTTTGACACATGTTTTATGGGGTGATGAGGTGATGAGGGGTCTCCTTCGCAGAAGCTACGGTGACTGAAAGGTGAGGGGGTGATGGAGTCATGAGGTGATCTCGCATAAAATCAGGTCCGCGCTTTAGCGCAGGGCCATCTTTCATGATTATTTTTTTAAAAATTGCCCCGTGCTTTAGCTCGGGGTTTATGTAAGCAAGAAAAATTAAGCTCCGGGAAAATTAATTACTCCTTTTATTTGCTTCGGCGCTAGGGATCTGAATATTATTGCTATTTGATCCTCCCGCTGAAGCGAAAATATACCTTGATACAAGGCGTCTAATGTCTGATAGCTCGCAAAGCCGCTGAGTCGCAAAGAAAAAGCACCAATTTATTATCCATCACCCCCTCACCTCCTCACTCCCTCACCCAATCCCCCAAATCCCCGGAAATCTCCTACTTTTAAGGCCTAAAACAACCCTTCGATGAGCACAGATACAATCAAAGAATCCCGGTATTTTATTGAGTTGGAAGACAAGTACGGCGCGCACAACTACCATCCGCTGCCGGTCGTCCTAACGAAAGGTGATGGCGTTTTCCTGTGGGATGTGGAAGGAAAGCAATACTATGACTTTCTCTCAGCGTACAGCGCAGTCAACCAGGGGCATTGTCATCCGCGGATTATTAAGGCGCTGACCGATCAGGCGAGTCAATTGACCTTGACCTCACGAGCGTTTTACAACAACAAACTGGGATTGTTCGAAGCATATCTGTCTGAATACTTTGATTACGATAAAGCACTCATCTCCAATTCGGGAGTCGAGGCAGTTGAATCTGCGATCAAACTTTGCCGCAAATGGGGATATGAGAAGAAAAACCTCACGGACCAGTCTGCAAAAATTGTGTTTGTGGAAGGCAATTTCCATGGAAGAACGGTTGGCGTGATTTCCGCCTCTACAGATCCGGTGAGTACCGGAGGATTTGGCCCCTATCTACCCGGCATAATCGTTGTTCCGTACAACGATAAAGCTGCGATGGCTGAAGCACTCGAAGATCCGAATGTGGCCGGCGTGCTGGTGGAACCAATTCAGGGTGAAGCCGGTGTCGTGGTGCCGGATGCAGACTATATGCCTTATCTCAGAAAACTGTGCACAGAAAAGAATGTACTCCTGATCGCCGACGAAGTACAAACCGGGATCGCGCGGACAGGTAAACTGCTTGCCACGTGTGGTAACTGCTCTTGTGACGGTTTTTGTGAAAACAAACCGGAAGTGAAACCCGATATTCTGATTCTCGGAAAAGCCATTTCAGGAGGCGTATTGCCTGTCTCCGCCATTCTCGCCAATGATGAAGTGATGTTGTGCATCCGTCCCGGCGAACACGGTTCTACATTTGGCGGAAATCCCCTGGCTTGTGCCGTCGGCATGGCAGCGCTGGATGTGATTCGCGACGAACGACTCGATGCCAATGCCCAAAAGCTGGGAAAGATTTTCCGCGAGCGCATGAATCGCATGAAAGCATCCAATCCTATCGTCACCCTCGTGCGCGGTAAAGGATTGCTGAACGCGATTGTGCTGGATGATTCAGAAGAGGGAAAACTCGCGTGGAACATTTGCCTGCGCCTGGCCGAAAACGGATTGCTTGCCAAACCTACACACGGTAATATCATTCGCTTTTCACCACCGCTGGTGATGACCGAAGATCAGATTCACGCGTGTTGTGATATTATTGAAAAAGTAATTAGTGAGTTTAACGCGGAAGCGTAATTTTTTTGTTTGCTGAATCTCTTTTCAAGAGGAACAATCGGTGTGCACGGATCTCGTCACACTCAAATCTTGATCTTAGTATTGATCTAATTGACAATAGGATGTACCGGTGAATTTTAAAAGGCACAGATCTGTTACTTTTTTCCTTGCCATGTAGATGAAAATTCTACAGGGACGCGTCCTGAAACCGACAGTGTTACAGGATTGCCATCCTGTAATATTTTAATTAAAGGACACGAAAAATTAACCAAAAAGTCTAAGAATTTTTGGTTCTTTTTTGCCGGAAAAAAGAACCAAAAACCTCGTCGCTGTAAAAACTCGCTTTCACTTCGCAACATTTATAGGGCTTGTTGCTTCCATTTGCATCCGTTTTCACACTCCCTTGTATTTCTGCTTGCGAACCCAGCAGCACTTAGGCTTCTAGGCGCGCAGAAATACAAGCTGATCAGGGTGCTCATACAATTTACAGCGACAGGACTTTTTTAGTAGAACCTGACTTTTCAAAACCACATAAAAAAATATTTCCCAACGGGAAATATTCTCCGCGTACTCAGTGTACTCCGCGCATTCTGCGATTCAAACATCTACGTTGTACGTATCTCTGGGTTCAATAAGTGTAGTCACGATAAAATCATTTGATGGATGTCCATCACCTGATCGATCAATGATCGCTCTCCGTCATTGTAGATGACATAGTCTGCGAGAGGAATTTTCTGCTCATCAGGCCATTGGTTTTTCATGCGTTGCAAAACCTGTTCACGAGTCACACCATCTCGATCCACAACACGTTGTATGCGCAATTCCTGATCTGCTGCAACCAGAATTACTGCAGTGTGTCGTCCAGTGAGATTTTCTTCAAATAAGATGGCGCTTTCCTGAATGAGATAAGGACTTGCTTGCTGCTTCTCTTCCTGCATCCATTGTGTAAGATCCTGATAGACGGCAGGATGAACAATTGCATTGAGTAGCTGAAGCTGAGACGGATCATTAAATACGATCCCGGCGATGGCTTTGCGATTGAGACTGCCGTCCGGTAGGAATGCCTTATCCCCAAACAACTTGCCAATGTCTGTCCGCAGAAGTTCATTTTCCTGCATGAGCAACTTTGCACGCAGGTCAGAATTGTACACAGGGATACCAAGTATTTCAAAAATGCCGGCCACAGTAGATTTGCCGGAACCGATTCCGCCTGTCAGTCCAACGAGTTTCATGTCCTGTAAAGGTGCAAAGAATAACGCGATCAAAGACAATATTTTACCCTTTGATTGGGCATCAGCCTTTATTGAATTATCTCGTCATCTGAAAACGTAATCCTGATGGAAAGCTGCTTCGCATATTCATCCAGCGTCTCGAAATCCAATTGACTGTATTCCTTCAAACGACGTAAGAGTTCTTCAGCCGCGGTCGACTTTTTCAATCCGATCGTAAGGCTTGCTGTTTCCGAAAAAGTTTCCTCCAGCACCGCCACATCGTTTTGTTTGCAATAATTGAGCAAGTGGGGAAACGCATCATATGCCAAATCCAGACGGATAGGCTGGTACACTTTTCGAACGGCAATTGCTGCTGAAGCGATGGCGTCGGCCGTACTCGTTTTATAGGCTTCAATTAATCCCGGAACCCCAAGTTTGGTCCCGCCAAAGTAGCGCACCACTACCGCAAATACTTGCGTCAGATCATTTTTGATCAGTTGCCCAAGAATAGGTTTTCCCGCACTGCCGGATGGTTCGCCATCATCACTGGAACGCTCAAGTGAAGCATCGGGCAACAAACGGATAGCGGTACAGAAATGCCTGGCTTTTGGGTGGGTTTTTTTTAGCCCCAGCAACAGTTCTGACGCTTCCTCCTCACTGCTGACGGGATAGACGTACGCCAGGAATTTGCTTCCGCGGTCGGTAAACAAACCTTCAGCTTCAGAGACCAGCGTTTTGTATTCATCTTTCATTGATGCAGGTGGTGTGCGTAGGCGATTAACAAAATAGCCAGGGAGGCAAACACAACGCCAATCCAGTTCATGCGATTTAATTTTTCCCTGAAAAAATACACGGCTACGAGGGTAGACACCAGGAGAACCGAGACATTGAGCATTGGATACATGATCGAACCATTCCACCCCTGATTGAGCATAACCATCAGCAGGTAGATCGAAAAGAAATTGGGAATCCCCAGCAGTATGCCGGCTACAACGTCCTGCTTCTTCAGTTTCAATCGTTTTCTCAATGCCAGCCAAGCCAGCGAAATCCAACCCCATATCGCCGCGCATCCAAAGCCATGCGTCGTAAAAGCCATTTGCGCATCGCCTACGAGATGCGATTTTTCAACATAAAACAACAGGATTTCAACCACTGCGGAAAGCACCAGTACAGCTACGAGTATCCAGGGAAAAGGGGTTAGCCCGGTCAGGTTAAATTTCTTTCCCTTCTGATTGATCGCAATGATGGCGAGGATTGCGCATGAGATACCTGTTATTTCGATCACCCCAAAATGTTCGTGAAAAAAGATCACCGTAAAGGCAACGGTCAGAATCAGGGACATGCGTTGCATCAGCGAGGTCAATGTGATCCCGGCCACCTGGATCGCATAGGCGGTGAGATTAAACCCGATGATGAAAACACTCCCGATCAATACATCAAACAGAAACCAGGGTGACGTGATGATCTCTTTCGAAAAGGGGATTGAAACAGTAGGGTCGAGCAGAGACCCTAAAGTCAGGCAAACGGTGTAGTTGATCACAATGGCATTGAAAGTATTGACCCCGAATCGGGTGAACAGCTTAAAGCCGACACTGATGCAGGTTGACGCCAGTACGCACCACAGGAATATCATCTTTGGACGGGTTTAGGTATCATTAACAGGCCAAAATTAATTTTTTGATAATCTTTGTGACCATTCAGCGTATGATTCGCTGAACATCAGTCATATTTATATTTTCATCCTTTATCATATACCTTACTTTCCGTGGAGCAAAGTCTAAGTCAGTACGATACCGTGATTGCCACCTGCAAGGAGCTGTTTCTTCGCAAAAACAAAGACTACGGCACCGCCTGGCGCATCCTGCGGCTCTCTTCCCTGACGGACCAGATTTTTATTAAAGCTTCCCGGGTACGTACCATCGAGGAGCAAGGCACCCGCAAGGTAGAAGATCGCATCGAAGATGAGTATATCGGCATGATCAATTACTGTATCATGGCCCTCATCCAGGAGGAGCTCGGAGATGCGGAAGAGCAGGAAATACCCATCGAGACACTGGAACCGCTTTACGATGGATACGTTTCAAAGACCAGACAATTATTCCAGGATAAAAATCACGATTACGGCGAGATCTGGCGCGAGATGCGCATCAGCAGTTATACCGATCTCATCCTGATGAAGATCCTGCGGATCAAACAAATTGAAAACAACAAAGGACTTCTTCTGGCCTCAGAAGGCGTGGATGCCAACTATATGGACATTATTAATTATTGCGTTTTTGCCTTAATTCGTTTAGCAGAAAAAGAAAACACATGACACTTCAGGTTCTCGTATTATACATCGCTATTATCGCCATCATCCTTACTGCGGCGGTTGCTTATTTCAAAAAAGGGCACAAGCACTGGGTGATGACCTTCCTGCAAAATTTCACCGGCGTTTTATTTATTATCTCCGGCATGGTGAAAGCTGTAGACCCTATGGGTACGGCGTTTAAAATGGAACAGTATTTTACAGAGTTTCAATACACACTGGCGGATACAGCTTTTGGTTTTCTCGCTCCGTTGTTTCCTTTCCTGAGTAGCATCTCACTGGTCTTTTCAGTAGGCATGATTGTCCTGGAGATTGTGCTGGGACTCATGTTGTTGCTCGGATATAAATCCAAACTAACCAGTTGGGCATTCTTACTGCTCGTTGTATTTTTTACCATCCTCACCGGATTTACATTCCTGACCGGGTATGTGCCTGGTGATGTCAACTTCTTTTCATTTGGAAGCTGGGGTCCGTATACGGAGAGTAATATGCGCGTAACAGATTGTGGTTGCTTTGGTGACTTTATAAAACTGGAACCTAAGATTTCTTTCTTTAAAGACCTGGTGCTGTTGGTACCTGCCATTTATTTTGTGTTCCGCCACAAAGATATGCACGAGTTATTTTCTGAAAAAGTGCGCATGGGTGTCATTAGTGCATCCACGGTTTTACTCTTGCTTTTCTGCCTGAAAAACTATCAGTGGGGCTTGCCGGTGGTGGACTTCAGACCGTTTGCGATCGGAACCAATTTATATGAAAAGAAAACACTCGAAGAAGAATCTGCCGCGTCAGTCACGATCGTGGCATGGAAGATTCAAAACAGAGCGAGTGGTGAATTGCAGGAAATTCCCAATGATGAGTTCTTGAAAAATTATAAAAACTATCCCAAGGAAGAATGGGAGGTGATCGAGCAGGTAAAAACCGAACCAGAGATTCCGGCTACTAAGGTGAGTGACTTTTCGATCATGAGCCCGGATGGTTTTGATCTGGCAGATGATATCCTGACAGATGAGGGCCATGTTTTTCTGATCGTCGCCTACAAGCTGGACGGACAACCCTATGATGAAGAAGTGATGGTGGCGGATACCACATGGGTCGTGGACTCCGTGCATATCGGCACTGACAGCCTCGTGTTGGTCAAACGCATCGGAGAAACAGGTTCGCATAAAGAGATCCATCAGAAATTTTCGTGGAATGAAGATTATCTGAAGTGGTACAAAGAGAAAGTCAATCCGCTGATGGAGAATGTGATAGCCCAGGGTGCCACCGTGTATGCGCTGGCCGGAGGGGCAGGAGAGGAAAAGCTTGCATCCTTTAAGGAGCATTCAGGGAGTACGGTGGATTGGTATGAGGCAGATGATATTCTGCTCAAGACAATTATTCGTTCTAATCCGGGTGTTGTGCACCTGCAGGGTGGAAAAGTATTGAACAAGTGGCATAAGCGGCATCTGCCAAAGACGCTGGAATTGAAGTAAGCTACTCGGTTTCAGACGTAGAAAGACATATTTATAAAATTATTATTCGTTTTTGCAGGGTTAATTCAAATATGTTTTAATTTTGCATAATTGTTCGTTGAATCAATCTGAGGCACATCCGATATGGTAAGTAGGAGAAGTATTAGGGTAAAGATCATGCAGTTGTTATATTCCCTTGATCGGGACCCGGGTGTAAAAGCTGAAGAAATCCTCAAGCGGTATGATCAATCCGTGGATTTGGCTTATGAAAGCCTGCTGTTCAACCTTTTCCTTTTAGTTGAGATTTTTCACCAGTCTGTTGCGGACAAAGACACGCGACAAGCTAAGCTCCGTCCCGGAGCGGATGATCCGTTGTGGAATGCCAAGTTGTACGAAAACCCACTGATTCGCAGCCTGGTTGAGAATCAATCACTCCAGACGTTTTTCAACAAGCGTTTTGGTTCGCGCAAACCGGATCAGGATCTGATGAAAAAGATCTACAAGACCTTCGCGAAAAGTCCGGAATACAGAACCTATGTGCTCGAAGAGATGGATGAAGCTGCCCACAGGACGTTTATCCTCGGTCTGTATCGCGACTTGCGTAAAAATGAGATTTTTGAAGAGATCATCGACGAGCATTACTCTTTCTGGCTCGAAGACAAATCGCTGGTCATCGGGGCGATCAAAAAGATCATCAAGCAACTGCCGGTAGCCAATGACAAGTTTTTTGAGCAATATCTCCCTGACCATGAGACCGTCACCGAATACGGACGTCGCCTGATTGAGGTGACCATCGAGCAGGCCGACGAACTGGAACGTTTGATTCAACCCACATTGAAAAACTGGGAAATGGAACGCCTGGCGATCCTGGATGTGATCCTCATCAAAATGGCTCTGGTTGAGTTTATCTACTTCCCGACGATCCCCACGAAAGTTACCCTCGATGAATATGTGGATATTTCAAAAGAGTACAGCACTCCGAAGAGCAAGGACTTTGTTAATGGCATTCTGGATACGCTGATGAAGACGCTGCAGGAAGAAGGGAAGATCAACAAAGAGGGTCGGGGACTGCTCGAAGATTAGTCAAAACGAAATCGATCGCGTTGTTGCATTCACCGATCGGGCCATCATAACATACTAGCTATAACCTGATGAAGGAGAAAGTACTCATTCTTGATTTTGGAGCGCAATACACGCAGCTGATCGCACGTCGCGTCCGCGAACTGGAGATCTACTCAGAGATCATACCGTACAACACCCTGCCGGAAGAAATACCCACAGAAGTCAAAGCACTGATCCTGTCCGGAAGCCCGTTTTCCGTACGCGATGAAAACGCGCTCAAGCCCGATATTTCAAAGTGGGCAGGTAAGATACCGATCCTGGGTATTTGCTATGGCGCACAATACGTGGCCGACGCGTTTGGCGGGGAAGTGGCTCGTTCCGATCACCGGGAATATGGAAAAGCTGAACTTAAAATTGAAAAGACGGATCACCCTTTATTTGCCAATATGCCACAGGGCTCCCAAGTGTGGATGTCTCATGGTGACACCATCTTGAAGATGCCGGAAGGATTTGATCTGCTGGCCAAAACAGAAAGTATTCCTGTTGCCGCTTATGCCAGTCGCCCCGACCGGTTTGAACACATGATCTGTTGTGTGCAGTATCATCCGGAGGTTACACACTCACTCGACGGGCAACTTTTACTTTCCAATTTCCTACGTGGTATTGCCGGTCTGACAGAGCACTGGACACCGGATCAGTTTATCGAAGAAACCATTGAGTGGATTCGCAAGGAGACGAAAGGTGAGGAAGTCCTGATGGCACTTTCCGGTGGTGTGGATAGTACAGTAGGAGCCATTCTTTTGCATAAAGCGATCGGCGATAAGCTCCATTGCTTTTTTGTCGATAACGGTTTGCTGCGCAAGAATGAATTCCATGAGGTGCTGAAGAATTATGAGGGCATGGGATTAAATATCCATGGTATTGACGCGAAAGCAGAGTTCTATGCTGCGCTAAAAGACGTCACCGATCCCGAACAAAAACGCAAAGCCATAGGAAGGCTGTTTATTGAGGTATTTGAAAAAGAAGCTGCCGCGTATCCCGAAGTGAAATGGCTGGGGCAGGGGACCATTTATCCCGATGTCATCGAGTCGGTTTCCGTACACGGACCTTCCGCGACCATTAAGTCCCACCATAACGTAGGCGGATTGCCGGAACATTTAAAACTCAAAATCGTCGAACCGCTGCGCATGTTGTTTAAGGATGAAGTGCGCAATGTGGGGAAGGCACTTGGCATAAATCCGGATTTGTTGTCCAGACATCCGTTTCCCGGTCCGGGGCTTGCTATTCGGATCATCAGTGATGTCACGCCGGAGAAAGTAAAAACGCTACAGGAGGCGGACGCCATCTACACGTCTATCCTGCGCAAGCATGGCTGGTATGAAAAAATCTGGCAGTCCGGCGCAATACTTCTTCCTGTTTTGTCCGTTGGTGTCATGGGAGATGAGCGTAGCTACGAAAATGCTGTAGCTTTACGGGCAGTCAATTCACTCGACGGAATGACCGCGGAATGGAGCAAAATACCACATGAAATTCTAGCGGAAATCTCCAGTGAGATCATTAATAAAGTCAAAGGCATCAACCGCGTCGTATATGATATCAGTACCAAACCACCGGCAACCATTGAGTGGGAATAATCTGGTCATATGTCTTCTGGCATTCTGCCTGTTAGCCGCCTGTACCTCACAGAAGCGCGCTATCGATAAGTCGTCAGGTGTTGAAAAAGACACCCCGAAGACTGAAGAGATGGTGGAGCAATACGATCCGGTAACGGGTGAAGTTGTCCTGGTACCCAAAAGCGAAATCAAAGTCGATACGGTGATCTGGACGGAAGATACCACACCACCCCTTGTCACAGATGAGGATATCAAACAGCGTATTCCAACAGCTGAAAATCCGGCTCAGATAGCGCTGCTGATGCCTTTTGATGCAGCGCATGTTGGGCTGTTTAGCGATCACCAGGATCCGCGCCTGAATCGGTACCTCCACTATTATGCCGGCATGCAATTGGCTCTCGACGAACTCAAGCCTCTTGACCTTCCTTTACAATTCCATGCATACGACGCTGATGCTGTGTCTAACTCCTTCGCGATGATGTCGCGCAAACCTGAAATCGCAGAGGCAGATGTGATCGTGGGTCCCTACGATAAAAAAGATATTGAAGCGTATGCTTCATTCGGCCAAGCAAATGAGATCATGGTGCTTTCTCCCTGGCGACCTTCTTTCCAGCCGGAGACGGAGAATCCATTTTTCCTTCAATTATCACCGGGACTGGACGCGCATGTGGAGGCACTAACCCGGTACATCCACCAGCAGTATCCGGATGACGATGTATATGTCGTCGGTCGGGATCAGGAATCCGAAATCAATCGCATCAGGATGTTTTCAGAACATGAGCTTCATCATTTTGAAGAATTGATTGTCACAGATACGACTCCTGATTTGCTAGAAACGGATTTGCGCATTTTAATGGATACCCTCGAGACTACCGTTTTTGTGCTTCCATATTATTCCCGATCCGATGAGGCATTTGTCAACGAGTTCATGCGAAAGTTGCATGCGGATAGTCACGTGCGCGATATCATAGTCTTTGGTCTTCCGCAGTGGGTTGGTTTTACCAATTTGAATCCGAATTATATGGAGAGTCTGCATTTGCATCTCAGTGTTACGGACTTTATTGACAGAGCGCATCCGGGGTATGAACCTTTTCGACAGAAGTTTTTTGACAAATACCATGTTGTCCCGGATATCAATGCCTATATGGGATTTGATTTTATGGAATGGATGGCGCGTACTGTCAGTGAAAAGGGAGCGGATGGGCTGATCCAGTCACCGGAGGCGACATATGGCCTTGCCTCAGGTTTTCACATGCTTCCTGTGTACCCAAAGGATACCTTAGCGCAGCAGGAAATGCAGATTCCACTCTACTATGAAAATCAAAGTATCCGCATCCTGCGTTTCGAGGAGCAGGACTTTTACCTCGTACGATAATTTACTTCAGGGATGCCAGTGCCGCGGCGATTCGTTGCGCTGCTTCGGTGAGTTTAGCATCTGATGTGGCATACGAAATCCGAATGCAATTGGGATCGCCAAACGCCACACCGGACACTGTACTGACATGCGCTTCAGAGAGCAAGTACAGGCTCAGATCATCCGCATCTTTTACTTCGTATCCACTTCCAGAAGTTTTGCCAAAGTAGCCGGACACATCGGGAAAAATATAAAACGCGCCCTGAGGTCGATTGACGCGCAGTAAAGGAATCTCCTCCAGTAGTCGGATGATGAGGTCGCGTCGGCTTTTAAATGCCTTGACCATATCATGGGTAGGTCCGTGATCTGCGTCCAGCGCCACAGCTGCTGCTTTCTGTCCGAAGGAGGAAGCACCGCTGGTGACCTGCCCCTGGATCTTAGTACAGGCCTTGGCTATCCATTCCGGTCCGGCTGTAAACCCAAGTCGCCATCCGGTCATGGCATATCCTTTTGCCATGCCATTAATAATCACGGTGCGGTCTTTCATGCCTTCCACCGCTGCCATTGTATGGTGGTCGTTGGTGAAGTTGATGTGCTGATAGATCTCATCCGAAATTACATAGACATGTGGGTGCTTTTTCAGCATCGCGGCTAAGGCTTCCAGTTCTTCCAGGCTGAGTACCGAGCCACTCGGGTTGCAGGGAGAAGAGTAAAGGATAAATTTCGTACGAGGCGTGATGCAGGCTTCGATGGCTTCCGGGGAACATTTGAAGTCATTGTCAATAGAGGATGGAACTTCTATCGGTGTCGCTCCGGCTAGTTTGACAATCCCGTAATACGACACCCAGTACGGTGCCGGGAGGATGACTTCATCCCCGTCATCCAGTAAGGCCCGGCATAGGTTATAGACACTCTGCTTCGCCCCGTTGGAAACGACGATTTCGTTCATCGTGTAATCGAGATTGTATTCTCGCTTTAGTTTGTTGACGATGGCTTTACGCAATTCAGGCAACCCGTTGACCGGTGTATACTTCGTATATCCGTCATCCAGGGCAGTTTTGGCGGCTTCTTTGATGTGGTGGGGCGTATCAAAATCAGGTTCGCCAAGACTCAGGTCGATGATATCCATTCCTTTTTCTCTGAGTTCGCGTGCCATGGACGCCATTTTCAGGGTGGCGGATTCTTCCATTTCCCTGACAAGCTTCGATACGGGTGGGCCCGGGTGCTGACTTTGCATCATTTTCTTTGTTTATTCTTTATTTTGGCGCTAAGTAATTTTATTAACTCTCTGTGTATCCTGTTGCCTCTCCTTGTTGCTAAAACCCAATATTGAAAGGGTACCTAAAAGCATCAAGAATCACCATAAATTAAAAAATGTTCGCCCTATGTTCGCCCTGGCATTACATTTGCCTCATGGCCAGTGTTGAGATTTACATACCAAAGGACAGGAATTACAAGTCCGGCAAGTCTCCAATTTACTTACAATTTATCGTTTCAAGACGCAAGTTTAAGAAACAAATTTGTTTCATTGAGCCTGATTTCTTGGATCGCAATAAAGCCTCTGTCAAGGCCAAACATCCGGAGTCTGTCAGAATCAACCGGCTAATCCATAAAAAGCTCTCTGAGGCCAAAGCATATCTCCTGGACTGTGAATTCAATGAGGAGCCTGTTAGCCCAAGAGACTTTTTCAGGTACTATACCGGAGGAGCCAGCATCATTGATCATTTGGAAGCCAGAGAAAGCTCTTTAAAAGATCAGGGATCTATCTCCAGAGCCAACACCTTCAAATATATCCGTCAAAAAATAGTGTCCTCTGGGCTATCACCTCAGCTCTCAGGAATAAATGAGACATGGGTTGAGTCATTCAATTTATATTTAATCAGGAGCAATATTGGTCCCGGTACAAGAGGACTGTATCTGTCCGGACTCAATGCACTTTTTAAAAGACTGATCAACCAGGGATATGTCAAATCAAATCCATTGCTTGACTTCAAGATTCCCAAAGGGCATGGAACAAAGGAGAAATACTCACTTGAGGAGTTCAATATAATCAGGTCGCTGGAGCTGACTGGCAAAGTGCACTTCGCGCGACAGATGTTTGTCTTTGCAACGATGGCCAGAGGCATGAGGGCTTTTGATGCACTGACGTTGAAATCATCAAATATTGAAGCCGGTCGCTTGAAATACACCTCCCAAAAATCAAAAAAGGAGTTTAATATTGAGATGAATCCAATGATGACCGCATGCCTTGAAGGATTGCCGGATAATGGTGAGTATGTGTTTCCTTTCGTCAAGATGAAAAGCTCAATGATGAAAACAAACAAGGAGAAATATCTCAGGCATGTTGGCGCAAAAAACAACAGTGTCAATCAGACTTATCTGGCCAAGGTTGAAAAGCTTTCCGGGATCAGTAAGCACCTGACATTCCATGTGGCCCGGAATACGTTTTCAAACATTTGGCTCCAGAGTGGCTCTGACCTCCGTGTCTTACAGGAGTTACTTGGTCATTCTGATCTCAAAGCGACTATGGCCTATGCCAATGAGATCAAGCAAGGTGAGGCTCTTGATAAAGCGGCTAAGTCAATGTTCTAATTTATCCTCCAGTCTCTCTCGGCACTACCAAAATCTATTTTCTGTCCATCCGGAGGACTGACGAGCAGGACAATGTGGTTGATGACCTTTTTTATAAGACTATATGATATTCCAGTCTAACTCTCTAGGTCCCCAATATTCTTCTGTGGCTTTTCTCGACCCAAGTATGACAACTATTGAAATAACTCAAATATAGGCTCCTAGGAGTAAATACCTTTCTTGATACTACGGCAGAGCATCCAAATTAGGCAGGTAAAAAAAAATATTTAGCAGAATTAGTTTTGTTTGCTATTTTGACATTGCGTATACACTCTTACTTGAGGCTAATGGGGCCATTACATGGCCTTAGAATATGTATGCAGGCTCCTGAAACTGCATTAACAAGAAGTAAGAATTCTTTTAATTTTTTAATAATGAAAAGTATTAATTACTTGGTTGCAGTAGCAACCCTAGTAACTTTCTTGGCTTTTGGCTGCCAGCAGTCAGAGGAATTTACACCATCTACTAACTTCACAAGAACCCAAATAGTTGAGCAAATAATTGCGCATCCAGGATCGAGGCTTGATATTTGGGGAAAAGTGAGTCCGAAGAATCAGTATGAGATATGGGTTGACAAGATTGATCAAATATTATCTCAGGATATTAATGCAGACTGGAGATCCCAATTTGAGGAGTTGAAGCGTTCTTTAACCTATTCAGAATACTTAAAGGGACTGAATTCTGAAGGTGGCCTTACTTTGCTAGTTGAATGGGATGTTAAATTTGGAAAAATAGCAACTGAGGATGAAAGGTATGCTACTATAGGCTCACTTTATGATTACTCTTCCGAGAGTCATGGAATTGATATGGAAAGAGTTTATGAAATTAAAAATGCTTTTGACCCCGAAAAGAAAACTACAATAAAAATATCTCCGCGGACTAATAAACCAGGTCAAAATCAGAACTGCGATTGCAAATTGTCAAACTGTGGTTTTACAGGTCAATATTGCTGCAAGCCATGGGAAACTACAGGATGCAGTCAAACTACTGTAGGTTGTGGGCTTCTATGGTTAAGTAGCTGCACCCATTTTTGTGTTGATGGCTATTCTTGGAATTGTGATGATTATTGATTCTCTTCAATTTTATTAGTGTACATTAATTAGAAGTATATATGAGAGATATTGTTTTGTCATCTATTATTATTATGTTTTCAACATATGGATTTTTTATTAAATCCTTCGTTGTGAAAAAAGCAATACCACACATTATTGCTCTGCTTATTGGTGTATCGTGTATACTTCTAATTAATGTTTTTATTGAAATACGATTTCTGTATAACATTTTTATTTTCTCTGGATTAATGATAGGATATCTGTTTTCTTACTTTAATCCAGTAATATTTTTTAGCATTTTCTCAATTGGTTTTACTGGTGCTTTTACTCTAAGCAGCCACGCCAACCAATATACTATGTTGATCTGCCTAATATTTTATTTTGTTGCTGGATTTGCTATAATATCTTATAAAAAGCCCGAGAAAAAAGCTGTTTACATATTGTTCCTCTCATTGGGTTTGTTGGCTTATTTTGTTTTATACATTATTATGGTGGGTGATTTATTTCTCAACGGTATCTCAGTTTCAATCTTGGCACTTATACTCGGAGCGTATTTGAAAAGGAATTCATTTTATATTTTATTTATTCCAACGATTGTTTTGCTGATGTACTTTTCATTTATCTTTTACCCAGACTCCACGATTAATGTTGCTAAAACCTATTTACCGAGTCATAATATAAATGATTTTTCATTTGCCTCAGAGAATGAGCACTTAAGTGATTTGGCTTCCAACAGTGATTTGGTCCTAATAGAAACTTGGCATCAGTATTGTTCTAAATGCTTCCTGTCAATGGATGATTTTCATTATTTTTTTAAAGAGAAGAGCAATGATATTTCCTTTCAGCACTATTATTTATTTGTCGGAACGGATATGGAGCCGGACCTCGTGTATAATTTTGAACACCTTCCTGGGGCAGCTGAAAACATTGTTATTGATAAAAAATTAGAATACTATAATTCCCTCGCTATGCAAGGTGCACCATACTTTAACTTCTATAAAAATGGTGAGTACCTATTTTCTTACTCAGGATACAATCAGAAATACCAAGGGAGGTATAGGAAGTTATTTGAAGAGTTGCTTTCAAAGAATGGTATCGTATCTGGAAATTGATCTAAGTCTCTATAGCATCTATGGATGTTACAGATTACCACTGAAAGAATATATTTTCGCCCACCGGAGCCGACGAGCTGGACAATGTGGTTGATGATGTGCTGGAGAAGTTGAACTAAATTTCATCAGATTCTAACCATGCTGTTAGATGAAAGATTGTTGAACGATAGTTCATTTCTGAGATTCCTAAAGTAGTATTGAAATTGTCTCTTTCTTGGGCCGAGATCCCTTTAATAATGAACTGATTGTTTAAACTTTTAGCCATGTCCACAGCATTTAAAAAGCTATTATCAAGAGTTTGCAGAAAGTGATTGGAATTTATCCCTCTTAATTCAGGGAATAAAGTTCGGATACGTTCAGTTGCATTATATATTGAGTTTCTTGCTTTGTCAATAGAGTTGTTTAGGGTGGTAATTTCATCTTGAGCTGCTCTGATTGGATTCCGTGTACCTAAACCAATATTAGGTTTCACCAATAGAACGGAACTAAAGGCATCATCATAAGTTGAAATAAATGCTGTAAGCTCTTGAAACTTGAATTGCATCCTGACCATGCTTTTTTGAGCACTAATATTTTTGACACTATTCTCTCTTTCAATCCTATGTAGTATTAGGGCCAGATAAATTGTAATACCTAGACTTGCTAATGAAATAATTGTTGCCAATATTCCACCGAAAAAATCACCCAATAGACCCCAATTTACAAGCTGGTTGCCTATGGTTTTAGGAGGAAAATAGATGATACAAAAGGATAAAAAAAATCCAAGTAGCACTGAAGCAGAGATTACAGCAATTGCTACAATTTTGGCAGAATACTCCCAAGCGTTGAAGCTTTGTTCGTTTTCAATCATACCGATCTATGTTTTTATCGGGGTGCATCAAATGCTTCTTGAAGCCTTTTGAATTCCGATACGTCCAGGATGAATGTATCGCCATCGAAAGTATTAACAATAATTCTTGGGCCATCAAGATCAATATTGCAACGTTGAGGATCAAATTCAAAATATTCACCTTCATTAAGACCTTTAAATGTCATCAAGCTCATAGTGGGATCATTTGGTGTAACATAAAATTACTTTTGCTTTTTGGATGTACTCTGAGAATGATTTTTGTAGGTATTCCATTCGGGAAAATACTCCTCTGCCTGGTTGCCCCAGCATGTCCATCCTTTACGATTACCTCTGGCAAACATTTCAAGAAAAGGACCAGAACTACAAGATTCAAAAATATCATATTGTTCGTCAGGCTTCCGGCTATGCTCTCTTTTCCTGGATGAAACGATATTTATTTGTGTACGTCCAGGCTGGAGTGTACGGGCATGTTTGCCTCGAACTCCAAAAAGCAACACTTCTGTTACATTGCAGAAATAAAACCGAACACCTCTGCCACCGGGGCCTCCATTCATTCTGATCTGGTACCACATAATGTTGGATTTGTAATTTAACCCCTGGGCGATCATCACCGGAGCTGGTGCACGGTACATTGGAGTTGACATCATTTCTGTCGTGATGACATACTTTATGCCTACATGTCTTTATGAGGTGGTGCTCAAAAGTTTGATCAAAGCTCCAAAGCCTCAAAAAGAGTAATTAAGGTGAACTATCATACAACCATTGAAGAGAGTCGTTCTAATGTTGATTTTAGCCGGGTTGGGAGCAGTGGTGATCCGGTTTTTTTTAATTAAAATTGAGCTGGAAATGCAGGGTGAGAGTACCCCATGTTCGCCCTGAAAAATCAATGTTTGAATATAATGCCAACAAAATCAAATAGTTATATACTATTTGCGGAATTTGACACTAAGTTACCAACAGTATGGATAAGAAAAACAAAGAATTGCTCGACAGGCAGGCGAAGGCAGCATTAGGTGGTGGTCAGGACAGATTAGAAAAGCAGCATGCCAAAGGCAAACTCTCTGCCCGGGAGCGTATTCAGTTGCTTTTTGATGATAATACCTTCGAAGAGATCGGCATGATGGTCGTCCACCGAACTACAGATTTCGGGATGGCGAGGCAGAAGATCTATGGCGATGGCGTAGTCACCGGGTATGGCACGATTGACGGACGTCTCGTATATGCCTATGCGCAGGACTTTACTGTGTTTGGTGGTTCGCTGTCAGAGACGCATGCGGAGAAGATCTGTAAGATCATGGACCTGGCAGTGGAAAATGGTGTACCTCTGGTCGGACTTAATGACAGCGGGGGTGCGCGAATCCAGGAAGGCGTGCGTTCCCTTGG
>JAUHXV010000030.1 GCA_030426765.1 Bacteroidia bacterium | reverse complement strand
CCAGGCTGAGTTGGTTATATTTTTTCATGCAAGACAAAGTTTAGCTATTTAGCTCACTAAAGCGGGATTTTTCTCGCTTTAGTTTTTTATACCTTGTTGCACTTATTTGTTGAAACTACACACAAAATAAATTTCAAAAATATCCCTGACTTCTACCTAGACGATAAAAACATATTATTTGTGTTAAAATCACGAGTAGAAATCGAAATTATTTCAAGTATACAAGATGTTGAAATTATCTCAATAGAAAATGGCAACACATATGGGTATTCTTACTCTGAAGATTTAGTCGAAAATGATAATGAATGGTTGGTGAGGAATAAATTTGAAACAATTAAAGAATTTCAATTTAGTGGTGACATGTGTAATATGAGATTATATGCTATAGAGGGACAAGTAGGCAAGTCTGAAATAGAGGAAATAAATAAAATCATCCAAGAAATATCGGAAGGAGACTATGAACAGCTAAAAACAGAGTTACACAAACTTTACAAAAGGAAGATAATAATGCTAGGGTTTTGTTCCTGTTAAAAAACGACATCTAACAAAGGCTACCACAACAGCAGTGATTCAAACATAGCAAGTGAAAACCTTAACTTTAATAAAACAACTTTCAGGCACCTCCTTCGCTTAGCTTTACGCAAGCCTTGGCTAGATTCGGAGGTCACAGACAGACTATCGGCAACCATCCTGCCGTCGAGTAGCCCGGAACGTTAGCAGACATAATAAAAAAATGAATTATTTAACGATACTTTGCTTTACCATTCTTCAACTATCAGTTTGTTGTCAAGAAAATCGGAGCTTTCTAGTAAACGCATCGAATTTGAATTTGCGTGAAAAGCCTAGTACATCAGCTAAAGTTATCACCCAAATTCCGGATGGAGAAATCATTAAAATGATCGTAAAACCATCTTATTATGAAGACCTAGATGGGAAAGGACAGCATCCATGGATAAAAGTTCGATATAACGAATATGAAGGATATGTCTATAGTAAATTCACTTTTTCTCTCAGAGCCTTATTATACCCAAAAACTGAAATGAATAAACTTCCGAAGTTGAACTATTATGAGATATCGAAAATTGATTCTAGCTACTACCAACTAAAAAAGGTGGAGGCTAAAAAGAAATATTCGAACATAGAAGATAGTAAGTATGAACAAATCAATTGTTCTGAAAACGCAGTTTTTATATACGCAACAATTGATACCTTAAGAGAAGGGAAGCTTGATTTTCTGGGAGGTTCAATCAATAAATATTTAATTATAAAACCAGGCACAAGCAAGGTTTTCAAATCAATGAACGGAAATGAATATAAATTAGTTGGATCAGGATATTCTAATGATAATGGATATGCTTGTGACTATGAGTTATATTATGGTGTTAAGGAGAAGAGTCAAACTTCTTATAGTCTATGGAATATTTCAGAAGGTATTCAAGTTGGAACAGAAAGCGGATATGAAATTCTATGGTTTGGAGACATTGACCAGGACAGTGTGCCTGATTTAATTTTACAAGGCTGCTCAACATATGCTTGTACAGATGTTTTATTGTTAAGCTCTCAAGCAGAAAAAGGGAAACCATTTAAGGTTATATCTCGAAACACTTTTGATGGTGAATACTAAAATGTCTTTTAACTTGAGCTACATTTCAATACTCGCAATCATTTCGTACTGAATGTAGCCCAAACCGTTGAAATAAATATCATGAATAACACCCATCTATTCATACTTGCTTTCCTATTTGTTTTAATGCAACCCAAAGATGTTTTTAGTCAAACTTATGCAAGAAACGGAATGGTTGTTTCAAGTAGTGAGATAGCCTCTCAGGTAGGAATCGATATTCTAAAAAAAGGTGGAAATGCGATTGACGCATCAATAGCGACTGCCTTCGCATTAGCTGTGACACACCCTTCAGCGGGAAACATAGGTGGCGGCGGCTTCTTAGTTTTTATGGATTCTGCAGGAGTAACAACGACCATTGATTTCAGGGAAAAAGCGCCACTTAACGCAACTACCGACATGTTTTTAAATGATGCCGGAGATGTTAGCACTGGAACTAATTTATACGGGAATAAATCAACAATAAACCACATTGGAGCAAAGTCAATTGGCGTACCAGGAACGGTAGCAGGACTATATTTAGCACATCAAAAATTTGGCAGTCTACCATGGGCAGACCTGGTTCAACCTTCAATTGAAATAGCAAAAAACGGATTCCCACTTAATTGGGGACTCTACAGGGCAGCTATTTTTTTTGATGACAATTCCCCTGTTCTTTTTCTAAGGAACTATTTCCGAAAGGACAATGGTGAAATAACTCAATTTGGTGAGATATGGAAACAACCTGCATTAGCGAATACGCTAAAAGAAATTAGAGACCACGGACGAGATGGGTTCTACAAAGGTCGTATTGCAAAAGAAATCATCAAGTTTATGGAAGAGCACGGAGGTATAATTACAATGGTAGACCTGGAACAATACATAGCAGTAGAAAGAAAACCTATCAAAGGAACGTATAAGGACTATGAAATCTATTCCATGCCTCCTCCAAGTTCAGGAGGTGTCGCTCTAATTGAAATGATGAATGTAATGGAGCTAGCTAACCTGGATACCATCGAATTTAATTCTACTGCATACGTACACTTGGTGGCTGAAGCTATGCGAAGGGCATTTGCTGACAGAGCTGAGTATTTAGGGGATTCGGATTTTAATCCAGATATGCCGCTGGACAAATTAACTTCCAAATCCTTTGCAAAAGAGCGTTTCAATCATATTGATATGACAAAGGCATCAGTAAGCGATTCTTCAAAATTTGGTCAACTTTATGATGGAACGAACACCACTCACTTTTCTGTCATGGACAAAGCTGGAAACGCTGTTTCACTTACCTATACGCTGGAACATTCGTATGGATCAGGCATGGGATCATCTCAACTGGGTTTCATCTTCAATAATGAAATGGGAGATTTTAATCCTCAGCCCAACATGACCAATAATTCTGGTCAGATAGGAACTTCAGCAAATCTTCTTCAACCTGGAAAAAGGATGCTCTCCAGCATGACGCCCACTATTGTCGCAAAAGATGGCAAGCCATATCTTGTCATTGGAAGTCCTGGAGGCAGAACCATTATCAACACAGTATTTCAAACTGTATTGAATGTACTCGCTTATGATATGTATATCGATCAAGCCATCGAAGCTATGAAGATTCATCATCAGTGGTTGCCCGATATTATCTATTACGAAAAAATGCTGTTATCTCCAGATACAAGAAAGGCACTTGAAGCCATGGGGCATACATTGGTCGACAGAGATGAATTAGGCGAGTTAATGGGAATTCAGGTTGATAGAGAAAATAATGTTCTTATTGGTGCTTCTGATTCATCTAATCCAAATGGAGCTGCCATCGGATATTAATTTTTTCTAATAAATCCTATACGCAATAGCGCCATGCGGATCTCTACTGCTTATAGCCCTGAACGTTATCGAAAGAAAATAAATATATGTTTCGAAATTTCTACTATAGTAACATTAAAGGACAACATGTTTATTTTACAATACATGTAAATGATAAGGGATATGAGCTTAGTTATTACAAAGATCAATCATTAATCGCCAGAAAAAACTTCAATTCTAAATTCTTGACATTCAATGTTTATGATGAGAAAATAGAAGTAAGAATAAAAGGCTTCTATCCTAAAGTAGCAATACAGTCTAAAGATTCCTCCTTTAATATTAATAGGATCAAACACAAATCACTTAGATCAATTTTACGAGAAAATGACATAGTAAATGAAGTTAGTAAAGTAAAAGTAAAGTATAAACTAACGTTAATGGATATAATTGTTCCCATTGTATTAATTGCTTTTGGCTTGTTTTTATACCACATAGTTAGAAATAAATCAAATTACTGGGAAATACCTTCTATGCTTGTGCTTTTATTAGCGTACTGGATACTTTATGGCAATCTGTTTAAATTATTTACATTTTCAATATTTGACAAAGAAATAAAATTGATTCTACTTTTATTATTAACATTTTTATCTATGGCAATTTCGCAAGACTTAATGAACTTTCTACAATGATTAAACTATGAAAAAAATAATATCGATTTTCTATTTTTCTCTTTGTAACGTATCTCTATTACTTGCAGGTCCAGGAGGAAAAATTGCTAGAGATCCTTTTGATAATCCCTTTGGAAAAGTGTTTGTTGTAATACTTTTTATAATATTTCTTCCTCTCATCATTCGATCATATTATAAAAGAAAAAAGGCAGTGAGGAATACGAAGTCTAAATTATCCATACTATCAAGAATTGACACAGAGCTTTTTGATGAAATCAATTTAAAAAATAGAATGACTGATATTTTTACAAGAGTTCATAATGCTTGGAGTGAAAGAGATTTAGATAATTGTGAAAATTACATGACACTTTGGTATCGCCAGAATCAGCAAATAGTTTTTTTAGACAATTGGGATAATAGAAATATGATGAACATTTGCACCATCGAAAAAATAAATAATATTAGACCAATCCATTTGAGATTGTCAAATAATAAAAATTTTGATGGAACGAGAATAATGTATTTAATAGATGCAAATATGGAAGATTACCTTGTAAGTAAAGAAGACTCTTCTGTAATTGAAGGTAAAAAAGGGTTTAAGGATGTTGAAACGGTTTGGACCTTGAAATTGGAAGAAGGGAATTGGAAAGTGGATAATATTGAGCAATCTGAAATGATATCAAGTTATATGAAAATGGATTCACAATTAACTGATGAATTACTTGAAGCATTTAGAGGCAAGACAAATGCATAAAAATCCAGTCGACAACACTATGAATCACTGTATTGACTAAGACCTACGCATGATACAATTCACCGTTACTAATCATATAGGCACGGCATGAAACATAAATTTATAGCACTCATTTTACTTTCAATGCTACCTGGTTTAGCACTCTCTCAATTTGAGAAACAATGGGAAATGTATATACCCACAAACAGTATTGTACGATCTTCTTACAGCATTAATCTTGACAATCACTTAAAGACTGTACGACAAAGTGACGGATCCTTTGTTACGCTTGGAAGCAAACAAAAACTAAGTTCAGAATTTGGGGATGAAATATTCATTTTTAGTTATGACACAAATGGAAACTTGCTATGGGAGTATACGTATCAAGGAATCAACAACATAAATGAATATCCTTATGATATTGTCATTGACCATAATGATAATGTAATTATTGCAGCCAGGACAACAACCTTTTATCATTCAGATTTCGAGCAAACAATTGAGCATTCAGACTGCCTTATTTTTATGTTGAATTCAGAGGGTGAAATAGTATGGGAGAAGATATTAGATTTTGAAAATGAATCAATAGATTATTTCGCCTCTCTGGTCATTACTGAAAATTCGGAAATTTTTTCGTTAAGTTCAATACGCAAATCTTGCTTCCTGCATAAATATGATTTAAATGGAAATGAGATTTGGTCAAAACAAATTAACAATGAAAAACCCCACAAATTAGAATTGTATGGTGAAAAATTAATCTGTGCGACAAAATTCAGATATATTTTACCCGAGGTTCAAGCCTCTATCCATTTGCTGGACATGAAGGGAACAAAACTAGATTCATTTCATCTTCCAAGTGAAAGTAGAAACTGGCCAAAATTCGACCTAAATAAAAACCTATATCATTTTGATTTCAATCGTGAAGGGGAATACAGAATTGAAAAACTAAGCATCTCCGGAGTATTACAATGGACATACCTGAAAGAATCTAATCTTCCACCTAATGTAATTGCAGACGAACTCATTGACTGTACAATCGACGATCATTATAATGTCTATGTAACCGGGAGATATTATGGTACAGATTACGATGATACATTGCTCTATTCAAACTGTGATATACTGACTGCGAAACTTGACTCTGCGGGAAGCGTAGTATGGGAGAATATCTACAAATATGACCATACTCCTCTTTCCTGTCAAGTAGGACAAGCAATACAATTAGATTCTGATGGAAACATTTATGTCGCTGGAAGTCAATCGGTCGAAGTCAATGGTGATGTTTTGGGGTCTGACGATATGGTTATTCTGAAATACAATCAGTCCGGCGAAAGGACAGACAGCATTTATTTTAATTCGATATACGATCAGAGAGATTATGCCATAAATCTTAATTTCTTTGAAGATGATCTTTACGTGTATGGATACTCGGAAAACTTAGAAGGAACTTTTGAGATGACAGTAGTAAAGTATTCAAAAGCTACAACTAGCACAAGCAAGCAAGCAGAAAACGAAAAAGTTATCGTTTTCCCTAACCCAATAAACAGTAGTCTGAACTTTTTAGAGCATGATAAAACATACAATATTGAGTTGTGGAGTTTTTATGGTGAACTGATGTTTTCTATGGAAAAACATAATACTGACAATGCGTTGGCTTTGCCTGGCAACCTTCAAAATGGGATGTATATCTTAAAATTAACCAATGACCTTGAGTCCAAATTAATTCAAGTAATAAAAAACGATCACTAACAATGCATGTGTCATCATACCAAACGATGGTTGACACGACGCATGTACCGGGACGTTAGAGGACAAAATGTAATCTTTGTATTATATGCCAATTATGAGATTCTTGTTCGTATTATTCGCATTTGCATTTCAATTTAGTTGCTCAGAGGATGTCCCTTATGTTCCTATTACAGATAAATTTCGTATTAATGTAGCAAATACAGGTCCAATCACATTTTACAACCCTGAGTGTGATTTCAATAATTCACAAAAAAATCAATCACAATATAATGTAGCTAATTCGTACGGATTTTTCTTATTATCAACCTATTGGAATTCAAATCCTGTTGACCATAAAACAAATCAGATTTGGATTGAACTCGACATGTACTCAACCTCCTCTCAGAACAAGTTAAACATTGACAGCCTTGCCTCGATATTGATACATGAGAGCAATTCTAATAATAATGAAAGACTGAAAATTGCTATAATGGTCGAAGTGGATGGTAAAAAGTATTACAACCGATTTCTTGGTGATGAAGATGACTATATGCTTTTCCAAATTGAAGAGTATGAGTTACCCTATTATTCCGATTGCTTAAAGAGGGACTTGCTTTATTTAAAACTAAAATTTGAAGGGCCATTTTATTCATACGATGTTGTAACCAGAACCGATTCAATAAAAATTAATGAGAGTGAACTAGAATTACTTTTTGCGGCTGATTAACAGGTCTAACTTAAGATGAAAAATGATGGACATATCCGGAAATAACACGTCCTCTAACAAAAGCTACCCCATCAGCAGGGTTCCAACCATTGAAAAGAAACCGTAATTTTAATGAAAGCTACCTTGATACAGCCTTCTGCAATTCAGGCCTGCTTTCGAGTAGCCTAACCGTTATGATTCATTTATATCAAATATTCTTCTTGCATCCAGGAACCTTTATACTTATCTTTGACGTTACTAACGTAAATCAACAGTAGATGATTCAATCCTTTGGGGATAGTGAAACTGAAAAGATTTGGGCAGGCGAATTCTCATTAAATCTTCCAACGACCATTCAGGCGGTCGCCAGACGTAAGCTAAGAATGCTAAATAACGCCCAGAATCTTAATGATTTAAGAATTCCACCTGCTAATCGCCTTGAAAAATTAACAGGCGCGTTTAAAGGGAAACATAGTATTAGGATCAACCAACAATGGAGAATTGTGTTTAAATGGAAGAACGGAAATACCTCTGAAGTAATAATAATTGATTACCACTAAATACAACAATATGGCTCGTATTAGAAATATACATCCTGGTGAAGTTTTAAAAGAAGAATTTCTTGAACCACTCGAAATCTCAGCATATAGGCTTTCCAAAGAAACGTTTATCCCTCAAACCCGAATCAGCGAAATTCTGAAAGGGAATCGAAGAATAACCGCTGATACTGCTTTACGAATTTCAAAATATTTCGGGACAACAGCAAAGTTTTGGCTGGGACTTCAGGCTGATTACGACCTTGAAGAAGAATCCAAAATCAAAAAGAAGGAATTAAACGAAATAGTGGCACTCTAAAAACAAGTCATAACTAAACCTACCCCACCACCAGGGATTCAAAGACAGAAAGTGAAAATTTTAACTCTAAAGAAAAACTCCTAGTCACCTCCTTCGCTTAACTTTTCACCAGCCTTGGTTAGCTTCGGAAGGCAAATCAGTTGTCAGCCAGCCTACGAGTATCCCGGAACGTTATAAAGCACAACAGATACCATGAATCTAAAGGACATACTATGCATTGGGCTGGGACTTCTATGTGGTCTTCCCGCCTTCACGCAGGCTTGGAAAATTACGAATGCGCCCCCTGCCGGCCGATACGATGACATCTACTTTCACAATGCAGATACCGGATGGGCCGTAACCGGAAACGGTAAAATCCTGAAGACTATTGATAGCGGCGATTCCTGGTCAATACTCTACAACCACCCGAGCACCTACCTTCGATCAGTTGATTTTTTAAACGCAGATATCGGCTTCGCAGGGAGCCTGGATAGTGTTTTGCTCAGAACCACCGATGGTGGTGCCACCTGGACAGAAATTCAGGATTCACTACCGGTAGCTATCCCGGGCATTTGCGGGCTTTCGCATGCAGGCGACCACGTGTTTGGCGTAGGCATCTTTGCCTATCCTGCATACTTTATCAAATCCACCGATCAGGGAAAAACATGGACCCATACAGATCTTTCCGCATACGCCAATGGCCTGGTTGAATGCCATTTTATTGACTCCCTGCTGGGTTTCGTTTCAGGCATTCGCGAAGGATCCGGAGGGATCATTCTCAAAACAACAGATGGCGGGGATACCTGGGATGAGGTATTACACACGCAAAACGGTGCCGAATACATCTGGAAACTTGATTTCGTATCCGACCAGATTGCATATGGTTCGGTAGAGTCCTTTACAGGCGATTCAATCCACATCGTCAAAACCGTTGACGGTGGGGACAACTGGGACATTCTCCTGGTTGACAATCATTATCGCGACTTGCAAGGTATCGGTTTTATCAACCCGGATACCGGATGGGTGGTCCCCAGAAGTGTCCATGCCTATATGACCACAGACGGCGGATTAAGCTGGAATCCATCCGGATTGTTTCCGAATATAAACCGCTTCTTCAGACTCAATCCCAACTTAATGTATGCCAGTGGTTCGACCATCTACAAGTATGACAACTTAGTTTCTTCCACAGCTCCCGAAGAAAGCTATGTAGCATCGCATTCCTTTTCTTCCGTTTTCCCAAATCCCTTTTACAACGACCTTACCTTTTCGCTCGTCATCGACATCAGGACAACTGCCCGAATTGACCTTTTCAATGCTTCAGGGCAACTGATTGAAAATATATACGCAGGACGAATCGATAGCGGAAAACATCAATTCAAATTGGATTCAAAACATATACAAAACATGCCACCTGGAGTCTGCTACCTCGTACTGAGAAGCAATGAAGGATTTATCACTAAAACGCTCATTAAAGGAGATGTGAGTAAATAATTTGGGGTAGTAAAGCAATTGTTGGTCTTCCTTTCAAAGTTGTCGCTGGAAAAGTAGCCAAAGAAAAGTCCAGTAAAAAGAATGCAACGTAGTAGTCTGGATACGTATTTTCGTCAACCCATATCAGGCAATACGTTTATATATAAGCACGACTCTATCCAATTATGTTTTCAATTACTCGAATCTTCTCTGCAGCCATAGTGCTCGTTACTGGCCTTCTGGTTATTTCCTGTCAGAAGACCGATCAGGCAGCTACTGTTTCTAAGGACCAATGGACTATCGATAAATTGAGGGATCGAGCTGCCATGCAACTCGATAGTTCCAAATACAACAACGCTCTCTTTGAACAGGACATTGAAACCTACCAGCAATATGCGGAAGTTTTTAATCGCTTCCCATTAAACAAATCACCTTTTCCCGTAGCAGAATATGACTATGCGGTCGCCAGCACTCCGTTTACGATAGTTTCCCAACATGCGATCTATAAGGGCGTCCGAATCGGAGCGTATGAAAACCCCGAAAGTGAAACAATACTTGACAAGCTGACACTGATCATTTTGACAAATGACTCAACCGCCAATGAAAATACATTAGTAGAATCCCGCAACTACCCCTACTTAACCGCACAAGGAACGTTTGAAGTAGCAAATAATGAACTTGACTGGGTGTTTTCCGCAAGCCCCGACGGCTACGCATTTGTGATGATTAACATGAAATTATTTGACTTGCGATTTGGAGAAACGATCATTATTTATCCCAGGACGGATACATCATTTGTTTACGAGCAATTGAACGATTCACCAAACCATTACCAGCACTTCGATGATTATAAAAAACAGATACTGAACCATCCACGCCTAAAACACCATGCTCTATCAGGTATGAGTATTTAACGCATCTGGCCGTACAATAACCCCCTGTACAATTCACTGAGCAAGGAGCACGAAAACAGATTATGGCCATAACACATATTCAACATGCAGGCTGAAATCAATGAGCAAATGTCAAAGACAAATCCTTGGCTTTCGTTTACGATACGAGACAAGGAGACTATGTATGTCGCTGAAAAAGAAAAAGGGCCAGACTCATTTTCAAAGCTCGTTAAATACTTTGAGACGCATCAAAAGTTGATCCGTAAGGTGCAGGACCTACGCATATTCCACTTCAAGCATCCAATTGATTATGTTCTGCACTTCACCCATGTGCAGACGATAAGCTTTATGGGCCGATCGCAACTACGACTACCAGACCTCCATGCGCTTACCTCACTACAAACCCTCTATGTCAATCAACAAACGAAACCTTTTGACCTAACCAACATAGAAACGATTCAAAATCTGAGTGAGCTACGCATTGGCGATTTTAGTTTCGGAAAACCCGTCGAAATCTCATCGCTTAACGCACTCACCGGGTGCAAAGCGCTCAGGAAATTGATTTTGGTCAACGTAAAACTTCCTGATGATCAGTTAAATATCCTGTCTGAAATGCAATTAGATGAACTCTATGTCCACAACAAAAAATACAGGGATAAAATTGAGCAATTAAACCAGGACGACTAGTTAAATAGCCTCACAACACTACTTCGCAGCACCTATATCGGAACCTACCCGCTGGCAACCTCCAATGCCCAAAGCGGCTCCTATACCCATTTTTTACTGCTCAACATCCCGAACCAGGTCGGTCGAAATGAAATTTCATCCTATCTTCGAAGAGGAACCTACACCACCTGACATTCTCCACACACATGCGAAAACTATCACTTTTTATTGCTACAAGTCTGGATGGCTACATTGCAAAACCCAACGATGACCTCAGCTTTCTTAAAATCGTTGAACAAGAAGGGGAAGACTATGGATATGCAGCTTTTACAGCTCAAGTGGACACCATTATTCTAGGCAGAAAAACTTATGAGTATGTATTGAAAGAAATTGGTTCCTCTCATTATGACAACGGTACACGTGACGTTTATGTCATTACGCGGACGGAAAGGCCTGGCGTTGGCAGGACCACTTTTTATACAGGAGATCTGAAGACCCTGGTGGAAAAATTAAAAGCAGAGGACGGACAAAATATGTATTGCGATGGCGGAGCAGAAGTTATTGATGCGCTCTTAAAGCATGACCTAATAGACGAGATGACTATCTCTGTCATTCCAATTTTACTGGGCAATGGTACAAGGCTGTTTAAAGATGGCAGACCCGAGCAACGCATGGAACTCGTGTCTTCCAGATCCTACGAATCCGGATTGACACAATTGCAGTATATACGAAAGAGAACATAATATCGAATGGCTGATACTTTGTCATAAGGAGAAAAACTTGAGGCCACCGCATACATACACCAGACACTTATAAATTCTACACATTAAAAATGACCAAACCCCGCGTAAAAATCTGCTGTATCAGTAGCCCTGACGAAGCCAGGATCGCGATAGAACACGGTGCGTCCGCTTTGGGACTGGTCGGACACATGCCGAGTGGGCCCGGTGTGATCAGTGACGAAATGATCAGCCTAATCGCCAGAGACGTCCCTCCTCCGATCTCTACTTTCCTGTTGACGAGCGAAACCAGACCACAGGATATTATAAGGCACTACAGACGTGTGCAAACCACCACAATACAAATTGTAGATGCACTCGAAAAACGGGATTACGCACAACTTCGACAGGCACTGCCCCATGTCAAACTCGTACAAGTCATCCATGTGATCGACGACAACTCCGTAAAAGAGGCTATTGATATATCCGGGCAGGTAGATGCCATCCTGCTGGATAGCGGCAACCCAAATCTTTCTGTTAAAGAATTAGGCGGTACCGGTCGAACCCATAACTGGGAACTCAGTTCAGAAATTCGAAAATCAATCTCTGTCCCCTTATTTCTCGCCGGGGGATTACACGCTGACAATGTCAGAGAAGCTATCGAAAAAGTGAGACCCTTTGGTATTGACCTTTGCAGTGGTGTCAGAACAAACGGAAACCTTGATCCACAAAAACTTAAATCATTTTTCCAGGTCGTCAATGCGTAACAGTTAAAAAGACGATATTTTGTGTGAGCTTTCAAAAGTATTGGGTAACAACCATAGAAAAACAATACAAGTAAACTATATTCAACCTTAATTTAACACATCCCATGACAAAATCCGCAAAAACCCTAATCCTCATCATTGGCATCCTAAGCATCCTTTCCGGCGTATATTTAGTAACGCGGCAGGCTGAATTTTCAGAATACTTTTCCGGCATTTTTCTGGGGATAGTACTGGTGGGAAGCGTACTTCTCTACAAAGACAAGCCTCACCCCAGCGACCTCACTTGAGATAACTTCTCTCATGGTGATTTGTGCCATTGAACCCAAATCATTTATTAAATACGCCCCTGCACCATAGCCCAAGGGCATACTTGTCAAAACAATTATATTTGACAACACGCTGGAGCTGATTACGCTTTAAACGCATACATTGCAAACCACACCACGCATGAAAAAATTCACATTCCTGATTTTTATCGCGATGTCAGGTGTAACGGCAAGTGCTCAAAATCTGGACTCCCTCTATGCGGTTTGGGAAGACTCCACCCAGTCCGATTCCAATCGCGTCAATGCCTATAAAGACTACATTTGGTATGGCTATCTTTTTTCTCAGCCCGATTCTGCTGTGATCCTGGCCGAAGCATTGCACGCGTATGCCACCGAACACGAGTATCTCAAAGCATCTGCCCCGGGATATAATCTCCAGGGCATCGCCTATGCTGTTCAGGGCAACTACCCCCTTTCCGTAGAATACCACGAAAAGAATCTAGCCATAAACGAACAAACAGGAGATCTGCGAGGCACAGCCGGAGCGCTGAATAATATTGGCAACATCCATCGAAATCAGGGCAATTACTCACTTGCGATGGAATGCTATCAACGCGCTGTGACCATCAACGAAGCGCAGGGAAATAAAGAATGGCTGGCCTTCAATTATGCCAATATCAGCAACATATACAGTACGCAGGGCAACAACACACGCGCACTTGAGTTCCTTCAGAAAGGCCTGGCGATACTTGAAGAACTCGGAGGAAACAATTTAAAAGGGATTTCCAACAACCTCAGTAGTATCGGTCTCCTCTATTCCGAACAGGGGAATCATGCCCGTGCCCTGGAGTACCATCATAAGAGTCTGGCCATCAGAGAAGAAATCGGGGATAAAAGTGAAATCGCGAGCACCTTTCTGAATATCGGCAGCGTCTACCTCGACCAGGAAAATTATCCCCTGGCACTCGAATATTTTGAAAAAAGCCTTGCCATTGCGGTAGAACTCCAGGATAAAAAAGGTATTGCCCGCAATCTGAATAATATTGGCAACATCTATTTTGCTCAAAACCAACATCAGCGTGCTCTGGATAACTACCAAAAAAGTCTGGCCCTGAAAACTGAAATCGGAGATAAACAAGGTGCGTCAGGCAGCCTAACCCTCATTGGTGTGCTGTACCATAATCAAGGTAAACAAGCACAGGCACTGGACTATTGTCATCAAGGGCTCAAACTGGCGGAAGAGATAGGCGCGATAGATCGTCAACGCGATGCCTGTGATTGTCTGTACACGACCTACAAAACTTTGGGAAAGGGGAATGAAGCGCTGATCTATGTCGAGAAAATAAAGGTGATCGATGATAGTCTGAGTGCCACTGAAACTGCCAGAAAACTGGAACAAATGGAGTTTGCCAAAGTCATGCTGGCCGATAGCATCGCGAAAGCCGAAGAGGCGCGCCTTGTGCAGGAAGCGCATCAGGAGGAAGTGAGAAAAAAGAATCACACGCGCAATCTGCTTTCAGCAGGAGGGATCATGATGCTGCTGCTGGCAGGAGGCATCTACAGCCGATTGCGATATACACGCAAAGCCAAAAAAATCATTGAAACGGAAAAAGACCGCTCGGAAAATTTGTTGCTGAATATTCTCCCTGCCGACATCGCCCGGGAACTAAAAGAAAAAGGTCGCGCCGATGCCCGTGACTTCGACAAGGTGAGTATTCTGTTTACGGACTTTAAAGGATTCACCGAACAGAGTGCTAAACTGAGTGCAGCAGAATTAGTAAGCGAAATCAACCACTGCTTTGAAGCCTTCGATGGCATTATGGAGAAATACGGCATCGAAAAAATTAAAACGATTGGCGATGCCTACATGGCGGCTGGAGGACTGCCGATACCGAGTGATGATTCCATAAAAAATACAGTGCTGGCAGCGCTGGAAATGCAGAAATTTATCGTCGATAGAAAAGCAGAATTAGAATCAGACGGTAAGCCCTTTTTCGAAATGCGCGTGGGCATCCACACCGGACCCGTTGTCGCCGGCATAGTAGGCGTGAAAAAATTTCAATACGACATCTGGGGCGATACTGTCAATACCGCCAGCCGAATGGAAAGTTCGGGAGACATCGGCCAGGTAAATATCAGCCACACGACCTATGACTTCATTTCCCACGACCCGGATTTTGTGTTTACAAGCCGGGGCAAGGTGCAGGTCAAAGGCAAAGGGGAGTTGGAAATGCATTTTGTCAAACTGAGCACAGAATAGACAGCACAATAACGACCTGACGCACATCCTATTTTATTTCAGAATCAAACCTGTCGCGCATCCAGCAGACATGATGCAGTCTCCATATGTCGGGCGTACGCTATAGATTGAGGATTTTAGAAAGTTTGCCTTTTCATCTTCGATCGCGTAATCCCACAATACTCTACCTTTAACTTCTTTCTCAAGGCAGCATCAGATACAATACATATCCGTTGCTTTCTGCATCTTTAACTGAACATCATTTTGAAAAAGAGATACTTAATTCATTCGGCGTTCACACTGTGGTTTACTATCCTAAGCGCACTCCTTACCGCGCAACCCGAAGCTGATTCACTTTATGCCCTCTGGCTCGATGACACCAAAACAGATTCTGTCCGAACGTATGCGATGAGAGATCTCATCAATACAAAATACCTCTACTCCACTTCAGATAGCGCCATAATCCTTGCTGAACAAATTGTTGCATTTGGTGAGGAACGGGATTTTGCGCTTGCTCAGGCTCTTGGCTTGCATATGGAAGGGTTAGCCTGGCATGTCCGGGGCAATTACCCGAAAGCATTAAAGTGTTATCAAGAAAGCATTGAAATAGGCAGGGCCAATAACGATGTTTTAGGAGTTTCCAAAGCCATGAACAACATTGGCATCATCTATTCAAACAAAGGTGCCTACACAAAAGCATTGGAATACCACCTGCAGAGTCTGGCCATTAAAGAAAAACTGGAGGATCAAAAAGGCATTGCCAACTCGCTGAATAGCGTTGGCAATATTTATGCACTCCAGGGAAATTCCACAAAGGCGCTTGAATACTTTTTGAGGAGTCTCAAAATTGCAGAGGCATTAAAAGATGATTACCTGATCGCGGGTTATCTGAATAATATTGGTTTTACGTACGAACGTAATGGCGATCCTGAGCAAGCGCTGGAATATTTTAGCAAGAGCCTCGAATTGAATAAAGCCATTGACAGCAAACAAGGCATTGCCCTGTCGCTCGGAAATGTAGGTAATGTGAAGGTCGTACTCGAGCAATATGAAGAAGCATTACAAGCATTAACGGAGAGCCTGCGCATCAATGAATCGTTAGGCGATCAAAAAGGTATTGCCAATATCTATAACAACATAGGGACCATTCATCAGATTCGAAAAGAATATCCCAAAGCCTTACGCTATTGCGCTAAGGGATACGAACTCTCAAAAACCCTTGGTCTCTTGAAACACATGAAGGATGGATGTGCGTGCTTATATGAAGTGCATAAAACCCTCGGCAATGGGTTGCAGGCATTGGAATATCTCGAATCCTTGAAAGACATCGACGATTCTTTGGCCATGGAAGAAACCGCCAAAAGTCTTCAGCAAATGGAATTTCAGAATGAAATGTTGCTCGACAGTATAGAGCAGGCGGAAGAAGCAATACGTGTCCAACTGGCACATGAGGTAGCCTTACAAAAAGAGGAAAAAACAAGAAATCTGGTAAGTGGCGCCGGACTGATATTTCTTTTGCTTGCCGGCGGATTTTTCAGTCGCTGGCGGTATGTGCGAAAGTCCAAAGCCACCTTGCAAATTGAAAAAGACAGGTCAGAAAACCTGTTACTTAATATTCTGCCTGAAGAAGTGGCCCGTGAGCTAAAAGAAAATGGCCGTGCCGCTGCTCGTAATTTCGAAAGGGTGAGTATTCTCTTTACCGATTTTAAAAATTTTACCGCCCAAAGTGCTCACCTCAGCGCAACTGAGTTACTCTCGGAAATAAATCATTGCTTTGAAGCTTTTGATGGCATTATGGAAAAATACGGTATCGAGAAGATAAAAACCATTGGAGATGCCTATATGGCTGCGGGCGGACTGCCTGTCCCGGATGAAAATTCTGTAAAAAATACCGTTATGGCTGCAATCGAAATGCAGGAATTCATAAGCAGACGCAAACAGGAAATGGACCTAGCCGGACGCCCTGCATTTGAAATGCGTGCCGGCATCCACACCGGACCCGTTGTTGCCGGCATAGTAGGTGTGAAAAAATTTCAGTACGACATCTGGGGCGATACCGTCAATACCGCCAGCCGAATGGAAAGTTCGGGAGACATCGGCCAGGTAAATATCAGCCAGACAACCTTTGACTTCATTTGCCACGACCCGGATTTTGTGTTTACCAGCCGGGGCAAGGTGAAGGTGAAAGGCAAAGGAGAACTGGAAATGCATTTTGTACGTCTGAAAACAGGGTAATTAGCTTCCATACGATTCAGCTGCTTGAGCATACTTTCGGTTCGTAAAACCAGATTTCAGGGCCCCACACGAGACGTGTGTGTTTCAGGCATACTCCATGTACTTTCGCAAAAAATGGCCCGGCGTATACGTTTTTCAATTTTTTTTTCTACACAACACATTGATAATCAATTATTAAAAAAGTGTTGATTGCCTTCGCCAAAAATATTTTAGCAGAAAACCTCACCTCAGGCAACCCTCTGGCCTCATCTCGCATAGTATAATAAACGTCCTGGTCATCAGACCAGATCCTAACGGATCGGATATTCCCGGGACGCTACGTATGACTACCGAATAGGCCAAAAGTGGCACATTCTCAATTTCCTCATATGGTACGGCCTTCGGATCGATCGAAGGCCGTCCTTTTTTGTACCCTTCCTCATTGCCCCTGATTAACTCCCTGATAATCAATTTCTCGTATCGATATTTCAGCACATAAGTGTGTATTGGGAGGCTCCACCCTCCCGATTTTTGACTCTGGTTGAAAACTTTTTTCCAAAATATTTCAGCAATTATTTGCGAAACCAAATAGTTGCACATATATTTGCAACCAAATAATTGCACAATGGAAAGCAGAAGAGATATTTTTCAGGCCATTGCCGACCCCACCCGACGGGCTATCATTGCCCTCATCGCCATACAAGCCATGACGCCGGGAGCTATCGCCGACCACTTCGAGACTACCCGTCAGGCCGTATCAAAACACCTTCGCATCCTGACCGAATGTAACCTGATCTCACAAAACCAGGATGGAAGAGAGATCTACTACCAACTCGAAATCAATAAAATGAAAGAAATAGACCAATGGCTGGACCCTTTCCGACGGATCTGGGAAACGCGGTTCAACCAATTAGACAACGTATTAAGCAACATGAAAAACAAAAAGAAATGAAAACAGCACTCCAATTTGACTTTACGATCAACAAAGAAACGCACACTGTACACGTAAAACGCGAATTTAAAGCAGGTGTCGACCTGGTCTGGGAAGCATGGACCACCCCTGAAATTCTCGATCAATGGTGGGCACCCAAACCGTATCGCACAGTGACAAAATCCATGGACTTCAGAGAAGGCGGTACGTGGTTGTACGCCATGGTGAGTCCGCAAGATGATAAGCACTGGTGCAAAAACGACTACCACACCATAGATCCACAAAAAAGCTTTTCCGGTCTCGATGCGTTTTGTGACGAAAATGGAATCATCAACACAAGCATGCCCAGAACCCTGTGGACAAACAAATTTTCGGAAACCGATGGCCATACGTTTGTTCATATCGTAGCCAAATACCCAAGCCTGGCCGACCTCGAAAAGGTCATTCAGATGGGCTTTAAGGAAGGCTTTACCATGGCACTGGAAAATCTTGACCACTATCTCGAAACCCAGTCGAAACTGCGAAAGTAAAACTACACAGCCCGCAAATACGTATGCAATGTTTGCAGTATCGTTTCGGGTATTTCGGGATCAAGCGTATGATCGATCATCAGCATACATCCTAACGCACAGAGAACAACTTAACACCTTTGAAATAAGTTGCCCCTCATTCGTCCAGACTGATGAATTCGTGATGATCTTTGTATCTTTCCATACACCGAATTGCAACAGTAGGAGATAACATCAGGCTCGGCACCCCGATCCGGGCCTGATGTTCTACAAGAACAGAACGAGACGATGCAACAACTCATACTACACGCCGGATTTGCAGGAGCGACCGTATTTCTGGGTGGGATGCTGGCCAATTTCTTTAATCACCACCTTCCGGACAGTCCGGTCAAATATGCAATCACCCACACTTCAATGTCATTTGGCGCAGGCATTATTTTATCAGCGCTCGCCCTCGTGCTGATCCCGAAAGGGATGGAAACTTTGAACCTCTTTCCATTGACTATTTCATTTCTATCGGGTGCCCTTTTGTTTATGGTCATCGACCAATACCTGGCTGCACAAGGAGGGCAAACGGCCACATTGCTGGCGATGCTCATGGATTTTGTTCCGGAATCCATTGCACTGGGCGCAGTATTTGCCATCGAACCTGAAATGGCGACACTACTGGCCATATTTATTGGACTTCAAAATCTCCCCGAGTCGTTCAACGCCTTTCGAGATCTGGTACAATCGGGGTTTTCAATTCGAAAGACACTCGTCATCTTTTTCTTCCTCAGCTTTTTTGGCATTGCAGGTGCACTCATCGGACATTTTTTTCTCACTGATTATCCCGATCTGACTGCCCACCTTATGACCTTTGCCAGCGGTGGCATTCTTTACCTGTTGATTCAGGACATTATACCGGAGAGTAAACTCAAACAAAATTACCTGACATCATTAGGCGCTGTCTTAGGATTTTTGATTGGGATGATTGGTGAAAAAATTCAATGAATGCGTTCATTGGGGGTGGAGGATATGGGCACCTCTTTTGGAAAGAATATTGTCCTACCAGGCAAATCCACAGATATTGCTCCCATTCAAATTGACCGGACTACTTTACAGCCTTACCTTCCAATCTCATTGGACTCTGATTCCTGAGAACAACCAAGTGTTCATCCTGATTTTATCAAAAAGTCGATCAGCATATTTCCCACCTCACAACGCCTTCATATTCAGTGATATCAAACCAGAAATAAAGTCTTTTAGCGCTTAAATTACGGGCCATTTACACTAATTTACACACCTTAACCTGTGAATGCTATGGGGTCGGATACTTTTACTGATGTAACCAAAAAAAATACTTTACATCATGAAAATGAAATCATTTCAATTGCTGATCGCCGTATGCCTCGCTTCCTGTACGACCTATTCACAGGACGACCAGGCTGTCCAGGACAAAACAGAACAATCCACACAAAAAGAACCACACCGCTATGGTGGATGGTATTGCCCGGACAATCTCAATGGCTTCCCGGCAGTAGACATTGCCGACTGGGATGAAGTACCCGTCGTCAATGGCAGAATGGCCACACGGGAAGAAACCCAAAAGGGTATGTCGTTAATACTGGTCGACTCGGAAAAGTATCCTGACGCCAAAGCACTGGATATGCCCATGCCGCAACTCGCTGCTTTTAAAAATCGTCACACACAAAGAGACGAAATCATCATCGTGATCCAGGCCATTAATGTGGACAATGACTCTGTGGTTGGATTCAGATACCTTAACGGTGGCAATGGAAGCGCCAGACTCAATGAAGTCAGATTTCTGAACGATGATGAGATCGCAATGATTCCTTCCGGTCGATTTGTTTCACACAGCATAAAGATCAAAGCTACTCAGGATGAAATCTGGCAGGTGTTGACCCAGCCGGAATATGCCGAAAAGCTTCAGCAGACCTTTGACAAAAACAAGGACTTACCGGTAACCTGGAGGATCAATACCAATGTCAATTTTGTGTATCCCGATGCAGGCGAACAGACTGCCTCCTACGGTGACAAACTGTATGGATGCTTTTATGTCCAAAACGATTATGACCACCTTCAGTACACCGAGAAATTCCTTTTGCGGGAAAACGAAGAAGGCAATGAAACCGAGTTAATAATTGCCTGCGGACCTTTTGCAGATGATTTCAATGCCCAGCAAAACATACTTGGAGCATGGGCCCGGGAGGTAAAAAAGCTTAGTGAACCTGCCTATAAACTTGAGCTGAATAAAGAATAGTGCTCTCGGCATACCGCACGGATCCTAGTAGATTGCGATTCAGAATGTCGTCCGACATATTGGGGTGGTTTGATACCATAGATATATACCCTATCTTTTCGGGCAAATCACAATTTTGTTCAGCGCAGAAAAATCGCCTCCGGCTTTCAATTGGGATGAATGGTATCGCTCCACAGGAGGCCGCCAAATACAAATTGACGAGGTCGATGCTATCCTCGCTGAAATCAAGGAGCACCAGTACCCGCGATTTACCGGCGAGGTTGCATCAAAGGTTACGCGATTTGATTCCCTTGAATCTGCAGCGAAGGCTGTAAAGCAAAAAGCCTTCGAGCTTGGCGCCGATGAGGTGGGTATTGCCGCGATCGAATCTTCCGATATCTATCAGGGCCGAGAAGTAAAAGAATCGCTGGCGATCGTCGTCGCCCAGCGTATGCTTTGGCGCGAATTTCAGGAAGTACCCTCACACGATTCTGCTGTCGAATGCCTCCGCGTCTATTTTACACTTGGTGAAGTCGTTATCCAATTGGCTGACTACATAAGAAGCCTGGGATATCCATGTACGGTAGAACATCCTATTGGCGACAGTGATGTTTTGCATGTACCACTTGCACTGAAAGCCGGCTTTGGGGAACTGGGCCGGCATGGCTCAATCATCCACCCGAAGATGGGTCCGCTATTCCGATTGGGAAGCGTGATTACAGATATGCCGCTAGCGACCGATAGTCCGATCGATGCCGGCATTGCTGCATTTTGCGATAAATGCAAAGCATGCAGGATCTATTGCCCCGCCGATGCCATTCCGGATGAGCGCTCCCCGGAAGCAGGAAAAGATCATCTGGGCAACGATCGCTATATGGTGGATACCGGCAAATGCTTTCCCTATTTTGCAAAGCACAATTATTGTTCAATCTGCCTGCCGGTGTGTGTCTATCAGCACAAAGCATGGGCGAAAGATTTCGAAGGACATGCAACAAAACTCTTTCCCGAGATAGACATGCAGACACCTCCCGCGCCGGTTGATCCGAAGGTGGATAAACACTGGTACCCACACATAAAAAGAGACTAATGCTATGAAAAAACTGTTTTTCATCGGGTTGATTGCATTGATCATATTTGAAGTTCTGAAAGTGTACCTCATCATGCCGATGCCGGGAAGTCAGCAAATGGATAGTATCGACCTTGCCTATTTTCTGCACAGATGGCGTTGGGCAGTAAGGGTGTTATTTCTTTTGCTTGTCGTATTTGGAATTGCTGACGCGTTTCGTGGAAAAACAAAGTGGATTGCCTCCGCTTTGATGATTCTGGTGGTTGTGGTTGCCTGTTTTTTTAATTTTCAAATGACTGCCGAGAAAATGTTTTTGCAACCGGAAAACCTGGTGATGAAGTCACAGTCAGAAAGCGCTGTACCCGGGAGTCGGTTGATCCTGGGCGTAGAACATCATGGAGAGGCAAAGGCCTACCCTATTGAATACCTCACCTATCATCATCAGGTCGTAGACACTATCGGAGGTAAGCCGATGATCATCACCTACTGCAGCGTTTGTCGTACAGGTCGCGTATACGAACCCATGGTGAATGGCCAACACGAATCATTTAGGCTGGTAGGCATGGATCACTTCAATGCAATGTTTGAAGATGCCACGACCGGAAGCTGGTGGCGGCAGGTAACGGGTGAGGCTATTGCGGGAAAACTAAAAGGAACTCAATTGCCGGAAGTGGCATCTGTACAAATGACACTGGATAGTTGGTTTGCTATGTATCCGGATGGAACGGTCATGCAGCCGGATGAAGCATTCATAGAAGTATACGATTCCCTGGCGCTGTATGAACAAGGAAAAAATACCGGCACACTCACCGGAACGGATTCTCTTTCCTGGCAAAACAAGTCATGGGTTATAGGAATAGAAGTCGGACCAAATAGCAAAGCGTATGACTGGAATGATCTCAAACAAGAACGAATCATACATGATACGTTAGGGGGTAAATTCTTACTTGTGGCTTTATCTGCTGACGAGCAGAATTTCGTTGCCTTCGAAAGACCTTCGAATGTCATCTTCACCATCGACGAAAATGATCGAATGCAAAGCGATAGCACCTTGTATGATTTTACAGGTAAAGCAATACAACCGGATATCCCTTCTTTAAAACGCATTCAGGCCTACCAGGAATTTTGGCATAGCTGGCAAACCTTTCACCCGGGCACACAAACGTATGGCGGATCATACGCAGAGAATGCAGCAGATTCAGAAGAACAGTAACCTGTGGAATAAAGTGTATCCCGTTACCTCAGTCATGGTATTTAATACCACGGCACTATCCGTTTTCTATTCCATTCTCCGGTAAAACATAAAAAGTGAGGAAGGTCGTACTTTTGCATTCTCCGAACGCATGAAGCAATTATCAAACAAAAGAATATTCCAGGTTCTCCTGATTTCCGGCACCATCCTTTCCTTGTTTTTTGTTCCCTGGATCCTCGTCAAAGCATGGATCCTTCCCCTTCCTGATTCAATAGAGGGACAAGTTGAACAAGCTACCAGGCTGGGCTTTGGTGGCATTGTGGTGTATGTCGATCAGAAAGGCCAACCTCCTGCGCATTATGCAGCTGGGTGGCATGATCCAAAACGAAACATTCCCGCGGATCCTCAGGCTTTGTTCAAGATCGCCAGTATTCAAAAACTCTATACGGCGGTGGCAGTGACAAAACTATCTGTCGAAACGAAACTCGATCTCGATAAAACCCTGACCGACTACTTTCCCGATCTCAAAGACAGAATTGAATATGCCGATAAAATCACAGTGAGGATGCTGGTGCAACATCGAAGCGGCATTCCCGACTACACCTATACCCCTGAATACTGGGCCAGTCCGAAAGAAAACAATACAGAAAGACTGGCACTCGTGTTGGATCAGCCAAACAAATTTAAACCCGATGAAGACCATGGGTACAGCAACACCAACTATCTGTTGCTCGCGGAGATCATGAATAAAGTACTGGGGTATGATCATTTTACATACATCCAGGCAAACATTCTGAATCCGCTGGCATTAAAGAATACTTTTAGTTCCATTCATGAAGTGAATACGGAGGAAATCATGAGCGGCTACCATGTTGGCTATCCGCTTGATCTAAAATCGGACAACCAGGGCATGGTGGCGACTGCAGAAGACGTTGGTATTTTCCTCCGGGCCCTGAATGAGGGTTCGCTGTTCACTCAGGAAGAACAAGCCATCTATGCAACACTGTATGAATATGGACACACTGGTCTGGTGCCCGGATATCAAAGCATTGCAAAATACCATCCGGATATTGATGCGGTGGTTGTGCAATTTACCACACCTTCCAATTTCAAGGGGTACGAATGGAATCTCTCAGAAATCATATACAGCCGGATTTTAAAAATCCTGCAAAGAGAAAAAGGATAGAGTCTAGTATATTTTATTTAGCCATGGTATACTGAAATGTTATCGGCACTCACCTTTCATCAATAGGAGTTTTCTACACAAATCAATTGTAAAAACACATGAAATCACAATATACCGAAGAACAAATTTTTGAAAATCATGACTTTACATCAACTTCTCCCCCGGAAGGAGAGTACAGAAACTGTCAGTTTATACAATGCGATCTGTCCGAACTTGATCTCTCTGCGTGTCGTTTTTATACCTGTTCGTTTACGGAATGCAATCTGAGCATGTCTGCGCTTGTCGACACAGCGTTTCGCGAAGTAAAATTTGTCGGATGCAAATTGCTCGGCCTGGCTTTTGATCAATGTCATTCATCCGGTCTTGCAATGGAGTTTGACAGCTGTCAGTTGAATCACGCTACATTTTACAAACAGGATCTTCGAAAAACCATATTCAGACAATCACAACTCCATGAAGTGGACTTTACGGAATGCAACCTCTCAGAAGCTGTATTTGAGGAATGCGACCTGCTGCATGCCATTTTTGATCACACCCAACTCGAGAAGGCAGATTTTCGGACCGCAAAAAACTATACCATAGATCCGGAAAACAACCGTATCAGGAAAGCCAGATTTTCGCTTTACGGCATTGCCGGCCTATTGACAAAATATGATCTGAGAATAGATATGCCCTGAACCGTATGCGTCCAACCGGCTTTCTATCTTCCACGCTAATAATCAAAAGAGCAATGCCTATCTTTCTGCCGACAATTGATTTTTGTCTTTAACTGCACAGGTATACAATGGAACTCTCTGACGGCATTGTGCCTCTGGGCACCGGGCTTACGACCACACTTGGAATCCTCGTTCTTTTTGTCGGACGCAGGATCAACGAAAAGAGCAGGGTCTTACGCGAATTCAGCATTCCCGATCCGGTCACCGGAGGGTTGATCTTTTCCATCCTCTTCGGACTCGTGTATTGGATTACGGGCATTGCCATTGAGTTCGACCTGTCGTTCAGGGATTTTCTTCTGGTATATTTTTTTACGACCATTGGAATCAATGCAAGTTTTAAGGACCTGATGGCCGGAGGAAAACCGCTGCTCATTCTGCTGGCCATCACTATCTTCTTTATGATCGTACAAAACCTGACGGGTATTTCCATTGCACTGCTCTTTGGACAGCCTGGCCAGGTAGGCATGTTGGGCGGCTCCGTGTCTCTCATCGGCGGTCATGGTACCGCTATAGCCTGGGCACCCCGCATTGGAGAAGAGTACAGCATAGCCAATGCCATGGAAATCGGCATCGCCTGCGCTACTTTTGGACTGATACTCGCCAGCCTCATCGGAGGACCAATCGCCAAATTTTTAATTGATCGATACAAGCTTACACCTGACAAACAAAAGCATCTGAGTGTCGGCGTTCGTACCACCTCCGGTCAGGACACGATTAGTTCTATGGGTTTTCTGGACGCCATTCTCGCGATTCACATTTGTATCATCCTGGGCTTACTGCTCAACAAAGGACTCGTGCAGATTGGCCTGGAGTTACCCACCTTCGTCCCATGTCTGTTTGCCGGAATCTTCATGACCAACGTAGTGCCGAAAAACTTTCCACGCCTGACCGGCACAAACTGGCCATCGCGATCTGCCTCTATGGCGCTGATCGCTGAAATGTCACTCGGTACTTTCCTTGCGATGTCGCTGATGAGTATGCAACTCTGGACCTTGGTCGATCTGGCCGGCCCTATTCTCACGATCCTGCTGGCCCAATGCATCATGGCTTTACTGTTTATTGTTTTTATAGTATTCCCTGCCATGGGAAAAAACTACGATGCCACCGTCGTTTGTGCAGGGTTTGGAGGCTTCTGTCTGGGTGCCACACCTACCGCTATGGCCAACATGTCTGCGGTCACCGTGCGCTATGGTGCCTCACATCTCGCTTTTATCATTGTACCGCTCGTCTGTGCCTTTTTTATTGATCTCGTCAATGCGATACTGATTCCCTATTTTTTGTCTACGTTTTAAGCACCTGCAGCATGTGATTTCAACGCAGAGGCCCTCTGCAGCCCTTCTACGAGCAGTCAACCCGTATCCAGTACTATAATACTATACATAGCTTTGATGTGCTTGTCCTGCCCTATTCCACAATGAGAAATATGTTCTGGCTATTGCTTGATTCTTTTCAGAATTGACGACTCGGTATATCGCGCGTATCTGCACATCTGTGGAAATCATAAAAAGTATAGCAAATCAAAAGAGAAAACATCTGTAAACGGAGACAGATAAAAACTATTCAATTCCATTTGCCATATCTTAAGTGTCTCATTACCTTGGATTAAATTTGCCTCAGGAAAAGTTAATTGTACGAAGACGTATGCCAACCTGGACAATTACGCACTACATTTTATCTGTGCTATCGATCATCATGCTTGGTTGTAGGCCGAGCCCAAACAACGCACCTTCGGCAACCGTCGATAGTGAAGCAACCTTGAAAGCTCTTGAGGAAAAAGGGTTTGAGCTATATCAACGAAATCCGAGAGAGGCTATTGAAGCCTTTAAACAAGTAGCGACAGCCTATGCAATGCGCAGTAACTTTCCAAAAGCAGCAATTTTCTATCTCAACATTGCCAGTATCTATGATGAGCATTTACTTGAAACAGATTCTGCACTGATCTATGCAGACCTTTCACTGAAACACTGGATTGAGTTGCAGGATACCATGCAAATGGCGAACCTCTTTAAATACACGGGACTCCTCAAGGGCAAAACAGGGCAGTTTCGGGCTGCTGAACAGGATATTCACCAGGCCTTACAGTTGTATCGAGAGGTTGAATTTCCACAAGGTCTGGCCGTTTCGCGGTACAACCTTGCAGATGTGTATTTCAGACAAGAGAGATTTACAGAAAGTGATTCATTGCTTGAATTATCCACTTCATTTTGGAGGGATGCAGGTGACATGCAAAGGGTGTTCACGAACAACCTACTCGGCATCCAATTATTTAGAAAACATGGCTATCAAAACGAGGCTGTAAAACTAATCATGGAGAACGTGTTTATTTTAGAGCAGGCTGAAATAGACAGTTTTAATATTCGCCGTTTTAACGAATTGTCCGGGGAAGGGAATAAAGCAAAGTAATAAGGATGTCCGAAAAACATAACATTGACAGTTTCTTCGTCCGGTACAATTATATTGGACTTCTGCTGCTTCGTTTGTTCATTGGCGCTCGATTACTGTATGGTGTGCTGGACAATATATTGAGCTGGGAACGCATGACCGAATTTTCTCAATTCCTTGAAGCCAACCAATTTCCATTTCCCCTTGCCAGTGCTGTGCTCTCCGTGTATGCTCAGTTTTTGTGTTCGGTCATGATCCTCGCAGGGTATAAAATCAGGCTGGCGTCTTCGCTGATGATCATTAACTTTATCATAGCCCTGGTGTTTGTGCATCTGCCATCACATGACTCGGTGGAAGCGATGACTCCCGCACTGGCCATGCTGTTCGGATGCCTGACCCTGTTGTTTACCGGCGCAGGCAGAATCTCTGTCCATGCCTACTCCAAGATAAAAAATGACCGATCCGAAAACCAATAACCTATGATGGGAAAACTTCATTTTTACAGTGGCATTCTAATCGTGGTATTGTTTTTACTGACGGGCCAATATATGCACCACCAATATGATCATCTGCGCGACATGGAACTGATGCAACGCGCTTTGTTTCGCGCAGGGCATCTGTACATTCTTTTGTTTGGGCTCATTCACATCGCACTAGGTATAAATCTGCACAGCGTACAAATTCCATTCTGGCGACCTGTTCAGTGGCTGGCATCTGTTATCACATTTGCAGCAACAGGACTCGTAGTCTATGCCTTTTTCACCGAGCTTCCTCCTACTCATATCGAAAGGCCGCTAACGCGATACAGTTTGTATATGATTCTGGCCGGTATCTCACTGCACGGCATCGTCTATATGTTTACATCAGGAAAGAAATTGCCATTCGCCCTCCCCAAAGACACAACGCACTAACCCATGGGACCGTACCAGGCTGTTTGTCACCATCTCAACCAAATCCATCCGCTTACAGAGGAAGCATGGTCTGATCTGGAAAAACTGATGCAACCATTGTCCTTACAACGAAATGAGTTTTTATTGCAGGAAGGCTCGAGAGCGCAGGACTGCTTTTTCCTCCTCGAAGGTGTGGTACGCGTTTTTTACAACAAAGAAGGCAATGAATACAACAAGACGTTTTTTATTCCCGGCATGTTTCCCACTCCACTGACCGCTTTACTGACCGAAGCGCCATCAACACTTTCCTTTCAGGCTTTAACAGCTTGTCAGTTAGTTCGGTTTTCCTATCAATCTTTCAGGGCTCTATTTCAAACACATCGTTGCCTCGAGTCCGTCTTTCTTGCCATCATGGAGCATATCTGGATACAAAAAGAAAAACACGACATCCGCATGGTGACTAATGATGCTACGACCAACTATCTCCTCTTCCGGGAAGATTATCCTGACCTCGAGAACCAAATACCTCAGTATCATATCGCTTCCTATCTAGGCATCACGCCAATCCAGCTCAGCAGAATACGCGCACAATTAGGCCAAAAAGGATAATGGCCATTCCTTAACATAGGTTAATGTGTAGGTTTTGAGTCGGTCGCACCTTTGCATCGGACTTAAAAACATACACATCATGAAAGCTTTATTCAACCATCCTTTTCTTATTTATGCGGCAGCCACGCTTGCCTCTCTTTGCATTATGATCATCATAGATTATGTGCTTGGAGCAGAAGCCGAGCACCTCAATGCGTGGGTAATCATCACACAATGGTTTGGCTATGATACCGGCATTGGCGATAGCCTGGCGATCAGAAAACTAGGCCTCTACGGTGCTACCTTGGCCATGTTACTTGTCAATACATGCATCGGCGTCCTGCTCATTCAAGGTATTCGACTTTTCATTCGATTTATTCACTCCTGAAAATCATACGCCATGCAACGAATGAAAATTTTACTCATACTCTTATCCCTTTTTTCCGGACGTGCGCTCTTTGGACAGCACAACGAAACTGCACCCGGTGGGTATTGGCAAATCGGAATTGGTCTGGGAGAGATTCCTTCCGGTGGCAGCTTCAAGCCAAGCTTCACCCTGGGGTATCAGATCAACGACCATTTATACGCGGGAATCATATACCAACTCAAAGATCAAATCAGCAGGAACGCTTCTTCTTTTAACGCCAGCGCAACTGGCCTTGAAGGTTTGACTGCATCCTCAGAATCAGTCGGCCAACGGGCCATGATCCAATGCCGCATCACTCCGATTAAAAACGGACCCTACCTGTCGGCCGGATATGTCTGGAATGGAAAAGACACCGAAACCATGATGTTTGATGATCGACAAAGAGTTATCCATGATGAGCACATTACCGGGATGATTGTCATCCAACAAACACGTCCTGCGGGCGGAGGATTTGCGCTGGGTATTGGTTACCAGTACAATTTTAAAAATGGAATATCTGCCGGCTTCGAATGGACCCCTGCGTGGGGACAAATGGCTAAACCCTCACATTCGTTTTCAGGCACATCTTCCTTATCCCTGCAATCGCGTGATGCCTTGTCATCAGGATTACAGACCCACTTCAAAAAGAATGTCACTAACCTGTATAAAGTCTTCCACATGGGACTATCCTATCGGTTTGACCAATAAATAACCTTTTAAAAAGAATATTATGCAACTCACTCACAACACTATCCTCATCACAGGCGGAACATCAGGTATCGGTTTAAGCCTTGGTCGTTCCCTGTTGCAACTTGGCAATAATGTCATCCTGCTTGGACGCAACCTTGAAAAAATGAAAACACTTCAGGAAGAAGGCTTTTATACGCTGGCTTGCGACCTTTCAAATACTGAGGAGATCGAGAAGGTCGTCACAGACATTCAAAACAAGTTTCCCAGATTGAATATGCTCTTTAACAATGCAGGTGTGCAATACAATTACGACTTCGCGGATGCAGCGATTTCTCCTGCTAAAATCGCCATGGAAATCAATACCAATGTCACCGGACAACTGGTTCTTACCCAACTCCTGATTCCACTATTACACAATGCCCATAAAGCATGTATCATCAATACGACTTCCGGGCTTGGCGCGTATCCGAAAGCAGATGGCCTTGTGTACAGCGCCGGCAAAGCAGCCATGCGCAACTTTACCACAGGTCTGCGAGACAGACTTTTGCAAACGAATATATCCGTCTTTGAATTCATTCCTCCTGTTACAGATACCGGCATGACCGCCAGGCGCGCGGAACAAAAAATGTCAGCAGAGGAGTTGGTACAAGTTATCCTTCCCCAACTCAAACGAGAAAGAAAAATACTCACCGTACCGAAAATGCGCTTGTTTCTTCCCATTGCATTTCTTTTTCCTGCATTGGCCAGAAAAATTCTTTCGAAATAAAAGAAGACCCGTCCATGTAATATTTAGTTGAATGTAAATTGGGCAACTCCGGGAATTTTACGTTTCTTTTGGAACAAAAAACCAAATCCACTTTCACATGAAAGACATCAGGCCGATTGCCATGCCCGGGACACACGAAAACTTTTTAAAATTTTTTGAGAAAAAGGGGTTTCCCCCAACAACTAAAATACTGGATATCGGAGCAGGTCATGGTGCCTTTACGCAACGCCTTCTGTCCATGGGATACGACGTCTCAGCATGTGACTTGTTTCCGGAAATTTTCGAACTGGACGATATCGAATGCAGGAAAGTGGATGTCACCGGTGACTTCCCTTATCCGGATCAGGCATTTGACCTGGTGATCGCCATTGAGGTATCCGAGCATATCATCGACCATGAGAATTTCTTTAAGGAAGCCCATCGCATCCTCAAACCGAATGGACAGTTTTTACTTTCCACACCAAACATACTTTCTTTAAAGTCGCGCATTCGTTTCTTATTCAGAGGATTTTACTACAGCTTCGGTCCGCTCGAACTGCGCAATTATGACGGGCTTCAGCATGTCAACTCCAAAACCCTTGACCAGTATAATTATGTCGCTGTGAAATACGGATTTCAGCCAGCAGAGGTGTCGATCGATAAAAAACAAAAGTCTTCTTTCTGGCTGATGATATTTTTGTATCCGTTTATGTGGCTTAACGCCAAATTGAAAAGTGCCCCTATGACACATAATGTTAGCAAACTGCTCCTCGGTCGGTTGCTCTTCCTGAATTTTCAAAAAAGCTGATTTCCTCGATCCCCCAATCGAGCTAAATCGCTCCCGGGTCTTCGCATATGAATTTTAATAAAGAGGCAGTATCTTTAGATTCATGGCAAACCCACGGCTGACGAGAAACATATTCAGGATTCTCCCCTTCGGCGTGATCTGGCTAATATTTGGTTTGCTGTATGTGCTGCTTGAATATGGTCTTCTCGCTGATTCGACCGTATACCCTTCCACCAAAAATATTTATTCGTTTAAGGTGGCTTTGCTGTCCGTGCCACCCGGCTCTTTTTTGATGGGCATTCTGTATGGCAGTATTGAGATTCTCTTGCTCAATAAGCTTTTCCAGCGTAAAAAATTCTGGGCCAGAATTTTGTTTAAATCCATCATTTACATCTCCTTTATCGCATCACTCTCTTTCCTGCTTTCATTTGTTGCGACGGCCCAACGTGCTCAACTTCCTTTATTTCGCAGGGAAGTGTTTGACGCCATGATGCTTTACGTTACCAATTTTGCTTTTGTCAGCATTTTGATTTACGCCAGTGTGGTGACGATTCTGTCCCTTTTTATTCTCGAAGTTTCGGACTATACGGGCGGGGGCATATTTAACAATTTTTTTATCGGAAAATATAACCGTCCACGTGAAGAAGAGCGGATTTTTATGTTCCTCGATATGAAATCCTCTACGACCATTGCGGAAAAATTAGGGAGTCAGGAATACTTTAGGTTGCTCAACAAATATTATGCTGACACAAGCGACGCGATCATCGATACGTTTGGCGAAGTATACCAATACGCCGGCGATGAGGTCATCGTCTCCTGGCGCATGGCAAAAGGGTCGACTGACAATCACTGCCTCGAATGTTTTTATGCCATAAAAAAACGGTTTGAAGAGAACGGGGAGCGTTATAAAAAATCATTTGGTCTGGTTCCTGAATTTAAAGCAGGGTTCCATTGCGGAAAAGTGACCACCGGGGAAATCGGCACGCTCAAAAAGGATATCTTTTTCACGGGTGATGTACTGAATACTGCCTCCCGGATTCAGAATCTGTGCAATGCCCTTGAAACGGATATTCTGATTTCCCATGACTTGCTTTTAAGGTTAGATGTTTCACAACATTATGTGGTAGTGGAAAAAGGTGAGTTGCCCTTACGAGGAAGGAAAGCGAAAATGCATTTATATTCGGTGCATAAAGTGTAAACCAGAGAGCAGCCGGCACCTGCCTTTTCGGATAAGCGCCACAGATGGAATCAACTCTTCAGGAAATATTAACCCAACACCACAAAAAGGAAATCATTCAGTACCTGCGTGATCATCCGGATCGCTTTGAGGAGGCCTTGCAACTAGCCTTTGCGGATAATCCGCTCTATTCGTGGCGAGCCGCCTGGGTACTGTGGAGTTGCATGGAACCTAATGACAATCGCATCAGAAAACATATAAAGCACATCCTTGCCATCCTTCCCGAACGGAAAAGCAACCAGCAGCGGGAGTTGCTGAAGATTCTGGAGCAGATGGATATCGACGAAAATCTGGAAGGGCTCTTATTTGATCATTGCATTGGACTTTGGGAGCGGACGGATTTGCAACCATCCGTGCGATATAATGCCTTTAAAGTCATGCTTAAAATAGCTAAGAAGCATCCGGGCATAGCTGAGGAGCTTAAATCCCTGACCGAAGATCACTACCTGGACTCACTTTCGCATGGGGTAAGGTACTCGATTCGGAAAATGCTCATGAATGCCCGCGTAAATAGTTAGCTTTGCGGGGTTCACACACACCCAACTATTTAATAAAACTGATGCAATGAAAAAAGTGTGTTCCCGCCTTTTGGTGTTGGCCTGTGCGCTATGCTTTGTGCAATGCCAAACTAATACGACCCAATCTCAACAAACACAGCCTCTTGGCCAGGAGAATCTGGCCTACCAGATAGGGCAATTAGCGCTTACGGCTACAGCGAATGATACCGAGCGATTTAAGCCGAGACCTACGATCACTTCTCGTTATCTGGGCCTGATTTTTGTCGCTGTCTTCGATGCCTGGTCCCGATATGATGAAAAAGCCATCCCGGTCTATCTGCGTGAAACAGATCGTCGTCCGGTAGAAGAACATACACTTCGAAATAAGGAGATCGCAATCAGCTATGCCGCTTTCCGGGCGATGAGTGAATACTACTACACCGATAAGGCATTGTTTGAAGCGTTTATGCTTGAGCATAATCTCGACCCTTCCAATGAAAGTCTGGATCCTACTACACCGGAAGGAATTGGTAATCTCGCTGCCCGCGCGGTCATCGAAGCACGCAAAGGGGACGGGGCCAATCAATACGGTGAAGAAGAAGGTTCGGAGGGCCAGCCTTACTTTAACTATGTGGGCTACCAGCCTGTCAACTCACCGGATGAAAATATCGATCCCAATCGCTGGCAACCTAAATATTTTGCGGACGGCAAAGGAGGTCATTTTGCACCGGAGTGCCTGACACCCTTTTGGGACAAGGTTACACCAATTGCTCTGAAATCAGGCGATCAGTTTCGCCCCGGCCCGCCTCCGATGATCGGATCGGAACAACTCGAAAAAGAAGTTAGGGAAGTAATCGAAATGCAGGCCAATCTCACGGATGAGCAAAAGGCCTTAGTGGAGTTTATGCGCGACGGCCCACAGTCTGTTCAGCAGGCGGGACATTGGCTGAAATTCGCCCAGGAAGTATCTGTTCGAGACAATCATACGCTTGATCAGGATGTCAAAATGTATTTTTTCAACCAGGTCGTCGCCATGGATGCCTTTATTGCCTCGTGGGATTCCAAGATGTACTATGACTATGCCAGACCTTTTGCCCTGGTGCATCAGTATTATGACGAACAAAAAATCAAAGCCTGGGGAGGAGAAGGAAAAGGCATGATGGAAATCGAAGGCAAGCAATGGAGACCGTATTCACCGGAAACGTTTCTTTGCCCACCCTTTCCAAGTTATACCTCTGGTCACAGCACAGTCAGTGGCGGATGTGCTGAGGCACTAAAGCTGTTTACAGGCAGTGATACCTTTGGGTCGGAAGTTCGGCTGGTGGCCGGGGCGATGACTGAGCCGGACAATCTGGGCGATACAGTTACTTTGAAATTTCCCACCTTCTCGAAGACGGCGGATATGGCCGGTATCTCGCGAGTACTCGGTGGATACCATATTCAGGCAGATAATGTTGCGGGCCTGGAATTGGGCAGGGATGTGGCCAGAGAAGCATGGATTTTTTATAAAAAGCACATTGGTGAGCCTGTCCTCGAAACGGAAGAGATGAGTAGTCCTAAAACTGTCAGTCAATAATAGAACGGCCTAAAATTTTAACCCCTGAAGAAATTTTGAGTAGAGATCAACCGGCTCTTTTCAATCTTTTTTTGAGGTTAACAAATTATTTTGCCACATTATCAAAATTCACCATAGCTTTGTGATGTCAAACCGACAGCATCCCTCTTAGAAGACCCTCCTTCTAAAATTCATTACCATGTTTTTGTTAGCTTTTTTCACCCTGTCTTCAGGGGTGTATGAAAGTGCCTGTGCGAAGCAGTTCATCCTACCTCGGAAGGCGTAAACACGCATCCCATGCATTTATTTTTGAAAGTAATCGTCTTTCTGGGGGCGGTCACTTCTCTGGTCTCGCCACTCAGTGCTCAGCAAGGTGTGGTCAGTACCGGTGGTGACATTCAGGCTCCCGCCGGCTCGGTCGCCTTTTCGATAGGCCAGACCGCCAGCCAGATTATTGACGGAGAAACTGGCAGCGTCCATCAGGGCCTGCAACAACCCTACACCTACCAGGTGACCAGTGTTGAGGATCTCCGTGAGGACATCGCCATCCGCCTGTATCCCAACCCGGCCGAGAGCTTTGTCTACGTACACCTCACACCGCCTGCCACGGGCTTCGCGCAGGATCGGTTTACGGCCCGATTGTACGATCTCAGCGGCAAACTGATTCTCGAACAGGTACTGGACAGCGATGTCAACACGATTTCTATCAGCCGGTTACGAGAAGCCATCTACCTCCTGCAGGTATGGCAAGGCCACCATTTCATCAAGTCCTATTCATTCACAAAAGTTAATTAAACCATGAAACATACAACTATACAAATCTTCTGCCTGCTGATCATGATCGGTGGGTATCTACCTCTTGCCGCGCAGGCTCCAAATAAGATGAGCTACCAGGCAGTCATTCGCGATGCCAGTGGCGAACTCATTGCTCAACAAAACGTACGCACGCGCGTGAGTGTGTTGAAGAGCAGTCCTACGGGCACTTCAGTGTATTCGGAATCACATCTGACGACTACAAATGCCAATGGCCTTGCCAGCTTTTCTATTGGAGCAGGCACACCGATCTCTGGTAGCTTTTCCGGTATCAACTGGTCACAGGGTCCGTATTTTATTAAAACAGAAACAGATCCTTCGGGAGGAACCAATTACAGTATCGTGGGTACGAGCGAGCTTCTCAGTGTACCGTATGCTTTACATGCTGCCAATAACACTGCCGGCCCGGCCGGTCCCCAAGGTATTCAGGGTCCACAAGGACCAGCGGGACCTACAGGTGCAACAGGACCGGCTGGACCACAAGGACCAGCGGGACCAGCAGGTGCAACAGGAGCAATTGGACCAAAAGGGGACAAAGGTGAGAAAGGCGAAAAAGGACTGGATGGCCTGAATGGAGAGAAAGGCGACAAGGGAAATCCAGGCCCGACAGGACCAACAGGACCTGTTGGACCCGTAGGCCCTAAAGGACCGATGGGTGACCTTGGTGATGATGGCCCACAGGGACCTAAAGGGGATAAGGGCGATAAAGGTGACAAAGGCGTCAAAGGTGATAAAGGTGACAAAGGTGATAAGGGAGATAAAGGTGATAAGGGAGACAAAGGAAATATGGGCTTGCCCGGATTGACCGGCCCTATCGGACCGCAAGGCCCTCAGGGAATACCAGGCCCGGTCGGAGGTATGCATGGGCAAATCATCTTCAATGACAATGCTACTGCTGCCGGAGATCCCGAATTGGTTTACGATAGAAATTCAAACCGCCTTTCCATTGGTACCGGAGATATCCACCCGGGTGCTGCACTCAATGTCAGTTCCGTCACCGGCGGGATTATGTTGCCCCGCATGACTACTGCTCAGCGCAATCAACTGGCTGCTGAACCCGGACTCATGATCTACAATACCGATGAAGGTAAGTTTCAGGGCTATGCCCAGGATCACGTCAACACAGTCGCTGCTAAAAGTGAAGTTGCGGCAAGTGCATATACGATTGCAAATGATGGCTCAGATGAAACTCAGGTCGCCCAGACATTTAAAGTATCTGTGAATGGAGAGCTTGGAAGTATCGAACTCAATATTAGCCAGACAGATCCGGGATTTTCACTGACGATTGATCTGTATTCAGGCGACACACCCGGCGAAGGCCTTTTCCTGACTTCTAAACAGGTGCAAGTGAATGGTACAGGTTGGATCACGATCAGTTTCAATCCCGGTACGGCTATGCAAACGAATAAGACTTACCACGTTATCCTGCGTGCGACAAATTCATCCGGCAATGAAGTGGATGTATGGACAAGTGAGGGTGCCGGTGGCCAACATGCACAAGGATCCATTTTCTATTATGATGACAACAACGGAAGTTATGATGCTGCTCCGGCAGATGATGTTGATTTCCGCGTGAATATCCTTCAGCCTTCTTTGGGTTGGAAAAATCTTCATTAATACATTATTTCCGGCGGGGGTGGATTCAAACATGCGTTCACCTCCGTCGGAGTTTTATTGCCTGACGGCAAATTCCATTCTACGCTCTCGCCTCTTTCATGCTACCGGTTATAGTCTTTACCTGACAAACCTTTTCTCTTCAGGATTGTATTAAGGGCATGAATTCGGAACATGCCATTTCACGACCTGGTGACGCCATGACTTTTGCTTCAGGAGCGACTATGAAAAATCGATTCATGCTGGCTCCCATGACGAATACACAAAGTCATGAAGACGGCACTTTGTCTGATGAAGAATTTCACTGGCTCACGATGCGCGCCAAAGGTGGTTTTGGTTTAGTGATGACTTGTGCTGCCCATGTGCAGGAGATTGGGAAGGGATTTTCCGGTCAGTTGGGGATCTTTGGCAAAGAGCATATCCCGGGCCATACGCGATTAGCAGAAGAAATTAAATCGCATGGCAGTCTGGCTGTGCTTCAACTGCATCATGCAGGAGGTCGCTCCCCTCAGGAATTGATCGGACAATCGCCCGTAGGTCCCTCTGACAATGAAAAATATGGAACTCGTGCTTTATTATTGGATGAAGTTCATCAGTTGCGAGATGACTTTATTGCTGCGGGTGTTCGAGCGCAAAAAAGCGGTTACGATGGTGTGGAAATCCATGGGGCGCATGGGTATATTTTGGCGCAGTTTCTCAGCAGCAGTCTCAACCATCGAAATGATCCGTATGGAGGCAGTTTGTCTAATCGTGCACGATTAATCTTTGAAATTGTAGAGGGCATTCGAAAGGCTTGTGGTACGAAATTTTTACTGGGCGTAAGATTGTCCCCGGAGCGATTTGGGATGGTTTTACCGGAGATCCTGGAGATCAGTCAACGACTTTGTGATGAGGGCAATCTTGACTTTCTGGATATTTCGTTTTGGGATTGTTTTAATTATCCGGAAGATGATGCGTATAAAAGTAAAACCCTTCTTGAGCATGTCACCGGCATTGATTTTAAAAATGTCCGTTTGACGGTAGCCGGGAAGATTCAAAGTGGTCGGGATGTACAAAAGATTCTTGATGCCGGCGTGGATTTTATTTCGATTGGTAAGGCAGCCATTTTGCATCATGATTTTCCAAAACAGGTTTTACTCAATCCTGATTTCGAACCTGTGCCGACACCTGTTTCCAGGGACTATTTGAAAAAGGAAGGATTGAGTCCTGCGTTTATACGGTATATGTATCGGTGGCCGGAGTTTGTGGCACAAGAATAATCCAGCCGTATTTGTCGTTTGAATGATGACCGGATTGGTGATTCGTCACGATCTCAACCCTGTATCATGCGCAAAGTACTTACTCTCTTTTCTCTTTTTTCAGCATTCACTTTTTCCATTACCCTCTTCGCCCATCCCGGTATCGGTATCGTCATGGATAGTAAAGGGAATGTGTACTACACAGACCTTGAGCATGTCTGGAAAATCTCTCCGGATGGACAGATGACCATTGCGGTTGAGGGAGTGCATACCCATCAGTTGCACATCGATGCCCATGACGATCTCTATGGCGAGCATGTTTGGTATGAGGGTGAGGCAACAGACAAGTGGGGGTATTCTGTCTGGTGTCTGAGTGCGGATGGGCTGTTGGAACAAACCGTGCCTCCTACTGAGGGATTTCCGGAAAATAACACATTGGTTCGTGATCTGGCTGCCAACAGCTATTACGCTCAGAAAGATGGTAAGCAGGAGGTGCTTATGGTGGAGACTCCTGATGGTATCCGTTCACGATTCTCCGAGCATCGTTTTAAGCACATACGTTGGCTGCACTTTGATAAACATTCCGGAGATCTTTATGCTGTCGATTACCTGCAGGTCAAGCGGATCTCTCCCTCCGGAAAAGTGCAAGTAGTAGCGGACCAACTGAAAGAAAAGCAGTCCCCTTTTTCCGGTGTCAGCGATCATCATTATTTGTTTGGACTGTGGACCGATCTCAAAGACAACCTCTACATCGCTGTGTATGGTGCCGGAAAAATCAAACGGGTGGATCCTTCAGGAAATATCGAGACCGTCTACCAGTCGGAAAAAGGTTGGTCGCCCTCCGGCGGGATGGTAGGTCCGGATGGATCGTGGTGGATCATGGAGTTTTCGTCAAGGAATAAGACGAGGGTGAAGAGGATATTTCCGGATAAGGAGGAGGTTATTTTCAATCAAATTTAACGTATCTTTCTGTACAAGTAGTTTAAAGCCATTTGGAAATGGATCCGAAACCGGTAAGATTTTTTCGCCTTAAATCAATTGTTCTTCCCCTGTTAATGACTGTTATGGGAAGTCCCGCAGGTCATTCACAAATGAGTTTCCTTGAGCCGGATACTGCGGTGTGGAGGTTCAGAGGCTTTGTGGCACATAATTTTTATTGGGATGGCCAATATATGCTTAGCAGTATGGACTCTGTAGTAGAAGGTAAAACCTACAGAAAATTATTTAAAATGATTGCCGCTGGGTATATTCAATCTGGCATCCCTCCTGCCCTTGGAAGTTGGGCGCCTAGCCCTGGCAACAATTCCCCACTATTTCATGCCCTTTTAAGAGAAGAGGGTCCGAGGGTCTATTATTTAATAGGGGGCGGACCCGAATTACTCATCTATGATTTTAGTCAGGAAGTTGGAGATACCATACCTACATATGGAGATCAGAATTTTATAGTGAATGAAATTGAAAACATAGAATTAAACAACAGAACGCTCAAACAACTTCTAATCTATGGTTTTCACTTAATCGAAGGAATTGGATCAACCTATTTTCCATTTCATCTTTACTGGACTCCAGGTCAGAAAGTAGATCTAATTTGCTATGCCAGGAATGATACAACCTATTACCAAAGATTTGATATCTGTGCTTACTTTCCGTATCCCCTGTCTACAGCAACCCAACCACCTGGAAATGGCTCCATTAGGGATAATATCATTCAATCCGTTTCACCAAATCCGGCAAATGATTTTATTAAAGTTGAAGTAAATCTACCAGGCACCTATCAAATTGAATTAGTGGATATAAGTGGTTTGTCCTGCTACACGGAGGAAACCTATATCCAATCAGAAACATTTATTAATACAAGTGGCTTTAAGACAGGATTATACTTCTTGTATCTTAGCAATAAAAATCAACCTCCTTCTGTAAGAAAAATTATTATCTCTCATTAGACTCGATAGAATTAGGTTATGTTCCAGGCTATTTTGGGCAGGAGATTAAAAACGTCAATAGGCTATTGTTGGGCTT
>JAUHXV010000115.1 GCA_030426765.1 Bacteroidia bacterium | reverse complement strand
TTGCCATACACCACTCGAAGTGTTTTACCCGTGGCGACCAACTGATCCAGCACATCGCGATTGCCTATATCGCCGGCATGCCAGATCTCATCACACTTTTCCAATTGCGGCAAAAGCTGCGGATCTAAAAAACTATGCGTATCGGACAGTACCCCAATGCGTATCATTCCCAGGGAATATCGAGGCACACTTTTCCAAACTGATCACCGCTGGCCATCACAGCCATCGCCTCATTGGCTTCGTACAGATTAAAGACGTGACTGATGATGGGTTTGATCTTATGCTTCACCACAAAGTCCAGCATGTTTTGAAAGTCTTCCGGTGATCCCATCGTAGAGCCCATGATATCCAGTTGCTTCCAGAAAATCCGCTGAGGACTCAGATCATCGATATTACCCGCGGTACCTCCATAGATTACAATTCTGCCCCTGGGATTCATATGGTGGACCATTTTTGCAAAACCCTTACCCCCTGCTCCGTCAATTATCAGGTCAAATCTTCCGCCGGCTTGTGACACCAGCGCTTTATCCCATCCTTCTGCCTTGTAATTCACCCCACCCATGGCGCCATGATCTTTGGCTTTTTGGATTTTCTCCTCGGACGAACTGGTCACCCACACTTCCATGTCCATCGCCACGCCAAACAACAAGGCCATGGTGGCAACGCCACCGCCAATTCCGGTGATCAACATTCGTTCACCTTTCTTCGCCCTACCTCGTGTCATCATAGCGCGATAAGCGGTCACGCCACAGACCGGAAGAGCCGCTGCTTCGATCCAGGAAAGGTGGCCAGGCTTGTCGTATATGTTTTCCTCAGGGACAATGATCATATCCGAAAATGTCCCAAAGTCGGGCAAACCCAGAATCTTAAAATCATCAGCAAAATAATTGGGATCGTCGCCCCATCCAATACTCGGATTGATAATGACTTCACGTTGATCTATCATGCCTGCCCCATCACTGCCGAGGACAAGCGGCAATTTGACTCCGGGATATTTCCCTTGCGTGATCCAGTAGTCTCGTTTATTGAATGCCGCTGCCAAGAGTCGGACAAACGCCTGTCCGTCTTTGGGTGGAGCTAGATCGATTTCGGCCGGTATCATCCCTTTTTCTCCCCCCACAAACATCATTGAACTCATATGTCTAATTATTTACAGCTGCCAGATGCAACGTACATAAAGATATTGGTATCTTGGGACTATAATCGCTTCTCCTCACTTTTAAGTAGTTTTGCATCACATCAAAAAGACCACTTTATGATTAAAGTACGACTTTTCACTATCCTGATTTCCAGTCTTTTATCTTTTGCGCTCTGTGCTCAGACCTGCGCTATCACCGAGGTCACCGCACAAGCAGAAGCCTGCGAGGGAAATTATTTTTCAGCCACCGTTGATCTCGAAGTCGAGAATCCCGCCAGCGACAGTTTTATGCTCGCAGGAAACGGGACTGTGTACGGCAAATTTGCCTATACTGACCTGCCGGTTACTGTAGGTCCCTTATTCGGCGATGCTGAATCCACGTATGAATTTATCGCCTGGGATCTCGAGGACGGCATGTGCCAGGAGTTTACCACACTAGCCGCCGCTGATTGTGGTCCGATATGCTCTATTACCAATTTCGAACTTGAGTTTGTAGCCTGCGTCAGTGACGTCAGCGCCATCGTGGTTTTCGATTTTGACTATGAAAACCCGGGCGGACTTACGTTCGACCTGCTTGATGAAGAAGGCGAACTCATCAGCACCTATCTGTATGAGAGTCTGCCTGTCACCATTCCCTTCTTTGAAGTCAATGGCGCAGCCCCAATTGTGCTGACCGTATGCGATCATGAAAATGATGATTGCTGCGAGACTTTTGTGCTGGATGCCATCGATTGCGATCCGGACAACTGCGAAATATTCAGTGTTACGTTTGATCCCGATTGCAATGGCCCCAACTTCGACATGACGATTGACTTCGGGCATGACAATCAACCATCAGACAGTTTTTACCTGACGGGAAATAACCTCAACTACGGCACGTTTGCGTACAGCGATCTCCCCATCACCGTGGGCCCGCTCAACGGTGGAACAGATATCATCTGGTCATTTGATATCGAAGACACAGAAAACAGTGCATGCAGCACCACAGCGGTCTACGGCATGTACAATTGCCCACCTCCTTGCCATGTACAATCTCTTGAAGCCATGGCGCTCGAATGCAACGGAAACGAAGCATACTCCCTGCTGATCGGATTGGATATTGAAGGGGAAGGCGATCTGGGTTTTGCTGTTTTCTCTGAAAATGCCTACTACGGCAACTATATGTACGATGAACTCCCGCTTACCCTTCCGGCATACGAGGGGTCAGGCGAGTTTATTGACTACGTATCCATCTGCGATACCGAATACCTGGAGTGTTGCAGCACGACACCTTTCGAAGCACTCCTGTGCGCCGGATGTTTGATTTATAATATCGAAGCATTTCCATTGCCGTGTAACGACGATGACGAAATTTTTATTCAAATCGATTTTGATTATACCAACCAATCCAACGAAGGTTTTGAAGTAACAGGGAATGGCGAGAACTATGGTGAGTTTGCCTACGAGGACCTTCCTATTCAAATCGGACCTTTTGTCGGAGACGGCAGTCAGTATTTCGAGTTTGTCGTGACCGACCTTATCAATCCACTGTGCTTTGATGCTGTCGAACTCGGCTTTATCGACTGTGATACGATTTGTGAGTTGTCAAACCTGACTGTAGAAACAGGTGAGTGTACCGGCCACAATTCTTATGTGGCAACAATCGACTTTGATTACCAGGGTGTATCCGGTGTTGGTTTTGACGTGATCATTAATGGAGAAAATTATGGTTTCTACGACTACGATGACCTTCCGCTGACAATTGAAGAATTCCCTTCCTCTGGTACAGGATCAGATATGATCACCGTTTGTGAAAACAATAATGAAAATTGTTGTGCATCTCTGGTTTTTGATTCACCTGAATGTGCCTGCAGCATCTTTGACGTAAATGTGGAAACATTGGGCTGTAGCACAGACAGCACCTTTGAAATTTCAGTAGAATATTTTTATGAGAATCTCCCGGGAGACGCAGTAGATGTTTTTCTTGACGGTGTCCTGCTGGGTTTTTTCAATGTAGATGAAATTCCGATCATTCTGGATATCCCGGAAGGAGTCGGCACCGCGGTACTCTCCGTGTGTGCAAATGACCTGGGAAGCTGCTGTGATGAAGTCATTTTTGAGCTGACCAACTGCGTGTGTGGTATATCCGATTTGAATGCAGAAACCGGAGAATGTAATTCAGACTCCACCTATGTACTTGACTTTACGTTTGAAACGACAAACACTTCATCAGATTCGATCGACGTGTATGCAAATGGCGATTTTGTAGGACGCTATGAAATCCATCCTGATTTCAACCGGATCGAACAATATCCTGTTCAGGAAACTGACTCTACGATTCTGGTAGTATGTGTCCAGGGCGAAGATGGATGCTGCGACACCCTTACATTTGAAACCCCTGACTGCTCCACGTTTGGGCAATGCAATATCTGGGACCTGGTTGCTGAGTACGATGAATGTACTTCAGACTCTACATACATCCTTCACGTCGACTTTAACAGTGTGAATCTGCCGGTTGATTCGGTTACCATTACAGCCAATGGAGAAGACCTTGGACAGTTTGAAGTGACTGATAGTTTTATTGCCATCGATGGTGTACCCGCTTTCGATTCTTCAACGACAACGATCGTGGTTTGCGCAGTTGGCGAACCGGATTGTTGCGCAGAAGTCACCATTGAAACGCCTAACTGTGACAATTTTGGGATCTGCAATATCTGGGATCTGGTAGCTGAGTTTGATGAGTGTGATTCAGACTCCAGTTATATCCTGCACGTCGATTTCAATAGCGAATACCTCCCGGTTGATTCTGTGACCATTACCGCGAACGGGGAAAACCTGGGTCAGTTTGAAGCGACCGATGATTTTATTGCCATCCCGGGTGTTCCTGCCTTTGACTCTTCTACGACGACGATCGTGGTATGTGCAGTCGGTGCGCCGGATTGTTGTGCAGAAGTGACGATAGAAACTCCGGATTGTGAAAATTTTGGTCTTTGCAATATCTGGGATCTTGAAATAGAACTTGGCGACTGCCTCACAGACACAACCTATCTGATTCATATTGATTTCAATTTTCAAAATTTACCATCAGACTCTGTGATCATTTACGGAAATGGAAATGTCATTGGGCAATTTGAAGCAAATAATGACGGAATTACGATCGAACATTTCCCTGTATTTGAATCCGACAATACTACAATCACCATTTGTGCTGTAGGTGCACCGGATTGCTGTGCAAATATCATCTATGAAACGCCCGATTGTGAGGGCACCGGTGAATGTAATATCTGGGATCTCGTCGCCGAGGTTGACGAGTGTGATTCAGACTCCACCTTTATCCTCCATGTGGATTTTAATAGTGAGAACCTACCCACTGATTCCGTGACCATCACAGTCAATGGCGAAAATATGGGCCAGTTTGAAGTCACAGATGGATTTATTGCCATTCCGAACGTACCTGTTTCCGAAGAACCGATGACTGGCATTATCGTTTGTGCTGTCGGCGCACCGGATTGCTGTGAAGACGTTTCGATTGAGACACCGGATTGTGACAATTTCGGTCAGTGCGAAATCTGGGATCTTGAAATTGCAATCGGCGATTGTACATCCGATACAACCTATACTGTACATCTGGAATACAATTTCGACAATCTGCCTTCGGATTCAGTTCTGGTCTATGGCAATGGCAACCTCATCGGCCAATACGAAGCCAGCAACGAGGGTATTACCATCGAGCATTTCCCACAATATGAATCCGGTAATACGACGATCAGCATTTGCGCAGTAGGCGCGCCGGATTGTTGTGATGTGATCGAATTTGAAACACCTAACTGTGAAGGAGGTGGTGAATGCAACATATTCGATCTTGTCGCTGATTTCGGTGAATGTAACTCAGACACCACGTTCAGTGTGTTTATCCAATACCTTGCTGTCAATCTGCCAACGGATTCTGTGATCGTGACTTCGGACAACGGGTATATGGGACAATTCGAACATAATCCGGATGGATTTACGATTTCTGATTTCCCGGCAGCACATGTTAGCTCCACGACCCTCACAGTTTGTGCTGTAGGCAATGGGGAGTGCTGCGATGATTTTACGCTGGAAACGCCGGACTGCGGACAGGGTTTTGATTGTGAGATTTATAATCTGTTTGCCGAAGTCGGAGATTGCACATCAGATACCACCTTCGTGGTGGATATCCTTTTTGATGCAAACAGCCTGCCGACTGATTCAGTTGATATTTACGCAGAAGGAAATTATCTGGGTACGTATTTGGTACAACCAGATTTTATCCGAATCGAAAACTTCCCTACGATTGACATAGAATTTATTGTCATCACCGTTTGCGCACAGGACAATTCTGAATGTTGTGCATCCTATACCATCGAATCACCAAATTGCTCCGGAGACTGCGAGATTTCTGAAATCTCAGTAGATGTATTTGATTGCAATACAGATTCCACTTTTGTGATTGTCGTTGACTTTGAATATGAAAACCTGCCGGGTGCCGGAGTGGATATTTATTCCGGTGATATCAACCTTGGATTTTTCACGTTCGATCAGATACCTGTGGAAGTGAATAATTTCCCCGGGAATGACTCAGGAGATTACACGGTGACCATTTGTGAGAGTGACGGTATGGAGTGTTGCAGCAGCTTCTCTTTTGATGGCCCTGTCTGCGGAGGCGGTGGCTGTTCGATCTTCGACGTGGCGTACACCATGACGGAATGTGATTCAGCGGGTAACTTCTACTTCATTATTGACTTTGACTTTAACAACGTAGGTGATCAGGGCTTTGACGTCGCCGGAAATGGCAATGATTATGGCAACTTCAGCTATGATGATCTGCCACTCGAACTGGGCCCTTTTGCAGCAGATGAGACGCCTTATGAATTTATCATATCTGACGGAGCTAATCCTGATTGTTCCGCAGTGATCGAACCAGGTATCGTCAAGTGTTTTGTCTCTACCCTGCCGGTGGATTTCGTAGACTTCTTTACCGTCTTCAATAATGGTTCGATCCCGGGCATTCATGCTAAGAAAGACCTGGAACTTTCGATGTTTAATTCAAGCGGGAAAAACATCATCTATCAACTGCCGCTTTCTGCGGATGATCGATATGAACTGCTTTCTCAACCTGCGGGACTCTACATCGCTATTTTGAAAAATGGTCAGCATGTATGGCCAGTTAAACTGATCAAGTCAGGGGAATAAAAAAGACTGCCTTCAGGATAAAAAAAAGGGAAATCCAAATCGGATTTCCCTTTTTTTTCAGCACTCTGGCTTTTAACTTTTCAAAATATATTCTACTTGCATAATAGCAATATCAAGACACCATTCTTGATATTTTTTTCCGGTCCGGAGTTATTGGTAGTTTCAGTGTAATCCCTAAACTTTTGGCAAGTTCAGGGCAAGTAAAAGGCACAGGACTGTTACTTTTTTCCTTGCCCTGTAGATGATAATTCTACAGGGACCTGTCGCACAACCGTTAAGGTCTGCGGGGTCGCCATCCTGCAATATTTTAATTGCAGGACACGAAAAAGTAACCAAAAAGTCTATGAGTTATTTGTTCTTTTTTTCCGGGCTGTGTTCAACCATTAAGTGCAACTTTTAGATTTAAGCT
>JAUHXV010000029.1 GCA_030426765.1 Bacteroidia bacterium | reverse complement strand
CACTCAACTCCTCGCCATGTTCCAGCGCACTCAGGCCTTCATCGAAGGACATATCCTTTACTTTTTTATCCGCAGTACGCGCTTCTTCTTTTTCAAACTTAGGGTCAAGGACAATCACCGGAACTTCGAGGTCCGGATTGAGGCGAATATCATATTCACTGAGTTTGGCAAAATATCGGTACTCAAAACCAAATCCGAATACATTGCCGGTGACATCGTATATCTCATGTACGGGCAGCCATACATCTTCAGCCACAGCTTCAAACTGTTGTTGAATATCAAACTGAATCCCCCAGATGTATGTGGTGAGATCAAGACTATGAATGCTCCAGGAATTGTCCACGATATAAATGACGCCTTCGAAAACAGAATCACCTTTCCCTCGGGGCTTGACTTTGATTTTGTTGATGACGTGATCACCGTCTTCAATAAAGCCGAGGTATTCATATCGGTAGTGCACAAAAGCATCCGGTGCCAATGGAGAAATACCGGCCACTACTTCAGGCTCATAAAAACTACTGTACACAAATCCCATCGGACTGGTATTGTTGTCCTCCCCGGAAGTACGAATGGACAATACAGTATCCCGATATTGATCAGGTCGCGTATAGTGAAGTTTGCTGACCGATTCCTGCGTAAAGGCAACCGTTGAATCGATCCCTTCTTTCGCCAGCTCCTCATTTATTTTCTTTCGAAATAGGAAGGGCACTTTGACCAGGCGGCCACTGCCTTTCACATACACCATAGCATGGTATTCATCTACCTGCATCGAATGGTATTTTGCTTTGGCGATGGCGCGTCGCATGATCGTGTATGCAGGATCTTCCCCTTTGTCAGAAACGGTAGCTTCCGCCAACTCAATAGCTTCGGGCAGCATGACTGCATCGAACCGGGAGAATGACGATCCTATCTGGACAACCGTATCAAGAGGTTGATAACCGAGGTATTGAAATCGCACGCGATGCTTACCGGGTGTGAGTTTGAGTGAATAGGAACCCTCAATGTTTGAGGCGATGCCATACCCGGTTTCCAAGTCAATAATACTGGCAAAGGGAAGAGGCTCGCCTTGAGTATCGGTAACAGTCCCACGGATACCCTGGCCAGATACACCAAATGAAATACAAACTACTGCTACAATCCAAACGAATCTCATTCTATCACGCATAATTGTTTATTTAATCGGCCAAAGATATTAAGTCAAGACTATGGCTACCGGCTCAATGTTACATGTCATCGTGATTTATTGGCAAAAGTTTACCTCGATGTGTAAGCCAATGCGTCTGTGACGGCGAAGTAGCAAAGAACGTGACAATTATTTTATCTTGCCGTGATGTCAGAACAAAGCCCTAATCGGATTTATAAAATATTGGTAATCAGTGCTTACAGGACGATCCTACATACCCGAGCAGAGGCAGAATTATTTATTCGCCTTGCGAAGGAAGGACACATGGTCGACGTGATCACAGTACAAAATGCGGAGTACAAGGAGCAAATGGAGGCACTTGGGATGCGGGTTTTTGAAGATCACCCCACTAAAAAAATATCCTTCGAGTTTATACAGCACCTTCGCGACCGCATACGTAAATTCGATTATGATTTTGTTCATGTCTTCAACAGTAAAGGGCTGACAAATGCGGTCTGGGCATTAAGAGGCTTCCGGTCAAAGTTAATCGCGTACCGCGGTTTTGCCGGCCAAACGCCTTGGTATGATCCTATGATGTACCTCAAATATTTTCATCCGCGCGTGGACCATATCATGTGCGTGAGTAAAGACATTGAAGATATTCTTTCACGTCAAATGATGAGCGGTCGACGTAAGTTAACCACAATTCGAAAAGGTCATGACCCGGCATGGTACCGGGATATCGTACCGATTGAACGAAGCCAGTTTAATATACCACAGGAAGCAGTACTAGTTTGTTTTCTTGCCAACAACCGACCATTTAAAGGGCTTCGGTATTTGCTGGAAGCGACGCATTTGCTCTCCCCTGACCTGCCGTTTGCTTTTATGTTTATCGGTCAGGGCTATGATGATCCGGATACTAAAAGGGCGATGGATGCAAGTCCGTATGCTAACCGCTTTTTCACGCTGGGATTTCAGGAAAACCCATTACCATTCCTTGCGGCTAGTGATTGTCTGGTTTCTGCTTCGACGCACGGGGAAGGCCTTTCCAAATCGATCGTGGAGGCGATGTCTCTGGGCATAGCTCCCATCATCACAAAAATAGGAGGGAATGAAGGTCTTATTGAAGAGGGTGTCTCAGGTTGGGTGATACCTCCAAAAGATTCGAATGCACTGGCTGCCGCGCTATCGGAGATGGCTTCGGATGAGAATGAAAGAAAACGTCGGGGAGAAGCCGCCAGACAACACATTCACAACCACTTTCATATTGAACAAAGTGTCGAAGATTTGAAAGCATTGTATCAAAAACTTTTGGGTTAGGACATTTAGTATCGGCACAGACAACTTATCCAAACTTCGGTGTTACACTGAAAAAAGACCTGCAGGAGTATTCCTGCAAGTCTTTTATGAATTCATATATTAACGAATCGACGCTGATAAAGGATGATTATCCTTTTGCTTTTGCATAACGGGCAGCCACTGCTTTCCAATTGACGACATTCCAAAAAGCCGTAACATAATCAGGACGGCGGTTTTGATAATTGAGGTAGTATGCATGCTCCCATACATCCAGTCCCAGTATGGGCGTGCCTTTGACAGGATTGACATCCATCAATGGATTGTCCTGGTTGGCTGTACTGGTCACTGCGAGTTCGCCTGATGCATCGACAATCAGCCAGGCCCAACCGGATCCAAACTGGGTGGTCGCCGCTTTGGTAAACGCAGCTTTAAATTCATTGAAGCTACCGAAGCGTGCATTGATCGCTGCAGCCAGATCTCCATCGGGTTCGCCACCTCCATCGGGGGACATGATCTCCCAAAATAAACTATGGTTGTAATAGCCTCCTCCATTGTTGCGCACGGCCGGACTTTGTTTGGAAACCTGTCCGAGAATTTCTTCAATGGTTTTGCCCTCGAGAGCAGAACCTTCAATAGCGCCGTTAAGATTGTTGGTATATCCAGCATGATGTTTATCGTGGTGAATCTCCATTGTGCGTGCATCAATATGCGGTTCTAACGCGTCAAAGCTATATGTCAGTGGTGGGAGTTGAAATGCCATAAATAAAGTGTTTGTAAAGTGAATAAATCGTAATGTAATAATACAATAAGAACCACACAATGTATAAAAGGTTTTTAATTCTGCTGATCTGCTGCGTGAGACGTCAAACAATATCTTTATCTTCACTAAATCAGGACTTTTGATAACCCACAAAATGCTCTTCACCATGATTTACAAAGCCCAACATGTTGCCACGATAAGCCGACTCTCAAGGACAAGTCTGTATTTTTTTTCCGCACTCTTATTGTTATGCCTTACCAGTTGCGGGGATCTCGAACAAAACCTGATGATCAATGCGGATGGATCGGGGACGTTGGAAACCAGTATAGATTTGGGTGACCTGATGAGCATGATGGAAGGACTGGGCGATATGGGGGACATAATCAATGAAGATGTCACGATATCCAACGATGTTGATTTGCAGGAACTGGATATTGATTCCGGAGAATATCGGATGGACTCACTGCTCCTGAGCCAGGAGGAAGAAAAAGATCCTATGGATCGCCTCATGGAAAAAATTACGGATCCTGCTTTTGACCAGGATTTTGACACGCTGATTGCCTTCATGTCTATTATGCCGGACAGTGTCAAAGAAAAGGAAGCAAGGGCAGATCTGCTGGAGCGCGTTCATCTGCGGATGCGATCTCCTGCCAGCAGCGCATCGCTTGTCATGGGTATAGTCATCAATTATGATGATCCGGGCCAACTGCAGGAAATCGTCAATCATCTGGGGACAATAGATGGCGGCTCGCAAAGTATGATGCCGGGAGGCGATGGATCGGGCAGCGGTCTTTCTCCGGAAACCTTTTTGGTGTATGAGGCGGATATGAAAGATGGATGGATTCGGTTTGACTCCATCGACTATAGTTCTTTTGCCGGAGAAATGGGTATTGAAGAAGATGCTGCAGAGGAAAGTGAGGATATGGCTATGCTGGAAATGATGTTTGGCAACAGTAAAATCAAATCTGTCATTCATGTTCCGGGCGAAGTCACTTCCTGTACGAATGATGATGCCATTCTCACCAAAGACAATAAGGTGATCATCGAGTATGACTTTATAGAAGTGATCAAAGGCGGAAAAATTCCGGGTTACACCATATATTTCACACCGAAATAGGCTGATTTAAGGGATTTTCAGGAGTAAAAGCTCACAGGCGTCTTCTCTTATTTTGAATCTTCAGCGCAGACCAATACTGGCTTAATCATCTGTTTTACAACACATTATATTGCCTTTGTTGTCTTCATCCTGTCTGGATGATCCGGCAGATGGTATGGTTTTTGATACATTATAATTAATAGTTATATGTAAAAACCATTTTTATGTTGTTATTTCTGATACTGTTTATGATTCTCCTTTGTCTGGGTACAGAGTATTTGTCCCGTACGGAATCTAACAGCACTAGGCATTGGTGAGTAACTTTTTTATCTCTGAAAGATGAGCTATCGTGTAATCCGGTCCAGGGTCAACATTGCATGGTGCTTTCTTGGGGTTGTACCAGCAGGATTTGTATCCAAACGCTGATGCGCCCCTGATATCGGCAGTCAGACTATCCCCCACGACCAGTACTTTGTCGTGTTCCGGGCTTCCTATTTCCCGATGTACATGCCTGAAATAGGCGTCATGGGGTTTAGAATGACCAATTTCCCCTGCGATCACAATGACGTCAAACGCTTTGTGCCATCCGATCATTTCCATTCGGGGCCGCTGAACTTCCGTTAACCCATTCGTAATATAGCCCAGTCGGACATGGCCTTTTAAAAACGACAAAACTTCTTCGGCACCCGGCATCAGATAAGGTTTCGAACCCAGCCGCCGCAGATACTTTTGTTGTGTCGCTACAGGATCCAAATCGAGTTGTCGAAAATCAAAATAGCGTTTGAAGCGTTCGTAGACCAGTGTATCGCGATCGATTTTACCCTCTTCGTGTTCATTCCAGCACTGGACATTAATACGTTTATAATCTGCATACATACCTTTTTCCCAAGCAGATCCATGCTCACTCAAAACTTCTCCAAGCGCCTCTTCACTAGCCTTGTCAAAATCAAACAACGTGTGATCCGCGTCAAAGAGTACCCATGTATATTTTATCATCACCGGCAAATATACCCTGAAACAGTGTTTATCTTTGTGCTATGCAATATTCTTTTGTATACGTTTTGCTTTTCTGTGCAATGACCGCTTTTGGTCAGGAAAAAACTCCTTTACCGCTTTTCGATGTAGATATCCAGCTCATCAGGTTTGGGGAGGTCGATGCAGACGTATTACTCTACAATATGCACGACAATGAAAACACGTCTGCCCTGGCCGGGAGAGTTTTTGCGGAAAAATATGCCGGGGACTATTACGAACTGATCCACACCGGAAAGCGGAACCTATCGTTTCTGCATGGTAAAGATTCTGTCCATGTCGATCCCAACAGGATATATACGGACACCGGTATTTGGTTGCAACTCGAAAAAAATGAAGTCACTGATTCATTGGCTTTTGCGGCTATAGCGCAATGGCGCGACAGCTTGCTGGCTATCCTTCGACCTGAAGATCGACTGCTTGTCATTGCGCTGCATAACAATACGGCTAATAAATACAGTTATAAAAGTTATAAGCCGGGAGAAGAATACGCGGACGAAGCCCAGGATCTTTCTCGCGGATCTGTCTGCGACAAGGATGATTTTTTCTTTGTCACGGACATCGATCAATTTGAAAGCCTGTCTAAAAGCAAGTATAATGTGGTCCTGCAAAGCACCCTGACGCTGACCGATGATGGCAGTTTGTCAGTGTACTGTTATCAAAAAGGCATTCCGTACATCAATGTTGAAGCGCAGCATGGCCACCTGACTCGGCAAATCAAAATGCTGGTCTATGCCTACCGGGATCTGATTGAAGACCAGTATGCAGATAAGCAGGATAAGCAAACGCGACGTGCCCTGAAAAAAAAACTTCGTGAATTAATTCGCGCCAGCAAGTTCTGAATTCAGGAATCCTCTCTGATGGCATTGACCATGTTTCTAACCTGCTCCAGCGTAAAAGGCGTCAACACACCCGTCTGAAAGATCAGTTCTTTATCTCCAATATATCGGAAGCACCGAAAATCATAATCTACGGTAAGACTATCCTGCATTTTGCTGTAGATAAAGCCATCTTCAAAGTCTTCTATGATCGCCAGGAAGGCGGGATCTTTTTTAATCGCGTTCATCTGACGCCTTTTTTCCTGTTCCAGTCGGTTGCCCCGGGACGGGAGTTCGAACAACTGGATATGAAAATCATCCCCTTTGCGGATGGTGATGTCTCTTGTAAACGGATATTCTTTGATCTCTACGGAGGTGCTGTCGGGGGCCAGAATGCTTATTTCCAGCCCATACGGCGCTAAATCGAGGGTTTTCATCCCGCTTTCTTCCTGTTGACAGGAAAAAAATACACAGGCGACGTAAGCGCAGATGTAGGCTGTAAACCGCATAGTATCAAAGATATACAAATCTGAATGATGCCCTTTCGTCAGGTAATCCGTATACTTTGTCGATGAATTTATAGGAATGGTTGTGCGGAATTATTCAAAACGATATATTTATGATATCATTTTAATATCACTGCAAAAATTATGGAAAAATCATTTCAACCGTATTCAGGATATACTTTCCTGCTACTCATTGCCGCCCTGCTCGGACTCGGCATTTTCTCGATCACCCGTGAATGGCATGCTGCGCTCATCACCCTGCCCGTCCTGACCGCCATTCTAATCGCCACCGGTTTCTTTTTTATCAACCCAAACAGTTCGCGCGTGATCACCCTTTTTGGGAAATACATAGGCACTGTCAAGCAAAACGGATTTTTCTGGGCCAACCCGTTTTTTGCCAAAAAGAAAATATCTCTTCGCGCCCGCAACTTTGAAAGTGAGCGCATCAAAGTCAATGACAAACGAGGCAACCCTATCCTCATCAGTGTCATCACCGTATGGCGCGTTCAGGATGCCTATAAAGCGGCCTTTGAGGTAGATGATTATGCCAACTTTGTCAAATTACAAAGCGATGCTGCCGTCCGCAGTCTGGTGGGGCTGTATTCCTATGACAACTTTGACGATGACCAGGAGGAAGTCACCCTTCGGTCTGGTTTGCAGGAGATCAATCATGCGCTTGAAACCGCACTGGCCGAACGGCTTGAGATAGCAGGTATTCAGGTCATGGAAGCCCGTATCGGATATCTGGCTTATGCGGAAGAAATCGCCAGCGCCATGCTCAAGCGCCAACAGGCAGAAGCGATTGTTGCCGCTCGCTTTAAGATCGTAGAAGGTGCTGTCAGTATGGTAGATATGGCACTCAAGGATTTGTCTAGCCAGAACATCGTAGACATGGATCCGGAGCGCAAGGCCTCCATGGTCAGCAATCTGATGGTAGTCCTGTGTAGCGACAAGGAAGTCGCTCCGGTCGTCAATGCCGGTACACTGTATCACTAAACCAAATTCAAAACCTGAGGTGTATGTCTGTATACAAAGCAAATTTCCAAATCTCAACCGCAAGCTTTAATACTGCATCCGATAACCCTCTGATCATATGAAGAAGAAATTTGTCCTGCGTATTGATGAAGATGTGTATCAGGCTGTCGAAAAATGGGCAGCCGATGAGTTCCGCAGCACCAATGGACAAATTGAATGGATCATCACGCACCATCTCAAACTAAATGGCCGGTACAAACGGATGCATCCACGTGGCCTGCAGGATGATCTGCCGGAAAGTTCGGAAGACGCATAAAAAAAAGGTGCGCTCATCAGGCACACCTTTTCTTTTAACCCAATCTCAATTATTATTCCTTTAGCTTTTGACTTTGATGGTACAGCCAATCGCCTTTGTTTCTGCCGGATCAGGATTATTGCCAGCCTGCAATGCGGAGATAGCATCTTCCAGATACTTTGTGCTCACAGAAGAAGCATCCTGCGCATTATCGTCTATCGCGCCAATGTAGCGCACGTAGCGATTAGCATCGAGCAGGAACACATGCGGTGTCCTCGTTGCCCCATAGGCCGGAAATACTTCCTGCTTTTCATCAAACAGGTAGTTAAACGGAAACGCTTTTTCCTTTGCGCGAGCCTGCATGGCTGAAAAGCTATCGCCCGGTTTGACTTCAGGATCATTTGGATTGATCGCGACAACCGGATAGCCCAGCGGTGCATATTTGTTGTGCAGGTCGATGATCCGATCTTCATACATCACGGCATACGGACATGTATTGCAGGTAAAGATGACGATATAGCCCTTCACACCTTTCATGCTGGCGAGGGACACCATCTTGCCGTCAATATTTTTGAGTGAAAAATCACTGGCCTGCTCACCGATCTTATAGGCATCCACCGCAGGGGGTGCCGAACTGATCAGCGTGATTGTAAAAAGAGCGAGAATCAATTTACCCAGTAGGTGTTTCATAGTTAATCTTTTAAAAATGGTTTGATGATATCATTGAGTTCATCGACATGATGAAATGTTCTTTCAAAAAAAGCACGCTGCTCGCCTTTGTACACTAAAGTAGCCGGTATGGCTCCGGACCAGGATGAATCAATATCATCGATCCAGAAATTTGCCCGGTTGTCTTCCAGCACCACCACATACTCCTCTAATTCTCTTTCCTGTACAAATGGCATCAGCTTTCGAATATAATCCTTTTTAAAATCCAGGCTGACCATCACCAGCTTGAACGGATCATCTGCATGCATCGAATCCAATTGTACAAAGAAAGGGATTTCCTGTACACAAGGCGCACACCATGTCGCCCAAAAATTGACGACATATGTCGTGTCATTGTCAAAATGCAATAAGGGGCGGAGCTGATCGTAATCCATCACAGCTACCGTCATCGAGTCCTGAGCGATAAACCGCTCAAAATCAGGCTTTTCCTGTAAGGCAAAACTACCTGATAGCATAAAGGCCAATAAAGCGTACATCATACAATGTTCAAAACTCTTCCGGCCCCGGATAAGATTCTAACGGTCTGTTGAATAACAATATTTTAACATTTACCGGTTAAGATGCATCTCCGGCCCCGGGCGTCTCAAATGCCATCGACCAAATAGACGGATCCACCTGGTCGTCCGCACACGACGGATGGCTCAGGACCTCTTCAATGCTCACTTCCGGAAATATGTCTTTCCCTTCCTCATTTTTAAGAAAAATAAAATTGAAACCCAGCAGGTTAGCTCCAATCAACCGATAGCCTTTTTTTCGCGCCAACTTCACCATCGCTTTTGGCGAGGCACCATGATAATCGGGATGAACACCCGGATACACATACTCAGCATCATAGGGCACCACCACATCCCGCATCCTGAAATTGATATGCGTCTCGATCATCACGACTCTGGGCGTCACAATCGACAGCGCATCCCAAATCCAGTAATCATTACCGTCGATGTCTATGGACAACAAATCTATTTCACCTTCAAAGCCGGCTCGGCCAATGAGTGTATTGATATTCTCCCGTGTTACTTTCGCGCATACAAACTTTGGTTTGTCCCCAAACGGATTCGGGTACCGTGTATAAAAATATTTTCCCCTGGAGATACTCCGACTTCGCGCATCCACAAACAACCCATGCCATTGAAAATTTAAAGCCAGATTTGCACAATTACTATTGAGCCCGTCATCTGACCCAATGTCAATAAAAGTTCCATGCCTGTATCCGATTCTAGCGAAAATGAATAAGAGCTTTCCATCTTCTTCAAACTGAGAAAACACCCGAAAGCCAGTATCGCGCAACTTGATATCGGCGTGCTTTTGATCTCCTGATTGATAGAAATGAAAGAGCTGTCGTTGCGCCACCTGGACCGCAGGTGAAAACCTACTTTTCATCCAGAGTATCTGAAAATACTTTTTAATAATGTGCTTTACAAAAGAAATCATATACCAGTCAGATCTCGTACCGTTAGTTCAGCTTATACCGGATTCCGAGATCATTCAGGTGCTCGATCATCTCACTATTCGCCTTCACTTTATTGGTTTTGGAAATCATCCCGAGGATAAAATCATCTTCCCTGTCATAGACCTGCAGCCTGAACTTATGCCGCCCTTTATGTTCTTCGCAAATCTTGTCGAGGCTGTCCAAAAGGAACTGGTCCAACTGATCAATAGCGATTTTTACGGTGATGGATTTCGTCATTTCTTCACCAATGCTGGCAAGCATTCGCGCTGATGTAATCCTGAATTCGTGATCCTGCCCTTTCCAACTCAGCTGATAGAAACCTTCGATAAACAGCGCTTCACCAATCGTAAACAACTCTCTGTACTTTTTATAATCCTCATTAAAGAGTTTGATTTCCAGTGAACCCCGGAAATCCTGTATCACAAAAATGCCCCAGCCTGTCCCTTTTTTGGAAACGCGATGATCTGCTGCGGTTACGATCCCGGCAACTTTCAAATGCTTGTCTTTGTAATTGACGACCAGGTCAAGCGGGCAGTTGGTAAAATGCTCAATCTCGAGTCTGTAATCATCCAGGGGATGACCTGTCATGAAAATGCCGGTGATCTCTTTTTCCTTTGTGAGTTTTTCAATGAGTGGCCACTCTTCTACGTTTGGATACGCAGGCTCCTGAAACATATCTGCCGTACTCTCTCCAAACAAGGTAAGCTGCGTTCGGTTGGTTTGCGACTGAACAGCCTGCCCGTATTTAATGGCATGCTCGATCAAAGTGTCATAACTCTCTGTCGGGGCAAAATACTGTGCACGGAATACACCTTCAAAACAATCCATGGCGCCACTCATCACCAGCGCTTCCAGTGCCTTTTTATTCACTGATTTCAGGTTGACGCGAGAAGTCAGATCGAAAATACTTTGGTAGGGTCCATTCTCTTTTCGTTCAGAGATTATATCATCTCCCGAGTTATGGCCCATATTTTTCAAGGCAGATAGTCCAAATCGGATGGCTCCTTTGGCATTCACTGTAAAATTAATATTACTCTCATTGACATCCGGTGGCAGAACGGCGATGTTCATACGCTTGCACTCCCTGAGAAAGAAGTTGAGCTTGGTGATATCATTTTTGTTGTGCGTCAGCACGGATGCCATAAATTCTGCAGGATAATTGGCTTTAAGCCATGCAGTTTGCACGGACAACACTGTATAGGCAGCACTATGTGACCGGTTGAAACCATAGCTTGCAAATTTTGACATGATTTCAAAGATCTCTTCGGCTTTCTCTTCCGGCACCCCTTTCTTCACTGCGCCTTCAACAAATATCTTGTTGTGGCGCTCCATCTCCGCGGCTTTCTTCTTGCCCATCGCGCGTCTCAACATATCCGCAGCGCCGAGGCTGTATCCGGCCATGATCTGCGCGGTCTGCATGATCTGCTCCTGGTAGACCATAATCCCATAGGTGGGTTTTAACAGGTCCGCCAGCCATTCATGCGGATAATCCACCGGTTCTCGTCCATGCTTTCTGTTGATGAAAATCGGAATGTAATTCATCGGACCCGGACGATAGAGCGCGTTCATCGCGATAAGGTCTTCAATATCCGTGGGAACCAGCTCACGCAAATACTTCTGCATACCGGCCGACTCAAACTGAAAGATGGCGATCGTTTCCCCACGTTGAAATAAGGTGTAGGTCTTCGGATCGTCCAGCGGGATGTCATCCGGATTGATCAATTCTGTTTCACCTTTTCGTTCGGCGATAATTCGGATGGCATCTTTAATGATGGAGAGCGTCTTCAGGCCGAGAAAATCCATTTTCAGCATACCGGCTGACTCTACAATACCTCCTTCAAATTGTGTCACGAGAAGATCCGTTTCAGACGACACACATACCGGGATATACTGCTTGATATCGCCCGGCGCAATAATTACCCCGGCGGCATGGATGCCCGTATTGCGCACGGTCCCTTCCACTTGTTGTGCCAGCTTCAGGATTTGTCCTTCACCTGATTCCTGCTTTTCAATTTCCCGGAGCTTTCGGATATTATCGAGATCGCGTGACTGCGCTCCTTTTTCCGCTTCATCTCCCGCTTTGAAAATTTTTGCGAGCGTCGTGCCCGGAGCCATCGGGATCATCTTCGCCAGTCGATCGGTATCCGGAAGTGGGAGTTCCAAAACGCGACCCACGTCCCGAATGGAAGACTTGGCCGCCATCGTACCGAAGGTGATGATCTGGGCGACCTGATCACGTCCGTATTTATTGACGACATAATCGATGACACGTTGCCGTCCCTCATCATCAAAGTCAATATCGAAATCCGGCATCGACACCCGCTCCGGATTGAGGAATCGCTCAAAAAGAAGGTTGTACCGCAACGGATCAATATTGGTAATCGTAAGGCAGTACGCCACTGCAGAACCTGCTCCCGAACCACGTCCGGGGCCAACGCTCACTTCCATACCTCTGGCCGCATGAATGAAATCCTGAACGATCAGGAAGTAGCCCGCAAAACCCATTTTATCAATCACACTTAACTCCCAGTCCAGTCGCTCTTGCACCTCGGGCGTGATCGTCCCATAGCGCTTTTTGGCGCCCTGGAAAACAAGATCCCGCAGGTAGCTTTTCTGGTCTTTAAACCCCTGAGGTACAGGAAAGTTAGGCAGCAGTACATCACGGGTCAGGTTGGGCGCCGTGATTTTATCAAATATCTCATTGGTAAAATCAATCGCTTCCGGGATATCGGAAAAGAGCGCATTCATCTCTTCCTGTGTCTTAAAATAGAAGTCGGTGCTTGGAAATTTAAAACGTCCTTCTTCGGACATTTTCTTTCCTGTATTCACACATAAAATGATGTCATGCGCTTTGGCATCTTCTTCGTTGATATAGTGCGCATCATTGGTCGCGATGACTTTTATATTGTGTTTCCGCGCAAACCCTATCAGGGTCTGGTTGACATCTTCTTGTGATTTACCGGTATCGTCGATGGATTCCAGACCGTGGTGGCGCTGGAGTTCGATATAAAAATCTTCACCAAAGAGGTCCAGCCACCACTTCAGTTTTTTCTCTGCTTCTTCTACTTCACCCCGCAGAATCGTCTGTGGTATCTCAGCCCCGATACAGCAACTGGTGGCGATCAAACCTTCGTGATACTGCAGGAGTAATTCTTTATCGATACGGGGAAAGCCACTGTAGACGCCCTCGATATAGCCGAGCGAACAAAGCTTGGAAAGGTTTTCATAGCCTTTCTGATTTTTTGCCAGCAGAAGTTGATGGTACCGGTTGTCACGCTCCCCTTTCGATTTAAGAAACTGCTTCTTGTGCCGGTCTTCAACGAGATAAAATTCACATCCTACGAGGGCTTTTAGATTGCGCTTTTTGGCTTCGGATACAAATTCAAATGCGCCGAACATATTGCCGTGATCTGTCAGGGCAATGCCTTTCTGACCGTCGGCCACTGCCTTGTCCATAAGCCGTGGAATATGGGAGGCGCCATCGAGCAGGGAGTAGTGGGTATGGTTGTGGAGATGAACAAATTCAGGCATACCGCAAGATAAGTGAAAAGACGTTAGACACAAGACTCAAGACTGGAGATATTTTGACTTTAGCGGTCAATACTTTTAGGTTATAATTTGAGGTAGTAGATTTCAGGTCTAGTGCCTATAGTCTTGTGTCTCAGGTCTAGGGTCTTGTGTCTTGGATCTTGCATCTCAAATCTCCCAAAAAGAAATGCCGAAAAGCCCGTTTGCACATTTGCTCCGGGCTTTTTCGACTAAGGTCTCAAAATAAGAAAACTACTTCTTTATGATCAGGCAGAGAAAACTGCCAATCGAGGTCTGCTTGTATCATCATAACGATGCGGAGACGACAAAAGTTTACTACATATAGAAAAAACTTTTATGCCTTATCGCACGTCTGGTGATGGATATAAAGGTAAGCCATCCCCTCATAAAAACCTCAAATCATGCATTTGTTTTTCAAGAATTCTGATCTTCCTGCGAACAGGCCATTTAATACCCTATAAAGAAGAGATATACATATTAACATATATCATAATGTGTAATGGTCTCATTTCTACTATTTCTCCATAGTTCACTCATTATACGCACTTACCCCAGGCCTGCAATCGGCTCATTTTCAATGTCCCATCAACACGAATACCGTACATAAATCGAGAAATATCGGTTTCCGGAAATCGAGAGAATTCAAAAATATCTCCCCGAGCTAAAGCACGGGGCAATATTTTCTTATCCCGATATATCCGGATAGAGATTAAAAAACCCTATGACTTCCTTCTATTTCCTGTGCTAAAGCACATGAACATGAGTTTTCATTCTTCATTTTTCACTTTTCACTTATCTTCGCGTCCCATTCCGGATTGCCCGGGTGCTGAAATTGGTAGACAGGCATGTTTGAGGGACATGTGTACTACGTACGTGCGGGTTCGAGTCCCGCCCCGGGCACGAAATCACATTATACCAAAGTCATCGTCGCGATGACTTTTTTTATGCGTGGAGGTCTCTGACTTTCTGAAGGAAAGGAGAAGCGAATACGAAATCCTGAAGCACCTGATTTTTAGAGGTCAACACCTCACCTTTGTTACCTTCCCAGGCCAGGCGTCCATTGTGGAGCAGGGCGATATTATCACCAATCTCCATCACCGAATTCATATCATGCGTATTGATGATCGTGGTGATGTTATTCTCAATTGTGATATCATGGATCAGTTTATCGATCACCATACTGGTCTTCGGATCCAATCCTGAATTTGGTTCGTCGCAAAACAAATACTTCGGCTTCAACACGATCGCTCTCGCGATGCCCACTCTCTTCTGCATACCGCCGCTGAGCTGAGACGGATATTTGTCCAACACTCCCGAAAGATCAACCCGATCGAGACAGTAGTTGACCCGATCAATTTTTTCCTTCATGGATCGGTTGGTAAACATATCCATCGGAAACCGGATATTCTCTTCGACGGTCATCGAATCAAATAGCGCAGTACCCTGAAATAACATACCGACTTGCATGCGAATATCTCTCACGCTCTTTTTATCCAGCGAAGTAAAATCGACATCGCTGTACCACACTTTTCCGGATGTTGGCGGATATAAGCCCACTAAAATTTTCAGTAATACAGTTTTCCCTGCACCACTGCGCCCGATGATCAAATTGGTTTTTCCGGCTTCAAAATTGATATGGATGTCCTCCAGCACCTGCTGGTCCCCAAATGATTTGTATATGCCTTCTGCTCTGATCATGATGTAAGAAGTACTGCAATAAGATAATCCGCAATCAAAATGGCAATATTACTCATTACCACTGCGGCCGTACTCGCTTTGCCCAATTCGATACTACCACCCTGAACAAAATAGCCCTGGTAACAGGATATCGCCGCCAGAATAAAGCCGAACACCACCGCTTTGACATACATTATAAACACATTCCAGGGTTCCAGGAAAACTCGAATCCCCTGTACATATTCGGCTGAGGTAAATAATCCCGTTGGGACTGCTGCAATATACGCCCCAACGATGCTCACGATGGCGGCAAGTGAGACCAAAATCGGCACGACTAAAACAGATGCCAGAATTTTAGGCATTACGAGAAACGCTGATGTATTCACCCCCATAATCTCCATGGCATCGATGTGCTCCTTCTGACGCATTCCTCCGATCTCCGCAGCCATGTTTGATCCCACCTTTCCGGCCAGCACCAGACAGGTGATCGTGGGGGCCAACTCAATAATGGTAATGTCGCGCACCAGATAACCCACATAATATCGGGGGATAAACTGCCCACCTAATTGATAACTGATCTGTACAGCCATCACCGCTCCCATAAAGGTAGAGATCAGAGCGACGATGATCAGCGAACCAATACCAATATCATTCATCTGCCGCATGGTCTCCCGCCAATACATACTCAATTTCTCCGGTCGGGAGAAAACCTGTCTCATCCAAATGAGGAACTTACCTAAATGCGCTATAAACTTAATATTCATCGAGTGGTCCTTAGCGGGGGTAAAAGTAACGCATACTTTATAATGCGGGTAATTATCGGAGATGGTTTCCCTTTTAATTCAAATCGACTCATTACATCTATCTCACCACCTAACCATGAAAGATGAAAAGCCCTATTTTTAGCGGATAAACTCTTGAAAATGAATGCAATTATCACCGGTGCTACGAAAGGCATCGGAAAGGCCACACTCCTCCTCCTGGCGAAAGAAGGATGGAATATCGCTGCTTCAAGCCGATCTGAAGATGACCTGAAAGCGCTGAAAGAAGAATTTGAGTCGAAATTCCCAACTCAGAAAATCTATATAGATAGCGTTGATTTCAGTGAAAAATCTGCCACGAAACAATATGGCGACAAAATGTCTGAACGCTGGCCTGAAATAGATCTGCTCATTAATAACGCCGGTGTCTTTTTACCCGGTGCTGTTCACTCCGAACCTGAAGGCGTGCTGGAACAAACTATTGACCTGAATGTCTATGGCCCATATCACTTGACACGCAGCATCCTGCCGAGGATGCTTGAGCGCCGAATCGGGCACATTATTAATATTTGTTCGATCGCCAGCCTCATGTCCTATGCCAATGGAGGCGCATATACGATCAGCAAATTTGCACTCCTGGGTTTTAGCAAAGCGCTGCGTGAAGAGATGAAACCCTATGGCATCAAAGTCACCTCCATTATGCCGGGCGCGACCTGGTCAGCATCCTGGGAGGGCGCTACGTTTCCGGAAGACCGGCTGATGCCACCCGAAGACGTGGCTGAAGTCATCGTGTCCTGCACGCGCATGGGACCATCAGCTGTCGTCGAAGATATTGTCATTCGGCCCCAACTCGGAGATCTTTAATCCTATCATACACCGTTATGGCAAAGAAAAAACTCGTTAACGCAGAAACCAATAAAAGTGTCTCAGCTTTTCTGAATGCGGTAGAAAACAAACAGCGTCGTGAGGACGCGCTGATACTCCTCGAATTCATGAAAAAGATCACGGGGCAGGAACCCAAAATGTGGGGCAGAAGTATTATTGGTTTTGGAAAGTATAGCTACCAGCGTAAAAGCGGAGACGAATTTGAATGGTTTAATGTCGGCTTTTCTCCTGCCAAAGCACACCTGAGCCTTTACCTGATGTACGATCTCGATGAAGCCCCTGCTTTGCGAGATAAACTTGGCAAACACACCAAAGGCAAAGGTTGTGTCTATATCAAACGACTGGACGATGTGGACATGAAGGTGTTGGAAAAAATCATCGCCAAAAGCGACCGCTGGAAAAGGTAGTATCTACCGCTAATTGCGGAGGGCCACACTATACGGATCCACTGACACCTCCACTTTATACCCCGGCACGAGCTCTAGTGTACTCATCTCAATCATGGTCACATATCCATTTCTACCGGCACAATCGGTACTGTGGTGCGGCGGTGGCCCGCTGCTGTTTACATTTCGATGTGCCACATACACCAATCCCATCTCATCATCCACCGCAATGCCATGCGGCTGGAAGCCTGTGTGAATAGTTTTCACCAACGTATTGGTGGTATAGTCTATCACATGCACTGAACCAATTTTTCCGGGAAAAGTCACCACATCTTCAGTGCACGTCACAAACAGGTAGGGCATATCATACGACAAAGCCATTTCCTGAGGGAAGGTTCCCGTGGGAATAACAGCCAACAGGCTATCATTACTGGTTTGCATCACACGCACTTCATTGGACTCCTGACAGGTCACAAAATATTTTGATCCATCCGGTATCATTTCGAGTTCGTGCGGATCGAGCCAGGAGATCGTGGTGGGGGAAGAAGCATTCAGCGATATCTTTTCTATCTGAGGTTGCGACAGATCGGTTATGTCAACTTTGTATATAAAATTGCCATGCTGCGCGGTGACGTACAACACATCGTCCGCTTGATTCAACATAGAACCGTGCGGCCATTCAAACACACCACTTCCGCCGTACATTTCGAGCAACTGCATGTTTTCCAAATCGACAACAGCAATGGTTCCACTTGCACTCCAGTCTATCACAAAGGCGAGTTTACCATCCGAGCTCAGGCGGAATGTATTCCAACTGCCTGTACCCAATGTCACCTCACTCACGAAGGAATCATCCACTGCATTAAACTTTTGCAATACTGTTCCGGAAAAGAATACCGTATACCAGAACTTTCCATCCGGCGAAACTTTGACCTGGTGTGGCGATTCGATAGCCCCTTCCGATCCCACATCGATGTAACGCATCAGCGTACCGGTCTCGGCATCAAACACAGACATAAGATCGCATCCCTGGTTAGTGACATAAAATTTTCGTCTTTGCGGATCATCGGCAAATTTTATTGCCCCATCAGCATTCGGAGCACCATCGGCAATCCAATTCCGCAGAGTGGCATATTCATCTGCATTAAGTGGTGTTCCGTTAAATGGCATGGTGGGGGAAAGGACAACGCCTTCATCGGGATTCGTATTGACAAAAAACAAGAGGAAGCTTTGATCAGGCCTATATGGAATCACCGGAGATCCACCTCTGCTACCTTCAAAGAGTGTCTCCCATAGGGTGAGATTAAGTCCACCTGCGGCGACATAGCTGGCATCATTGTGACAGCCTGAAGTCGCACACCTGGAGATGATAATCTCGCCGACTGCATCAGGATAATCTCTGTTGTCTGGTACCGGATCAGAATCCTTTTCACAAGAGACGAAAAGCAAGGCCAGTCCGGTCAAAAAACAGGCATATGTCAGCAAATAAAATTTCATTCAGCTATGCTTAGTTAAAGAATAACAATCGAACGAGAAATAGTTTTAAATCCATCAAATACAGAGACGATATACATCCCCGGAGCCAGCGGTGGTAATACAAGCCTGTTCTCTCCCCCCTCAAGAGGTTTTTGCAATACGCGACGACCAAATGTATCGAACAAACTAAGCAAAAGGTTACGAGTCGAAGAGGTGTTAGAAGTTTTAATACACAGCACCTCTTCCGTTGGGTTTGGATATATCATAAAGAAATCTGAACTCTCCTCACTGGAAACCGTATTCAGAATCTTGCACGGATTGGCAACGGTTGTATTTGTTCTACCGGATAGTGTAGGTCGCTGTTTGATGACAGTTCCATAGCCAACTTCTGAGGCAGGTGTGCCTTCTAAAGAGGTGATAACTCGCGTTGTAAAATTTTCCACCGCTTCATCACATCCACTTATCCCCATAGAATCTGTCCGTACCAGATACACATCCAATCCCCCCAAACTAAAAGATCTTGCATACCCGGTCATAAGAAAACCATTGTCCGGAGTGGCAATAATGGCCTTTGCCGTTTCATCTTCAGGCCCACCATAGGTACGAGCCCATTTCATCGTTCCCTGATCATCTGCCAGAAGGAGGAGAAAATCCTCCGCTCCGGCGCCTTCACCGCGTGTGTATCCCGTTATTGCGATATCGCCATTCTCTCTGATGACAACTGCATTTCCCGCTTCATAATTCGAGCCTCCGTACGCATAGCTCCACTGGAGCAGACCGTCCGCATTGAGGCGCAACAGATACACATCTCTGTTGCCCACACCAAAACTCTCTGTCTCACCGACAATGACAAATCCTCCGTCTGCGGTTTCAGTAATCGAATGTCCGATATCATTGAGTGTTCCCCCAAATGTTTTCTGCCACACCACCTGGCCTATGCTGTCGGTGCGAACCACATACACATCCGAACTACCTGCTCCGTAACTAAACGTATATCCGGTCATGATAAAACCGCCGTCGGATGTTTGTTTCATGTCATTCGCGGCATCTATGCTCTCACCTCCGAATGTCCGGGTCCACAGCGTATCACCTCCTTCGGTGACTTTAAACAAAAACATATCGCGAATGCCTGCACCAAACGTTTCTGTAAAACCGCCTACGATAAAATCCCCTTGTTCATCCTGCACTGCGCCAATAGCATATTCATTATCATCTCCCCCATACATGCGTGCCCACATCAATTCACCTTGTGCATTTGTTCTGACCAGATACGCATCGGAAGTGCCTCCGGCTATTTCATGGCGCTCCCCGACAAACAAAAAACCACCGTCCTGGGTTTGCGTAATCTGATAACCTTCATTCCCGCTGCCATTCTGAACAAACGAAGAAGTGTCGATTTGCTTGCCATAGGTTCTCGTCCACAACGTATCTCCTGCAGCATCTGTGACAACTAAATAAAACTCTGCGGTAAACAGAGTTTCCACATCATACCACCCGGCAATTGCATACCCTCCTTGCGAGAGCGCGATCACATCATTTGCCTGGCTGCCATTTTTACTGATATACACTTTTTGAAAAGAAGACTGACTAATAAGCATCTGTGTAAAACAGGAGCTCAATAAAAACAGTGTGAAAGCAACAAACGAAACACTTTTCATTCGGTGACCGGGATATTGGTTTCCAGAACATCCGAGTCTCTTTGCAACACAACCGGAATGCCGCCAAATACTTCACAGGGACAATCAAGATCATCGCCAATACTATACAGGTAATATGACCCTTTTGGAAGATCGGTAATCTCGTAAGTGGCGTCAACTTCACTGGCCGTTACCTGATCATCATAATCCTCCGGCATCATACCCGGAAACTCCGTAGCGTTATACTTGATATACACCGTAGCCCCCAGGATGGGATCGTCGTGATGCAATACCTGACCAAATATCCTCCCTGTCGGAGGAGTATCATCTTCCTTACTGCACGAGGGTAAAGAAAGCAGGCTGGCCAAAAAGACAATTGAAAAAAATATTCTCATAGACGACAAAGATAGTACAATGGAATTGGCAATGCGGATGGAAAATGTCTTTCTACAGACACATCCATCCTACCCGAGACCGAAAGGTGATATTCTTAAAAATAAATACTTTTGACCGGTTACTATTCCTGCGAAGGACATAGCACACATCACGAATCGCTAAAAAATAGTCATGAAATTGTTTACCCTTGTTTTTTGCATTTGCCTTGTAGTCGGGACATTGTCGGCTCAAAAGGAAAATCCAAATTTTGATGCTGCCTTAGCCGAGGAATTAGGTGCCGATGACTATGGGATGAAGTCCTACATATTCGTAATGCTTAAAACCGGCAGCAATACATCGACCAACAAAATGGAACGCGATAGCTGCTTTCAAGGGCACATGAAAAATATAGGTCGCCTGGTAGAAGAAGGAAAACTTATTGTCGCCGGCCCGATTCAAAAAAATGAAAATGAGTATCGCGGGATTTTCATCCTTGATGTTACGACTGTGGAGGAGGCAGAAATATTGTTAGAGACCGACCCTGCCATCGCCGCTCAATTTCTGGAACCGGAACTTTATGTGTGGTATGGCTCGGCCGCTTTGCGTACGTACCTGGATGCTTCAGATAAAATTTGGAAAATCGGATTCTAATCTTTTCTGACTTCCCACCTTAACACCTGGCTTGTTTATCCCTCCTTCTCCATTTGACCTCCAAGGCTCACAGAGATCAATCATGTACTAATATTTTTGTATTTTAAGGACACTACCAACTCAGGATACGCCTCAGGAGGTTTGACAAATGCGGAAGTTTTTCTTTTTACGGGTTGCAGCAATAGCATAGTTTTCCCTTGATACGTAAAATGAGTTGATTGTTTCACTCCGCCAAAACGCTGCGGAGATAGGCAGGTTGTTGTACTTGAAAAGGTATGGCTTAATCAGATATCGAAAAGATGATGATTCGATTGACCATACATGACTTCGAAGTAATTCCTCTCTTCCGGCTGGCGCCATTATATCTGACAGCCATAGTCTTCCTAATGGTAAATCCGGACATCTCCGCACAAGACTACACCTGGTGGAATACAAAACACACCTGGGACGGGCGCACTCCATGGCACCAGTATATTACACTTTCCCCATCGTTTATGGGACCAAATGCCCTACCCGTTCCTATCCTTAAAAATGGACTGGCCCCATCAGCCACACAGCTCAAAATTGGAATCGAATCCAATTTTTCACCCGGAGATAAAACTCAGAATCTTTACAGTTCATTTTACCTCTCTTTATTCGAAAACAAAGTTGGCCTCATGCTCCAAATGGTGCCCATTGAGTTCTATCAAATGGACACCTTCACCCGGGATGCCCGTATGGTCCGAGACTTTGATGGCCGAGGGCATGCCACTGGAGACCTTTACATCGGGACATACTTCCAGATCCTCAGGGATAAAAAAGGCTGGCCGGATATACTGCTTTCGATAAATCTGAAAACGGCTTCAGGTAACAACCTGAGTGCAGCAAGATTTACGGATACACCCGGTTACTATTTTGATATATCTCTTGGGAAAAATATTGAAATAAAATCTTCTGCATTACAATCCATACGTCCGCATTTGACAGGCGGATTCTATGTATGGCAGACGTATCGCAGCGATTACCATCAGAATGATGCATTACTTTTTGGAGGAGGAATTGATCTCAACGGTCCGAAGTATACAGTTAAAAACAGTGTCGGGGGTTATAAAGGATATATCGGAAATGGAGACCAGCCCCTGATCTACAGACTCATCCTGGAAATTCATTTCGATAGTCCGCTCAACTTCGAATTTCAATACCAGATAGGAATAAGGGACATGCCTTATAACTCACTTCGGTTTACCTGTCGATACGATTTTACCGCAACCAGAAATCATAAAACCGACGCTGGCAATGGTTATTTCAATCTGTAAGATCCTATATCTTACATGTTCCTTCTGTACTGCCCACCGACCTCATACAAAGCCTGCGTCACCTGTCCCAGCGAACAACTTTTCACAACTTCCATGAGTGCATCAAATGTGTTGTTATTTTCCATCGCGATCGTCTGGAGTGTTTTTAATGCAGTAGCAGCTTTATCCGTATTGGCTTCGTGCAATTCCTGCAATCGACGTATCTGTGTTTCCTTCTCTTCCGTGTTCGCACGAATGACCTCCTTAGGTAGCACTGTAGGTGACCCTTCTTCCGACAGGAATGTGTTGACACCAATAATCGGAAACTCACCGGTATGTTTGAGTGTCTCGTAATACAGGCTCTCTTCCTGGATTTTACTGCGCTGATACATGGTTTCCATCGCACCCAAAACACCTCCGCGTTCGGTGATTCGATCAAATTCCGCCAGCACAGCTTCTTCCACCAGGTCGGTTAATTCCTCAATGATAAATGCCCCCTGCAGCGGGTTCTCATTTTTAGCCAGTCCCAGTTCATGGTTAATGATCAGCTGAATGGCCATGGCTCTCCGGACACTTTCTTCCGTCGGTGTCGTGATCGCTTCATCATACGCATTGGTATGCAGACTGTTGCAGTTGTCATAGATGGCATATAAAGCCTGGAGTGTGGTACGAATATCATTAAAGGATATCTCCTGCGCGTGCAGGGACCGCCCACTGGTCTGGATATGGTATTTTAGTTTTTGTGATCGCTCATTGGCTCCGTACTTGTTCTTCATGGCCTTCGACCAGATGCGCCGGGCAACTCTTCCGATCACTGCATACTCAGGATCTATACCATTGGAGAAAAAGAACGAAAGGTTAGGCGCAAAATCATCAATATCCAATCCTCTTGACAGGTAATATTCCACGAACGTAAATCCATTGGACAAAGTAAACGCCAGCTGGGTAATCGGATTGGCTCCGGCTTCTGCGATGTGGTAGCCCGATATTGAAACTGAATAAAAGTTGCGAATATTCCGGTCAATAAAATTGGCTTGCATATCGCCCATCAGGCGCAATGAAAACTCAGTGGAAAAGATGCAGGTATTCTGTGCCTGATCTTCTTTGAGGATATCTGCCTGTACAGTGCCTCTCACCGAACTCAAGGCCTTCGCTTTCAGCGTGGCATATATGTCTGCATCAAGTACTTCATCACCGGAAAGTCCAAGCAACATCAGTCCGAGTCCGTTATTTCCTTCAGGAATTGGTTGATCATATTGCGGCCTCGGATAGCCTTTGTCATCATATTTCTTTTTCAATGCGGCCTCCACACTCCCTTCCAACTTATGCTCTTTGATGTACAACTCACATTGCTGATCAATCGCGGCGTTCATAAAGAAAGCACAGATGGTGGCCGCAGGACCGTTGATTGTCATGGATACCGATGTCTTCGGATCACAAAGATCAAACCCGGAATACAAACGCTTGGCATCATCGAGTGAACAAATACTCACCCCGGCATTTCCAATTTTTCCATAGATGTCAGGACGGTAATCCGGATCTTCTCCATACAAGGTCACGCTGTCAAATGCGGTGGACAGTCGGATGGCAGGCATTCCTTTTGACACATAATGAAAGCGTTTATTGGTTCGCTCCGGACCGCCTTCTCCCGCAAACATTCTTGTGGGATCTTCACCCTTGCGCTTGAATGGATAGATACCTGCTGTGTACGGGAATCGCCCTGGCAAATTTTCCCGCGTCACCCACTTCACTAGTGTACCCCAGTCTTTGTATTGCGGCAGAGCAACCACAGGAATGCGCGTTCCGGATAGTGACTTGGTATACGTGTCAACTTTAAAGACCTTATCACGTACTTTGTACGAATAGTCGTTGTCGATATACTGACGTTTCAATTCAGGCCAGTGTTCAAGCCATCGCCAGATATCCCCGTCAAGGTCTTGCTTCAGGCGATCAAATTCTTCCTGTAATTTCTCTTTTGTTTCAGGGTTTCCTTTTTCTTCAAAATGCTTTCCGGACTCCAATAAGGCGTATAGCACTCCGGCTTTTTCAGCTTCCTCAGCCGCCCACGCATCATATTTTCGATTGTTGTCCGCAATTTCAGACAGGTACCTGATGCGCTTTGGCGGAATGATGTAGATTTTTTCGCTCTCTCCGGTTCTGAACGTCATTGTCCGTTCGAAGACAGCTTTCGTCCTTGTCTGGAGCACTTCCATGATTTTAATGTAGAGTGCGTTCGTCCCCGGGTCGTTAAACTGAGAGGCGATTGTGCCGTAGACCGGAATATCCTCTTCTTTTGCATCCCACAATTCATGGTTGCGCTTAAATTGTTTGCGCACATCGCGCAATGCATCCTGTGCGCCACGTTTATCAAACTTATTGATCGCAATCACATCGGCAAAATCGAGCATATCGATTTTCTCGAGTTGCGAGGCGGCGCCAAATTCAGGTGTCATGATGTACAAAGACATATCCGCATGATCCACAATCTCCGTGTCCGATTGTCCGATACCTGAGGTCTCCAGGATCACCAGATCAAACTCCGCAGCTTTGAGAATATCTACGGCTTGCTGGATGTGTTTTGATAACGCCAGATTGGCCTGACGTGTCGCAAGTGAGCGCATATACACCCTGGGAGAAATCAAGGCGTTCATACGAATACGATCGCCGAGAAGCGCTCCACCTGTTTTTCGTTTACTGGGGTCTACAGAAATCACAGCCAAATCTTTGTCCGGAAAATCAAGTAGAAATCGTCTGATAATCTCGTCGATCATACTTGATTTCCCTGCTCCTCCTGTTCCGGTAATACCCAGTACCGGTACAGTGGAATCCTTCACGGAGTCCGATATTTCTTTTATCCAGGCTGCACTTTCCTCCGGAAAATTTTCAACTGCCGTGATCAGACGAGAGATCGACAGGTGATCTTTTTTAGACAATTTTTTCACCTCCCCATTCAGGCTTTGACCTAATGGAAAATCACATTGACTTAGCAGGTCATTGATCATGCCCTGCAGACCCATATGTCGTCCGTCATCGGGGGAATAAATTCTCGCTATGCCATATTCCTGTAATTCTTCAATCTCTTTTGGCAGGATGGTTCCTCCGCCTCCACCAAAAATCCGGATATGGTTGGCACCTCTCTCTTTGAGCAGATCATATATATACTTAAAGTATTCATTGTGCCCCCCTTGGTAAGACGTGAGTGCAATCCCCTGCGCATCTTCCTGAATGGCCGTATCGACGATTTCTTTCGCACTGCGATTGTGTCCCAGGTGGATGATCTCCGCACCGGAGCGCTGCATGATCCTGCGCATAATGTTGATCGCGGCATCATGGCCGTCAAACAATGAGGCGGCAGTCACGATCCGAATGTGGTGCTTCGGCTGATAAACGGTCGTTTTTTGATTCTCTTCCATGTAGGCTCGCAAAATACGGAAATGCTGCTCCCCGCATATACTTATCGCGGGATTATGTCGAGTAATTCGTTCAGAATCATGGCAGTAGCGCCCCAGATCGTATGCCCCATCACCTGAAAAGAAGGTACATGATTGAGGATGATACCTTCCTGCAACCGGATGCGCGTATCACGTCGGTTGGATATATCGAGAAAATGCTCCAGGGGCAATTCCAAGATTTCCTCTACCTCACTTTCCTGCGGCGAGAGCACAGGTTTTTTCCAGGTATACGCCAGGTATGGGTGGACCAGAAATTTACTCACCGTTATGTACAGCGGTGAAAGTGCACCCAGCACGTCGACGGTGGAAAGATCAATGGAGGTTTCCTCCTCTGCTTCACGCAAGGCTGTAAACATGAGGTCGGGATCACCTGCCTCCGATTTGCCCCCTGGAAAACCAATCTGACCAGCGTGTTTGTCTTTATGATGTGAAGATGTTCTCCGGATGAAAATCATATGCCAGTCACCCGGATCTTTTTCAAACAGAGTCATCAGCACGGCTGCATCTTTAGTCTTGGTAGGATCGGTAGGCGGCTCAACTTTACGGACCGCATGCGCCATCCCGGTATGGGACAGGGATCCCGGTAGCGAACCGGAAATCAGTCGCTGCTGGAGAGATTCTATGAGTTTGGGTCTGGACGTATGGATCATCTTCATTGCGAACAATGAATCCGGTGATAAGTTGACTTTTGAAAAAAGAACGGATACTATTTGTTGGAGTCTTCCAGGTACGCTTCTAACGCCATGGACATCGAGGTAATACCCGGTGCCGGTACTTTCACATCGACACGAATACTTTTATCCTCCGCTGCTTTGGCAGTGATATTTCCGAAAACGGCAATGCGCGTATTGTTTTGCTTAAAATCCGGGAAGTTGTCAAACAATGATTCAATGCCCTGAGGAGAAAAGAAGATCAGCATATCGTAAAAGATATCACGCAGATCTGACAAATCGCTGGAGACCGTTTTATACATCACCGCGGATTCAAAATCCATTTCTTTCTCCTTGAAATAATTGACCACATCTTCCTTTCCGAGATTCGAGCAGGGTATTAAAAACTTAGTGCTGGATTTATGCTTCTGCAGTGCATTGGCGAGATCCAGGATTGATCTTTGGCCAACAAACACTTTGCGCTTGCGGTACTGAATAAACTTTTGCAGGTAATGTGCGACAGCTTCGGAGCTGCAGAAATATTTCATATCCGGAGATACTTTGATGCGCATTTCTTCGCAAAGCCGGAAGTAATGATCGATACTGTTTTTGCTCGTCATCACCACGGCTTGAAACTCATCCGGACGAATGCGGTTTTTGCGAAATTCTTTTTCGCTTACCGGCTGCACATGATTGAAGGGGCGCCAGTCAATCTGTACGCCATATTTCTTTTCTATATCGTAGTAGGGTGATCGCTCTGGTTTGGGTTGTGAGACCAGGATGGTCTTCACTTGTAATTTTGTACTTGGCTGTGTACTTTCTTTGATACTGTTTGTACCCATTCGACAGGTTTTAATGGATCAATTACTCACCAGAATAACGTCGAAATCGTCCACAGGGGTAGAATTTCGACGGCACAAAGATAAATAAAAAACAGGAACAGGCTGTTAAAAATGAGCCTTCTGGAAGCCAGCAGCCACCTGAACTGGCGAAGCACATATGCCGCGCCAATCACCACAATACCAATGACTATCAGGGGGTTATACAAGGTCTCCGGGCCAAATATGAGCAGGATGTTAATGGGTAGGAGAATAAGGCCAACCATGGTGTTGAAAATGCTGATATCGAAGGCAAAAAGTGACAATTCTTTTTCATTATTGAACAACCACTTTAAATACCGGATCCCCCCATGCCGAACAAGATAAATCCCGATAATCAATCCCATGGAAATCCAAAGGCTTGACAAGATGGTGTCACTGTACCCGTAAAAATGGAGTGTCTGGTGAACAAAAAGACCCGCTTGAAAAATGAAAATGATATACCCCATCAGCAGTAAAATCTGGCGCATCGTGTTGCGTTGGTTTCGATGATGGAGTGAACTATAATTTTCATTTGAAATCACGCGCCATAAATCCCGGATGTAACTTCTCTCTACGTTGACAATAAAAATCAAAAAGAGTATGCTGAGCAGCAGGAAAAAAATCTGAAATCCTCTGGAGGCATAATAGTATCTGGCTCTGGATGGGACCGGCGTCTCACCTTCAGTTTCTTCCAATTCAACTTTGTCCTCCAGGGCCTGCCCGGAAGAATCTGCTGATCCGGTTTCAAACGGATTGGTTTCTTCTCCAGCTGGCTGAGTTGCAGGAATGGTCTCCGGGATCATCGCGGTATCAACCTGCAGGTCGGACTGTGGGAACGAAAGCGTATCCGGAGAGAGCTGGAATGTTTCTTTAGGTGTTATCTCTGAAACCGTATCCTCAGGTACGATTTGTTTGGCCGCCGGAGGAGCAGCTTTCCTGTATTTCAGGTCGAAGGGATTCTGAGTGGACTGTGCACAGATATCACTGAGCCAAACCAACAGAATGACTATTCCCAGGAAGCGGTTCATGGGACAAAGGTAGCCACCTCAGCGGAAATCATCTACTTCCTCCATTGTTCCGTCTCAAGAATCTGCGTTTCTCCCGCTACCTCCAGGCCAACAGTCGTTCCTGCTCCCTGCCAAAGGACCTGTTCGCCCCTGCGAAGTGTAATATCGAGTGTAGCCTGAAGGCTTTCATTGACCTTTCCGGTCATGCGTCCTGAGATAGGCGATCGCAGCGATGCTGAAGGTCCTTTGTGAGCGATCATTTCCAGATGTAGTTTTCCTTTTTTAAATGCCAGACATACCTTATCTCCTTCCACACGGCATTTCATTTTTGACCCATTGTAGGTCGCGAATCTGTATTCCTGACCATCTATCATCAGGGTAACAATAAACCCGGGGAAATAACTTCCCATCCAGGGAATATGTGCCACCGATGCCATAACTGAAGCTTTTATGCGTTCGCCAAAGTGATTGCTGTGTATCCATATCCAGCATTTGGGAAACGAGGTACCCCAATCTTTTTCCAAATACCCCACTCCACCTTGCCAGGCTATTTCCCCTATCGTTCCGTCCGTTTGTCCATCCAGCATATGATGCATACTGACCACGCCATGATAACACTGCATACCCGGCACAAATGAATACCAACCCATGATCCCCGGGCTGAGCATCGAAGTATGAATTGGAGTCACATCACTTATGGCAATCTTTCCTTTTAATTCGGGTAAATCCAACGAAACTTCCGACATGGAAAAGGAATTATTGCCAATTTGTATTTCCAGTGATTTGGTATCAGCGCTGAACGCTTCGAGTGGAAAACTATAATAACTCGCTTGCTGCCGCACACCATCGATCACCTGGATAAACGCATGGCGATCTGATTGATCATACAGGGCTATGCCGGGAATTACAGCGAGCGCTTGTGTCTCGTCATGGTTTACAAATTTGAAATACCACCCTTCAAAATATCTGTGCTTATTCAGATGACCCTGAAAGATTTCCGGATGATAATGTTTGTAAAAAAGTGCAGACAACACGTTTTAGATTTTGCATCTGATCGTTAGCTATGCGGTATCGGAAAAATCAAAGTGTGTACCGACAGCTCAATCTGATATTGATGCCCTGTTCGTCTGAAAAATAACGCAATCTGTTGAGATAATCGCGATACCGGATATTCAGCAGGTTGCTGACAGTGACACCCAGGTTCAGGATGTGGCCATGTAAGGACAGTCCGGTAGTTGCCGAAAGACCCAATAAAAAGTAATCACCCGGGGGTGGAACTAACTCTGCTTCTTCATCCCAATGCTCCTGCATTGCGGTATACGAACCTTCGATGGACAGGCGACTTCCTTTAAACAAGGGTGTGTCTTTAATCGCCCAGGATAATTCTGACGACACTTCCGCAGCCGGCATCAGGCTCAGTGATTGGTTGTCCGGCAATGAGGTTCCACGCAACCACGAAAATTTAATATTCCACTCAACGTGATGCGAAAAATCGGATACAACTACAAAGTCAAGGCCTCGGATCCATGCATCTTCCTGCTCGTATATATATACGGGATACGCTCCTCGAATCGTCAGGCGGAGTTCGTCCTGGGGTTGGAGATAAATATACCCGTCAAACAAATGCGAATACAGGCTTACGTCAAAATGGAATAAATCTTCAAAGTGAATACTCTGTGTAAAAATCGTTTTAAATGAAATTTCCGGTTGGAGATCCCAATTGCCTTCTTCTATACTCGCGACGCCCTGATGTAATCCAATACTATATAGCTCATTGGGTTCGGGCGACCTGTTGGCTAATGCAAATTGTAAACGCGAGACCATATCTGCCTTTGGCTGGTATACTCCGCCTATGGTTATCGCGTAGTTGTGATACACATGTTCCGTCTTAACCACTTCCCTGGGGACTGTTAGGGTAATTGGCCATGCGATTAACGTCTGAAAATCGTAACGGGCACCACCCTCCAGCTCAAATTTTCCCAATGGGTAATGTGCCAGGCCATACGCACCCAGGATACCTCTCTCGTAATCAGGGATCAGCGGCAAAATTCCGGTTTCCGGATCATTGGTATTGTTGGAGTAGGAAAACTGCCCGCCAAACTTATATCTGATTCGTTCACTGTCGCGCACATATTTAAGTTGCAAGGTCTGTGTAAACAACGCAAGATCCAGCGCCGGAATATCAGCACGTCCACCTCTACGCCTGTCATACTCTCGCCGGTAATCATATTGGCTTCCCACGACCCATTCGTAATACGTCTCAGGATTTAAAAATCGCCTTCCGGAGTACTTGAGCAAATGATGCTGAACTTTCTGGCTGGGCGGATTGATGTCGTACGAGAATTCATCATTGATATTAAAGGGCACGTCACGTTCAAGCGCTTCTTCCAATTCAGTCAGATTGCTTGAAAATGCGCCGGCAAAAATTCCCAGTTGGGTATTGAACAAACTATAATACACCTCATGCTCTGTTTTCTGAGAGGGATGAAACACGAGTTGTAGTGAACCATTTAATTCATTGTACCCGGTATTTGTCAGAAAATAATCCGGTGTATGCTGATCCCCGGCTTTTTTTAACGTGCCGGATATGCGCCATCCAAACGTATCGGATGAACGATTGGCCATACCGGTCAGGGTGTGACTGCGACCGTTTGTCCCATAGGCATAGCTGATAAATCCATGCAGATGCGGGTCCTCTTTTATCGGACCCACATCTACAAGGATGGCTCCACCCAGCGCGGAAGAGCCGTATTCAATTGCTTCAGATCCTTTCACTACGGTGATCGTGTTGGCTGTATTCGGGTCAATCTCGGGTGCATGATCTGCGCCCCATTGCTGACCCGCCTGAAGGAGGCCATTATTGATCACAGATACACGGTTGCCATACAAACCATGAATGATCGGTTTGGTGATACCGGATCCATTCTTCAGCGTGCGCACCCCGGTGACACTCTCAGTCATGTCGGCCAGGGAAGCGCCCGCCTGATTTCGAATCGAAGAAGCCGTAATCGATTTCTGCGTCCGGGATTTTTGAAATGAATCATGCGCCCCTTCGACCACCACCTCTTTCAATAGCTCCCCGTGGTGATCCAGATAGAAGATCATCTGGGTATCTCTGGTGATCCGCAGATAAAACTGCTCCGGCGGACACCCAATATGAAAGACCTGGACATGATAGGCACCAGGACACATATCACGAAGAGAAAACTGCCCGAGACTATCCGCAAGGATATAGTCGTTGGTCTCTTCAATCGCGATGGTACTGTATTCGAGCGGCTCTTTGCTACCCTGATCCAGCACCCTTCCCGAAAATTGAATATTACATGCCTGCCCAAAGGTCAATCCATGGAGACAAACCACAACGGTTCCGGTGAGGATCTGCTTGATCATTATTGAATTAACAGCGGAAACGTAACTTCGATATCTGTTTCTCCACCAGCGTTGGTAATGTCACCACTTGAAACTCCGGCAGCAAATTTATCAGGTTCGTGACGCAGTGTAATCGTCAGATGTCCCTGGCTCATTCCACCAGTTGTCAATTCGGATTGCAAGCCTAGGGGATTACCATTTCCATCACTGTCTTCATAGGCGATAGTCACCTGAGCCTGGTGAACGGAATAGAAAAACTGGTGTTCGTCAGCCTCATCGAAAACCTCGGCAGAAATATCTCCGGCTGGTGTTTCAGATTCGTTTAGCAGAACGATCTCTCCATGGTAGACGACACCGGAATCCAGTGGAAAGGTGGTGATCACCGGATCATTACCTCCGTCACCATCGAGGTCTCGGAAAGTAAATTCAATGGCAGCACCTCCTCCGGCAGGTGTCAGTGTATATATCAGGGTTGTGATCAGCTCCTCTTCATTCGGTATCGGGGGATCATCATCTTTGCAGGAGACAACCGCAATAAGAATGAATAAGAGGAAAAAAACATTTTTATAGGTAAGCATACTATTTTATTTAAATGATAACAGAAATAGCTCTACCGGCAATGGCACCAATAGAAAAATTGAATTGAAAACTGTCTGGAAAATTTTAAACGCTTACCGGGGGACTGCGACCACCACGAAAACTGACCACTGAAATGATCGGTTGTTCCAGTGCGAAAAACAGTGCCGTCTGATGTGAATATTGCAGCGATGCAAAAGGAATAGCTGCGAGAACGTGATCTCTGGTCAAAACCAGATGACACAACGGACAATCTTCTTCATGGGCACCCAGGTGAGCCTTGTGGTTACAACCCCCTTCGCTACCGGGGTGATAAATGGCTATGTGACACGCATCTGTGTGACACAAGGCTTCTGAATGATGATCTTCAGCGCCATGTGTATGTGGAGCTGAAGAGCTGGACACGAAAACCGCTACATAGACGCATAGCATCAACAACACCCCTGTCCGGAAAGACAGCAAGGTATTGGAGTGCGTTTGTGAATAGATTCGATTCTTCATGAACAGCGCGCAAAGATACAGATCATAAAATGGATCAACAAAACTGACCGTAAGAGGGTTGCCTATAGGAGCAAGGTCCCTATTCTTTTATCCTTACGAGGAAATTCATATCCAGATCTGTATAGCCACCAGCATTGGTGATATCGCCATCGCTGACACCGGGGATATCTTTTTCGGCCAGATGGACAAGATTGATATTCAGAAGGCCTTCTCCGTACTCATAGGCGATAAACTCAATTTCAAATCCGAGAGGATACCCATTATCATCAAAATCAAGGTATTTGAAAGATGAAGCCACGTCTCTGAAATCATAAAAAAACTGATGCACATCTGCTTCCGCTTTAATCTCTTCTGTGATTTCCACAGGCGGTGTCACGGAAGCATCAAAAAGTCTGATCTCGCCAATATAAATCGTGAAGGGTTTGAGAGGTTCCCAGATGACCTCCGGACCATCTCCACCGGGACCATCCGGATCACTGTAGGACCAGAACGCGGGCTCTCCTCCGCCAACAGGTGATAAGGTTACCGTGATCATGTTGATCACTTCAACCGGATTGGACAGCACAGGTGATTCTTCCTTACAGGAAACAATTAAAGCTACAGTCAATATTGGCAGCAGGAGTATGGGTCTGATCAATCTGATTTTTTTCATCATAATCTGAACGGTAAGATAAGAACATTGGCTGTCACCGGAGGGTTTCAGGGAGTAGCTTTTAGACCGGAAAAAGACATTTTTTCTATCCATCCATCGCCTTGAAAGCGGTTCAACGTCAAAACTCGGGGTCGGATAGTATCTTTACAGCACGCAATCGGGAGACACCGATATAAATCCAAAGGCACGTGAAAAATCTTGGAGACCTTCGAAAATCTTACACCTCCGGGGAGTTAACCAAAGCGGATCTCACACCTGATCCCATGGATATGTTTGCCCGCTGGTGGCAGGAATGCCTCGATGCGAAAGTTGAAGAGCCGAATGCCATGACGCTTGCCACTGCAAATGCAGATGGACAACCTTCTGCCAGAACGGTCTTGTTAAAGGGTACCAGTCCGGATGGTTTTGAGTTTTTCACCAATTACGAAAGCAGAAAAGCGCAGGACATGGCCGAAAATCCGAAAGTGACATTATTGTTTTTCTGGCAAAAACTGGAGCGGCAGGTGCGCATCGAGGGCGTTGTGGAAAAAGTAAGTAGTGAAAAATCAGCCGCGTACTTTCAGAGCAGGCCATTAGGCAGTCAGATCGGTGCCTGGGCCTCCCCGCAAAGTAAAGTGATTGCTGACCGATCAGTGCTTGAAGATAAGATAATCTCAATTCGAGAGCGCTTTAAAGAACAGGACCCTCTACCCGCTCCACCCCATTGGGGAGGCTATTTGGTGAGACCTGTGACGATTGAGTTCTGGCAGGGAAGAAATGATCGCCTGCATGATCGATTTCATTACAGAAAAAACGCAGATGGCTTTTGGATCGCCGAGCGTTTAGCTCCCTAGCTTGTTTTCAAGCGTGTAAAAAATAAAGCAGGCACCCGGATCAGGTTCCTGCTTTAATACTTCCTGTTTCAAAACGATGTGAAGCCGGTTTTTACACCTGAGCTTCATGTACAATACATTTAAATCACCAGTTCTTTTTCTTCGATCAGTTTGCGAATATTAATGAGGGCGTAACGCATACGACCAAGTGCTGTATTGATGCTCACGTCTGTGAGACAGGCAATTTCTTTAAATGACATATCGGCATAGTGTCTGAGGATCACCACTTCACGCTGCTCCGATGGAAGCATATCCACCAGGGCGCGAACGCGATGATGCGTCTGATCGCGGATCATGGTGCTCTCGCGATTCGGATCCTCACTTTCGAGAATATCAAAAATATCAAAGGTCTCTGTAGCGGATACTTTTGAGCGGCGCTTGGATCGTCTGAACTGATCCACGCACATATTGTAGGCTATTCTCAGCGCCCACTGAAGGAACTTGCCTTCGTGGTTGTACTTTCCTTTGCGGAGAGTGTCTATGATTTTGATAAACACATCCTGAAAGAGGTCATCGGCCAACTCGCGATCTTTGGTAAACATATAGATCGAAGAGTAGATCTTGGCTTTGTGTCGATGTAAAAGAGTGGAAAAAGCGGCCTCGTCTCCGGCCAGGTAAGCTTCAATTAGCTGGTGATCATCATAAGCTTGTACTTGCATACTACACATGTTTTGACAGTCAAAAAATAGGCGGATTTCAGTGGTAATCCTTGTCTTAAAAACAGTGTAGAGTACTTTCTATATATAGCTATTTATGGTGATCTGTGAATAAATCTTACGCTAAACTAAGGGAATTCCTTTCTTTGTGCCAAATTTTTTTTGAGATAAAATTCTTTTAACAAGAACTTAACGGTTCAACACACGGTTTAGCTGCCAGGCAGTTTTCCCATTATTTAGAACACAATATCGTCGCAAAAAGTGCGCCAATTCGAAGCATTATGGCTGTAAAATCCGCAAAAAAGTCCACCAAAACACCTGCTTCCTCCTCAAAATCAAGGCAAATCGAGATTGTCGGGGCCCGGAGCAATAATCTCAAAAATGTCTCTGTAGCCATCCCCAAACAGCAATTGGTGGTGGTCACCGGCCTCTCCGGATCCGGAAAATCCTCCCTCATCATGGACACCTTATATGCGGAAGGCCAACGCCGCTATGTAGAGAGCCTGAGTTCCTATGCCCGTCAATTTCTCAACCGGATGAAAAAACCGGATGTGGACCATATCCGCGGCATCTGCCCGGCGATCGCCATCGAACAACGCGTTACGGGAGGAAATGCCAGAAGTACGGTGGGTTCGATGACCGAGATCTATGACTATCTCCGTCTCCTCTATGCCCGTGTCGGCCAGACGATCAGTCCCATCTCCGGTGAGAAAGTCCGAAAGCATACCGTTACAGATGTGGTGGATTTCATTTTCAGCTTCAAAGAAGGCGAACGCCTCATGATCATCGCCCCACTCCAGATCCTGGATCAGAAGCGCACGCTCGAAAAAGAATGTCAGCTCCTGCTCCAAAAAGGATATACGCGGATTCAGTGGAAAGGTAAAACCATGCGGATCGATGACTTCCTGGAGGAAAACAAAAAACTAGTCAAGCAAAAAGCCTTTGAATTAGAAAAAGGTGAGCTCAGCCTGGTCGTGGATCGATTCCCGTTGACGCATGATGAGGATTTCAAAAAAAGAGTGGCAGATAGTGCACAAACGGCATTTTATGAAGCCCATGGAGAATGTCTGATTGAGTCAACTGATGGCACACAAACTTCTTTCAATAACCGGTTTGAAATGGACGGGCTGACCTTTATCGAACCCGAACCCAAACTTTTCAATTACAACAATCCTGTCGGTGCCTGTCCGCGATGCGAAGGATTTGGGCGGATCATCGGGATTGATGAAGACAAGGTGATTCCGGATGCGACGCTCAGTGTTTTTGAAGGTGCTGTCGCGCCCTGGACCGGAGAAAAGTCCTCCAGATGGAAGAAGAATTTTATTAAAAAAAGCAGCCAGATAGATTTTCCCACGCATCGCGCCTATCGGGATCTGAATCTGGCAGAGCGAAAAATTCTGTGGGACGGGCAGGGAGACATCAAAGGGATCTATGCGTTTTTCGAAGAACTCGAACAGGCCAGTTATAAAATCCAAAACCGCGTCATGTTAGCACGCTATCGCGGACGTACCACCTGTACGGATTGCGGGGGAGGCAGACTGCGTCCGGAAGCAACTTATGTGAAGGTGAATGGAAAATCGCTTCCCGAATTAGCCAATATGTCGATCAGGGATCTGCGGACATTTTTTGAAAAAATCAAATTATCAAAAACCGAAGAACAAGCTGCAGCGCGCATCTTATTTGAAATCAGAAACAGACTGCGCACCATGAGCCAGGTAGGCCTCGGATACCTGCATCTGGAGCGCATCTCCTCTACACTCAGTGGGGGTGAAACGCAGCGCATTCACCTGACGCGCAACCTTGGTAGCAACCTGACCAGTTCGCTGTATATCCTCGACGAACCGAGTATCGGATTACATCCAAAAGACACCGGACAATTATTGAATGTGCTTCACGAGCTGCGTGACCTGGGAAATACAGTTGTCGTGGTGGAGCATGAAGAAGAAATCATGCGTCAGGCGGACTATGTCATTGATGTTGGACCGGAGGCGGGAGTCTTTGGGGGTGAGATTGTGTACAGCGGAAGCTATGATGATTTTATGCAAAATAAAGGCGGCAAAATCAACAGCATCACGCATCAGTATCTGACCGGCATTAAAAAAGTTGAAACGCCGAAGAAGCGACGTACGTCATCGAATAAAATTTTAATTCAGGGCGCGCGACTGCACAATCTGCAGGACATCGACATACAGATCCCGTTGTATTGTCTGACGGTGGTAACCGGTGTGAGTGGATCTGGTAAGACTACCTTGATACGCCACATCCTCGAACCGGCCTTATCCAATGCACTCGGTATCACTTCCGGTTCGAATGCCAACTTACTCAAAGCCCTTGGCGGCGATTACAAGCGCATCGAAGGCATCGAAGTGATCGGCCAGCAGGCATTGGGTCGTAGTTCGCGATCTAATCATATCACCTACATCAAAGCGTACGATGCGATCCGCAAACTCATGACCGAGCAGCACATGGCGAAGGTGAATGGGTTCAAGCCCAAACATTTTTCATTTAACGTAGAAGGCGGACGATGTGAGACCTGCAAAGGGGATGGTGAGATTGTCGTGGAAATGCAGTTTCTCGCCGATGTCAAACTCGTATGTGATGAGTGTGGTGGCAAGCGCTTTCAGAAACCGATTCTGGATGTGCGCTACCATGGAAAAAACATTTACGACATCCTGGAGTGCAGCGTTGATGAGGCACTCGAATTTTTCGAAGAGGAGCATGATATCGTTGAGCGACTCAGGCCGCTCCATGATGTGGGGCTTGGGTATATTAAACTAGGACAAGCTTCGAGCACCCTCTCTGGTGGTGAAGCGCAGCGTGTAAAGCTGGCTTCCTTTCTTGGCAAGGAAAAAGAAGACAGACATCTGTTGTTCATCTTCGATGAGCCTACCACCGGCTTGCATTTTCATGATATCAGCATCTTATTGAAAGCGATCAATGCGTTGGTGGAGCGGGGTCATTCTGTGATCATCATCGAGCACAATCTTGAAGTCATCAAGACGGCTGACTGGGTGGTTGATCTCGGTCCCGGCGGTGGTGATGAAGGTGGAAAGTTAGTCGTACAAGGCACGCCCGAGACGGTGGCTAAGTGTAAGGAGAGTGTGACGGGTGAGTATCTGAAGGGCAAGCTATAGGCATGGAGCATGGGGCATGGAGCATGGGGCATGGAGCACGGCGGAAAGTGAAGATTGAAAATCGGAAAAATGAAGAATGATTGTCCTGTACATGGGCATAAGGAAGTTGGACAGAGTTACTTTTCTTTGCGCTTATTCTTTGCGACTTTGCGGCTTTGCGAGAATCAAAGCTGGGGGCGTAGAGCGGGGGTGTCCCGTTCACTTGATCCTGACGTTTCTGTATCACGGAGAACCCCCTCACGCTGCGCGTGATCCCCCTCGAAAAGGGGATACTTTCCTTGAGATAGATTTGGATTTTTTTCTAAGTGCTATGTCACAGATTGCCCATGCCCCTTCCGATGTATCGGAACCGTGCTCCATGCCTTACAAAGCGGGTAAGCCCCCCGGGATTTTTGTAGCGAAGCGAAGAAAAACAGGGGTCAGGGGCTGCGCCGTTCCACAGATTACCTCATAGTCGCTGAAGCTTCAGCGGAGGAGACCTTTGATCACAGAAGCTTCAGCGAAGGAGATCATCACTTCTTCAGATCTTCTGCGGATTCCCGGCTTTATACACCGACACAGGCGTCAGCGTATAGCCTTCTTTCCTTAAGAGTTTGATGACTCCTTGTTCTCCGGCGAGATGGCCAGCACCGACTGCAAAAAAGACGGGGCGTTTTTCCATTTGCTGTTTCATCACCGGGATCCAGTTTTGATTGCGGTTGTTGAGAAGAAGGTCTTCATAGCCACCAAATTCTGATTCTTCCATATCTACGGCAATAGCGACCATGGATTCGATTTTTTGTTGCTTGTAAAGTGCTACGGTTTCTTCAAACATATCACTTTCGAGATCTGTGCTGCGCACGGCATCAAGCAGTATCTGTGCCTGATCCTGATAAGGAATGCTGTCAAACAATGACATCTGATATGCCATCGTCTCCAGCCCACCCACTGATTTTCCGGAAGCCTGAGCACGTTCGTAGAGCTCCATTTCATACGAAACTATATCATCGGATTGCAACGAGGAAGGATCCATATTTAGTTCAGCTAACATGGAGAGAAACATAGGCTTAATACTTCCCAACAGGCCCATCGGCAATCCCATTTCTTCAAAATAATCCGACACTTCTTTATACTCTTCCCGCGTCAGCAGATCACGAATCGTTGTGCCATCATTCATCAGCATGGCGCCCATCAGGCCTGCCAGTGCACCTATATCTGTCATATCATCAAGATCTATCTCAAAGGTGACCTTTTCACAAGCATCAAACGCTTCATCAAGACCGAGCGGTGTGAAATAATCGTCCTGCGGAATCATGTGGATCGTACCAAATAAGTAGGAAGGTGCATCCATGTCCTTATGTTCAATTTTCCACAACAGCGCATCCGGTAGAACATCATTTCCTTGGGAGACTGCTTTAGGGCCCTTGCAGGAGAAAAGGAAGAATGAAGCAATGATCGCTAGCACAAGTGAGGGGGTGATGAGGTGAGAGGGTGCGGGGATGAGAGGGCGAATCATGGAGTGAGGGAGTGAGTCATTGGGTGAGGGGGTGATGGAGCGAATCATGGAGTGAGGGAGTGATGGGGTGAGGAGGTGATATTTTTTGTGTAGATTGTTTGTCACGGCTCTTAAATTAGGTTTACGCATGGCCCCGAGCTACAGCACGGGGTAGTTTTTTAACTCATTAGGTTCTATCATATAGATGGTCATGCGCTGAAGCGCGACCATGAAAATCACTCCATCACCCCATCACAACTTCACTCACTCAATCAATCACCGCTGCTTCTCTGCCGTTGTGTTTCATACAGAATGATTCCGGCGGCTACCGATACGTTCAAAGAATCAAGCTGTCCGGCTTGAGGAATAAATAAAATGTGATCTACGAGTTTGAGTAGCTCAGGCGCTATGCCCTCCCCTTCCGAGCCCATGATAATCGCAATGGGTTCTGTCAGGTCAATTTGCCCCAACGGTGTTCTGCCTTTTTCATCAGCCGCGATAATCACATAGCCACTTTCCTTGAGATATTTAACTGCTGTCACCAAATCGCGTACCCTGCACAAAGGGATACGAAGTAATGCACCTGCAGAACGTTTGATCGCATCGCTGTTGAGTTGCGCGGATTCTCTCGCCGGGAAAATCAAAGCATCAGCACCAAGTACTTCGGCCGAACGACTAATCGAACCAAAATTACCCACATCGGTGATGCGATCGAGGATCACCAGCAGAGGAACTGCCCCGGATTCGAAGAGATGCGGCACAAGATTTTCCAACTGTGTGTACTCCACCTGAGAACGGTAAGCGGCAACTCCCTGGTGATTGCTTCCCATTCTGTCCAGCTTTTCTTTGGGCACTTTCTGTAAGGGAACATCGAGATCACGACACTTTTCAACCAACTCCGGAATAGATGAGAGCCTGTCAACCAGCACTT
>JAUHXV010000114.1 GCA_030426765.1 Bacteroidia bacterium | reverse complement strand
ACAGAGATCACTGTTATCATCAAAGATGCCGGTAAGACATCCATTCATGTGCAGGACAACGGGCATGGAATGTCGCCAACAGATGCGCGCATGAGCCTTGAGCGACACGCGACATCCAAACTGCGCACCGCCGAAGATTTGTTTGACATCCGCACCATGGGCTTCAGAGGAGAAGCATTGGCTTCGATCGCAGCCATCGCACACATGGAAGTGAAAACGCGCAGGCAAGATGATGCTGTCGGTACGCGCCTGCTCATTGAAGGCTCTGAGGTCACTGCACAGGAAGGTTGTCAATGTCCTGTCGGCACTGCTGTGATGGTGCGAAATTTATTTTACAACGTACCAGCCCGAAGGAAGTTTCTGAAAAGTGATCCTGTGGAGATGCGGCATATTCTGGATGAATTTCATCGTATCGCTTTGGCCTTTGAGAGCATTCAATTCAAACTGTTTCACAACGACCAGGAGGTTTACAATCTTTCTGCGGGTTCGCTGCGCAATCGCATCCTGGGTATTTTTGGAAAAAAGGTCAATGAGCACCTGGTACCGGTAGAGGAAGAAACGAACTACGTAAATTTTGCCGGGTATATCGGCAAACCAAAGCTGGGCAGAAAATCGCGCGGAGACCAGTACATCTTTGTCAATCGCCGATACATTCGCAGCCCTTACCTGCAGCATGCTGTAAAAAATGCATTTGAAGATATCCTGCCTGCGGACCAACATCCGTTTTACGTATTGTTTCTGGAGATTGATTCCGAAAAAATTGATGTCAACGTGCACCCGACCAAACAGGAAATCAAGTTTGAAGATGAGCGTATCATCTATAATTACCTGCGCGTAGCCTGTCGGCATGCATTGGGAAAATATAGTATCATGCCGTCTCTTGACTTCGAGCAGGAGGTAGGTCTGAACCGCACTTCTGGTGAAGCCCCAAAAAACGAAACTGCTGCTTCGGGCTTCAGTCCACAGCAACGGGATTTGCATCAGGAAAGGCAGAATATTAAAAAATGGGGTGCACTCCTCGAATCCATTGAAGGATTTTCTATTGATAAAGGTGAGGAAGCCAAAGGTGACGAAGAACAAGTTGCCGCCCCGGCTGAAACATTGACTGAAAAACATGATCCGCTGGCGCATATGGTGCCCGTCCAGTTGTGGCAGCGATATATTATCGTCACCGGACTTGCGGATATGCTGGTCATTGATCAGCGTGCGGCTCACGAACGTGTTTTGTTTGAATCACTCATGCGCGATCTGGACGCCGAAAAAGCGTCTACGCAAAAACTCCTCTGGCCTGAGACCATTCAGTGTAGTAAGGGTGACGCAGCGATCCTTAAGGACCTGGTGCCTGCACTTCAGTTGCTCGGATTTGATATCGCAGAATTTGGCCATGAAGCCTTTATTGTCCATGGTATCCCGGCGGTGATGACGGAACTGACGACGCCGGAGCAAGCTATTGAAGAAATATTGGATCGTTTTAAAGAAGGGCATCAGAAAGTGGAGATGAAACCGGTGGAAAAAATCGCTATGACACTAGCAGCCAACCTAAGCAGAAAGCGAGGTGAGGTGATGACGGCGGAAGAAATGCAAACACTCATCAACCAGTTGCTTGCATCAGAGAATCCGTATACGAGTCCTTCCGGCAGAAAGACCTTTATTACTTTTGGGAAAGAAGAAATTTTAAAACGGTTTCAATCCTGAATCACACCTGAATTTTCTGAATTATGATGCCTTTAACCGGAATAGTAAAACACCTGATCATTATCAATGCTGTCGTATTTGTTGCGATGATGATGCTACCGCCTTCCATCGGTAATATGCTTCCGTTCTATTCTCCGGCCACAGGTCATTTTCAGCCTTACCAGATCATCACGTATATGTTTGCGCATGCCGGCGTCACGCATATTCTTTTTAACATGCTGAGTTTGTATTTCCTCGGTCCGATGGTAGAGATGTACCTGGGGCCGAAGCGCTTTCTTGCGTTGTACATGATCTCAGGCCTAACCGGACTTGCGGCACACTTTCTGGTAGGCTATATCCCTTACTTCATGGATCCTTCTGTGGGACCACCGCTATTCTCAGTACTCGGTGCTTCGGGTGCTGTTTTTGGCGTTACGATCGCATTTGCTGCGCTCTTCCCTGACAGAGAATTAATGCTCATTTTTCCTCCTATCCCTATTAAGGCCTGGCTGATGGCTGTGATCCTGATAGGCATTGGCCTCTATTCAGGACTAACCGGTACCGGAGGAAATATTGCTCATTTCGCTCACCTCGGAGGCGCTCTGGCGGGTTTTGTCCTCGCTCGCTACTGGAAAAAAGGCGGCTCTTTTCTTGGTTGAAGCGTGGGGCATGGGGCGTGGAGCATGGGGCGTGGAGCAAAATTGTTTCTTCTATTTCATAATCCCCCGCGAGCTAAAGCTCGGGGCAATTTTTAAAAAATAAAATAATCTCTCCCGGGATGGTCCTGCGTTGAAGCGCGACCAGAATATTTTAATCTCTCTAAAATCCCTTTCAACGCATTGAAAGGCTACCATTCATGGAATCAAATTTCCCTCGTGCCACAGATCACCCTTTGGTCGCCGTAGCTTCAGCGAAGGAGACCATCACCCCATCACCTCATCACCTACCCATAAAATCTGCCCAACTTTCCGGGGGACTTATCCGTTTATTCTATATCATGTAAATTTGGTATTGTGTTTCAATCGATCCTAAGCGATATTAAGTTTCAGTTTCAGTCGGGAAATGCGATCACAAGGCTGATCATCGTCAATGTGTTTGTCTTCCTGCTGGTCATGGCCTTTCAGCTGGCTATCACGCTGGGCACCGGATTTAACCCGCAAAACGGGCTGTTTGGCAATACCATGCGTTACCTGTTTCTGTCGGGTGATCTCCTGTGGGATGCCACACATCCATGGACTATCCTAACACACATGTTTACGCATGTCGGATTTTTCCATCTGCTGTTTAATATGCTGATTCTCTATTGGTTTGGCCGCATCGCCGGTGACCTGCTGGGGGATCACAGGATGTTACCACTGTATTTATTTTCCGGTCTGGCAGGTGCGCTGGCCTATCTTATTACCGCTCCGATCATTTATGCCGGACCCAGCAGTGTCCACGGGGCTTCTGCGGCCGTAATGGGTATCGTGGCCGCCGCCGGTATGACGGCACCTGACTACCAGATGCGACTCCTGCTATTGGGCGATGTTCGATTAAAATATATTGTGGCTGTTCTGCTGGCGATCTATGTGATCGGCATAGCCAATATGGACAACACCGGCGGACACATGGCACACCTGGGAGGAGCTGCCTTTGGATTTTTCTACGTGTATATGCTCCGGCAGGGCAGCGATCTGACGAATGGGTTTAATCGTGCCCTTGCATTTTTCAAAAAGCCCACCCGATCTCCTCGTAGACCTGTAAAGCGAAAAGTCACCATGAAGGTGAGTCACCGCGCCCGGCACCAACGAGAGGATCAGCCTTCTCCTGGAGAGGCTTCCTACTATGGCGACCAGGAAAGGCTGGATGCCATCCTCGATAAAATCAAAGCATCCGGCTACGAGAATCTCAGTGCGGAGGATAAAAAGTTTCTGGATGACGCGAGCCAAAAATAAACGCAGATCCGGCTGGCTCAAAAAGTGGATGGTCTGGCTGAATGTTGTTTTTGTTTCCCTCCTCCTCCTCACCTATCTCACCCCCCATGTCAGCGCATCATCATGGGGCTGGCTATCGATGCTCGCGCTGGCCTATCCGTTTATCCTCTTTATCAATGGTCTTTTTGCTACCGGATGGATTTTCTTTCGAAGCGGATATGCCATCCTGTCGATCATTGCCCTGTTTGCAGGCATTCCGCACCACATGCGTTATATCAAATTGTATACGCATAGTGATAAAGCCATATGCCAGGAATCGATCCGGCTCATGACTTACAACCTCAAAGGAATGTCCATGATCCCATCTACCGAAGAAAAAAACATCAATGAGAAAATCGATTCCCTGTATGCCGCGATCAACCAGCTGAATGACCTTCCAGATATTCTATGCTTGCAGGAAGTATCCAGTGGCAAAGAAATCGCTGCCAGGTTTGACATGGATTACGTCATACACGCACCGAAATCATCATTGTGGTTGCTTTCGAGATATCCCATTACGGCCCATGGCGATATTGAAGGGGAAGAAATCAGCCCGAGTGCCATGTGGGCAGATATCACCACACCTCAGGGCACACTCAGAGTGTACAACATGCATTTGGTATCAAACCGAGTCACGCAGACGACGGAAGACCTGATCCAGAATATGGATATTAAAAAAGAAAATACGTGGAGCAATATTCGGTTTATCATGCGCCGCTACCGACACACCACGCAGTTGCGCGCGATCGAAGCGGAAAAAGTCCGCGACCACGTGCTTCAATCGCCTCATCCCGCTGTACTCGCCGGCGATGGCAATGATCCGCCGATGTCCAATGTGTACCACCTTCTCTCAAAGGGACTGCACGATAGTTTTGAAGAAAGAGGCAAAGGCCTGAGCACCACCTATGCCAGCAAACTGCCCTTGCTGCGGATTGATTATTTCTTTTCTACCGCTGAAGTGATTTTTAAAGATCACCACACCTACCCACTTCATTTCAGTGATCACTATCCCGTCAGCACGGGGGTTTGCCTCAACAAAAGCACAGGATCCTGATCCAGCTTCGATCCAATAGCTTATTTTTGCCGCTATGAGTTTAAAAATCCAAAACAGCATCAGCGGGACGAAGGACGAATTCAAACCTATCCATGAAGGCCGGATCGGTATGTATGTCTGTGGCCCAACCGTTTACAGTGATGTACATATCGGCAATTGCCGAACGTTTGTGAGTTTTGATGTCATCTATCGGTATCTGATGTACCTGGGCTACAAAGTGAGATATGTCCGAAATATCACGGATGTCGGTCACCTCGAAGGAGATGTTGATACGAATGCAGAGGATAAAATCAGCAAAAAAGCACGCCTTGAACAGGTAGAGCCCATGGAGGTCGTCCAGCGATACACCAATGGATTTCACGACATCATGCGACGCTTCAATACGCTCGAACCTAGTATCGAACCTCGCGCGACAGGGCATATCCTCGAACAAATCGAGATGGTCCAGGAAATCCTGAAACGAGGATATGGGTACGAAGCCAACGGCAGCGTTTATTTCGATACGCACAAGCTGCTGAAAGAAGCCGATATCTACGGAAAACTCTCAGGAAGAAAGGTAGAAGATCTGCTCGTCGAAACCAGAGACCTGAAAAATCAGGACGAAAAAAGACATCCATCAGATTTTGCCATCTGGATCAAAGCCGATGATCGTCATCTCCTGCGCTGGAATGCACCCTGGTCGGATGGATTTCCCGGATGGCATCTCGAATGCTCCGTCATGAGTACTAAATATCTGGGGGATCGATTTGATATTCACGGCGGTGGAAATGACCTGAAGTTTCCCCATCACGAAAATGAAATTGCACAAAACTACGGTTCGTGCGGAAAGACGCCGGCCAACTACTGGATCCACAGCAATATGCTCCTGCTAAACGGGAAGAAAATGTCCAAAAGCGATGGCAACCACGTAACGCCTGTTGAATTATTTACCGGAGATAGCGAACACATTAGCAAAGCCTATTCGCCTATGATCGTGCGATTCTTTTTCCTGCAGGCTCATTATGGCAGCACGCTCGATCTGAATGACACTTCACTGCAGGCTGCAGAAAAGGGATACCAGCGGTTGATGGATGCTTATAAAACGCTTCAGGAACTGTCATCCTCCGTCAAAGAAAGTAATCACTCGCTTGCTGGCGAGCTCGAAAATGGCATCAAAGCTGCCTTCGAGGAAATGAATGATGATTTCAATACACCAAAAGCATTGGCGCGTTTATTTGAATTGATTCCAACCATCAACAAACTGGCTGATGGACAACTCAATCCGGATGATGCCGGACAAAAAGCTTTGGATGTTGTTAAGAAAGGATTTGAAGACCTTCTGTTTGTAGTCTTTGGTTTATTAAGAGAAAACGAAAACGCTGACAACCATATGGTCCAACTGGATGGTCTGATGCAACTGGTCATCGAGATGAGGCAACAGGCGCGCGAAAACAAAGACTGGCCCACTTCCGATAAGATCAGAGATACACTTAATGAAATTAAAATTGATCTGAAAGACGGCAAGGAAGGCACGACCTGGACGATTAAATAGCGAAGGGATGAGGGCATGGAGCAAAGAGCATGGAGCAAGGAGCATGGGGCATGGGGCTAAGATTATAGAGAGATTGCCTTTAGTGTTAATGATTTTGGCAGAAGGGCTGAGACCTGAGACATGAGGCATGAGACTATTACGAATTACAATTTTAATGTGCTATCCTGTACGCTATAGCCTAAACGTTGAACATTATACGTTAAACCACTACTGAAAAAAATAACTCTAAATAACCATATAGCCTCATAACCATATAACCTTGTAACCTGTTGACAGAATCACAAAATCACTTCATGAGATATTTTCTCTTTTCCGTAATCGCACTCCTGTTATTTGTCGCTTGCAAAAATGATCCCCCGGTCAGCACTACCACGGAGGAAGTACAGGATCCGACGCCGGTCAAAGTACCTGTCTTTTCAAAAGATTCGGCTTACGAGTTTGTCGCCCGGCAGGTGGCTTTCGGCCCGCGCGTACCCGGCACGGATGGACATAAAGCGACGAGGGAATGGCTGGTACAAAAATTTAGAACGTATGGGGCTTCCGTCACCGAACAATCTTTTCGAGCAGAGACTGCTACGCTGGGAAGTGTTCGGGCCGCCAATATCATTGCAACCTACAACCCGACATATGCAAGGCGTGTGGTT
>JAUHXV010000028.1 GCA_030426765.1 Bacteroidia bacterium | reverse complement strand
GGTTTTTGTCGTTTTTTCCCGCTTTTCACCCAATAAATGACGATTTACCTGACAAATCGCGGATTTTCTATCTTTTTCAGTCGAAGGTCCGATCAATAAAATCCAGAAAAGCATAATCCCGCGCATACCAGTGCTGTAGATTCCTGTATGCCGAATCCTCCAGCTTTTTATCTAGTGCCTTTGGATTTGAATGGGCGCCGGCCGAATTGACACCCGGAAGGGAGGGTGCCGGAGAAAGTTTTAATCTGCTGACCAGCTCATCAAAGTCTTCTTCCAATTGCTCTTGCCTACATATATATAATATGTCCCCGGCGCGCTCCAGCAGATACCGCTCATCTTCAAACCAATCCCAATACGAGGATTTGACATGGGATATGGAGCGCATAGCAAACTCCGCCGTAGATTTATTTTGCTCATCGGGACTGGAAAGCGCCAGACCAAGTTCATTTGGGGTATTAAATTTTCCAAACGCAATTTTCTCCGCTTTCCGCCATCGCGCATAATACGTGGGTCGCCCTTTGCGCTGCCTGGAATAGAATCCACTGACAAAACGATCAATCGGATCCCTGACACAGAAAAAAACCTTCTCGCCTCGTGGGATATCTGAAAGCGTGGTCTTGTGATCATGCAGTACGATCCTGAAAGGGCCGGAACGCGTATGCGGTTGCAATGCATGTTTGATAGCGGTGCCACCCGTTTTTCCTATGTGAAGGAAGTGCACAACCGGTTTTCTGTGTACAACACCACGTATCCAATCTTTAATAAATCTGATATTCATTCCTTTGCTGTCTGCTCCGACCGAGCTGATTTGCGGACAAGATACAAAGTGCGTTGTTCTATGCCTTCTGATAATAGAGTTGCGTGTGAGTCTGCATAGAATCAACAAATACCTAATGAAGTAATATCAAATGTTCTCTAACGCATCAGACCGTATAGCAAGGTTAAGCCGTGTATGTGAATTCTTTTATCTTGTGGCCGTTAGATAAGTCTGTGATCATCTGTGTACACGATAGCTGATCCCGCCCCATCAAGCATTGCTTTTTATGAAAACCCATCCTAAAAGAATATGCCTGATCTCTGTGGAAATTTTTGCATGGGGAAAATTTGGAGGCTATGGAAAATCCACCCGTATCATTGGACGCGAGCTCGTCAATCGCGGATATGAAGTGTTTGCACTCATTCCCCGTCGCCAACAACAGCAACATGAAGAATTGCTGGACGGAATTACAGTCCTCGGTTATTCCCCAAAAGAAATTCTATCGATCGGTACGCTTTGCAAAAAGGTAAACGCAGATATTTATCATTCCTGCGAACCTTCCATAGTGACCTGGCTGGCCATGAAAGCGCAGCCTGACGCTGTACATCTGGTGACGTGTCAGGATCCCAAAGGATTTGATGAATGGATACAGGAGTTTCACTATCCCAGTAAAAGCAAGCTGCAGGTAGTGCAGAACTATATTTTTGAAGCCAATTTTTTAGTGCGAAAAGCGGTTCGCGCTGCACATGAAGTGTATGTGCCGGCAAAGTTTCAGTGCGAGAAAGCCCAGACCTTATACAATTTGAAAAGGCCCGCAGGATTTTTACCTACCCCTACAGAGATTCCGGCATCGATCACCAAAGGAGATTCTCCGGTGGTCTTGTATATGGGACGTCTCGATCATCGCAAGCGCCCTGAAATGACTCTGCGCCTCGCCGAGTCTCACCCGGATGTTCAGTTTAAAATAGCAGGAAAAGCCAGAGATCCGGCGTATGGAAAGCATCTCAAGGATACGTATGGACACCAGCCCAACGTGGAGTTTTTGGGTTTTGTAAAACAATTTGTGGGCGATGACCATCACCAACTGTTTTCCGAGGCATGGGTGTACATCAATACGTCCATTCGGGAAGGACTGCCCAATTCGTTTATCGAAGCAGCCGGCCATCAATGCGCGATTCTGAGTCACGTTGACCCGGATGCTTTCGCCTCTTCCTATGGCAGGCAGGTGGATGCAGATGGTTTCAGTGAAGGGCTTGACTGGCTTCTCGAAGACCAGCGATGGAGGAAGCAAGGTGAAGCGGGATATGCCTATGTCCGTGATACTTATAGCGTAGATGTGGCTATGGATGCACACGAGCGCGAATATCAAAAAGCCTGGAATGAACAAAAACAGTGACCGGTATCGGCAAGTGGATCAGTACAGATGAAAGCATGTCATGAGTGAGTTTAAAGTGGATTATATAGGTATCGGGGCCAACAAAGCAGGTACGAGCTGGGTCAATAAAATGCTCAGTGCTCATCCTGAGATCTGTACATCCGAACCAAAGGAAATTCACTTTTTTCACGACAGTGAAGTGTTTACAAGGGCCACACATATGGGAAATTATAAGAAAGGGCTTGAGTGGTATAAGCGGTTTTTTCAGCATTGCGAAGAAGGGAAGGTAAAAGGTGAGTTTACGCCAAAGTACATGGTGGACAAAAAAGCCCCGGCACGCATCAAGCAAATGTTTCCCGATGTCCGATTGATCCTGTGTGTGCGTTCACCGGTGGACAGAGCGGTCTCGCAATATCATTTTGAAAGACACTTTACCCAGCGCGAATCGAGACCTCTTTCACAGGCGATTCGTGAAGAATATCTGTACATTGAAAATGGCCTTTATGGTGAAGGGTTGAAACGATATCTTGCGTTTTTTCCACTTTCAAGGATTCACCTGATCTGGTTTGAGGATATTAAAAAGGATCCGGAAAAAGTTGTCAGGGAGTTATATGCCTATTTAGGTGTCACCGAGGATTTTATTCCTGCTGATCTGCGACGGAAGCACAATGCTTCCAAACAGTCGCGAATGAAGTGGGTGGTGGACTTTCTCGCCTCGGGAGAGCGCACCATGACGGCGCTTGGCGCAAGCTGGCTGGTTCGTTGGCTGAAAGCGATAAAAGTCAACAAACTCATCGCCTGGTTTAATACCAGGCCGATCACCTATGATCAACCCTCACCGGCTGATCGGGCATGGCTGCTCGATCAGTTTCGCGAGGACATCCAACTTCTTGAGCGGCTCACCGGACGTGATCTTTCCTGCTGGATGGCCTGATGTAACGGGCAATGGGGCAGTTATTTTGATTTCTTATTTTTACTCCGTGTCATCACAGAAAAAACAAAACAGGAAAAAAAGGAAAAAGACAAAGTCAGGCGCAAAAACCTCATCACCACAAATCGCCGTGGATTGGCTTGTTTCGCTGCTGTGTGGCATTCTCGGGGGAGTCGCATTTTACCTCCTGCATCCTATCCTGACCTTTTCACCTGAATTGTCCTCCGGGACAACCAGCCTGCTGACGTTTCTGAGCGGAGGTATTGCCTTGCTGGGATCTACGCAATTCTTTGCAAGAAATGTAGTTCGCTTTAGTCAGATCGGGGTGTGTCTTGTACTCATGGTGACACTTGTCAATGTCGCACTTGCCTACAACTGGATTGACCCAAATGAAGCCTTTTTATGGATTGCAGGTACCTTGAGTATTCCTACCGGGATTCTCTGGTTGTTCGTGCTCAAGCATATGAGCGAGGATACAGCTCACAAAGAACCTCAGCAGGCTTATACACTTTCATCCGTCTTTTCTTCAAGCTTCGTGAGAATAGGAGGGGCGGTGGTATTACTTATTTCCGCTTTTCTGATTTTTTACCGCCTCGGCTATTTTGATATTTGGGAGGATGAAAATCTTGTCATCAATGCTGCTGTCGGCCTGACTGAGCAGGGATGGTCTTATTTTGATGAGGGATATACCAGAGCTCGCGTACACACTATCATCATCGCAGGACTTTTTGAGCTGTTTGGTGACTCCGAGTTTATCGGCCGTTTACCCTCCGCGGTTTTTGGTGTGTGTTTTGTTTTGGTGGCATTTTTTGTTTTCGCGCGTTGGTATGGTCTGGCCTGGCTGGCGGTGTTGCTCCCGCTGATATGCCTGATGAATGATCGGTTTTTATTGCTGTTTCGCTACATGCGGATGTACGCCTTACTGATTCCGTTGTTCCTGGCCGGTATTTACCTGATCTATCGCACGATTGAGATGTTTCAGCATCGAAATGCTGCTAGTGATAAACCCCATTCCGAAATGAGAAAGTGGGGGATGGTCGCGTTGTCTGTTGCCTTTATTTTATTGCTGGCACACATTCACAAGCTCTCAATGATTCTCCTGCCGGTCTTTGGACTGTTTATTGTATACAGGGCGCTTGTCGAGCGTACGCAAACGCAACTCCGTGTGCTCTGGGTAGTTTCTGCCGGAGTGGCTCTATTGTTGTTTCTCACCTTTATCGTCGAACTGGATGCATTTAATATGTTCAGACAGGTGGCAAAGCGGATCACTACTCCCCACACGCCCAAACTCCCGTATTTCGAATATGTGTTGGATAATGCCTTGCCTCAAAATGTGACCCTCATGGCTTTACTGGCCGGTGTGGGTCTGTTGTTTGCAAAAGTGTCCGGGAGGCTGAAATCTTTGCTCGTACTGAACTATCTGTTTATCATCATTGCACTGGTCTCTATGGTGTACCTGATCGGAGATCGGGGAAGAGACTACCGATACATTGCACATCTGGTACCGTTTGTCGTGTGTAGTAATCTCGTGGTGGTCTACTATTCAGGTCGTATTTTTTCTAAGCGAATTTATCCATGGAGCCTCTTTATCGTACTGCTGATTTCTGCGGGCCATTTAGGACAGCAGTATGAGCGCATTTATGTTCGCCATCCCTGGGCTCCCAGATATTCTCAGGTGTATGAAACACTGGTGTCCAACTTTACGCCCGGCGATGCGCTGATCGTACAGAATGTTAAGACCTACTATCTCGATCCGGAAGAACTGGCCGGCGACCACCTGATTAAAATACCGAAACGAGAAGCATATACACTCAATCAGTTTAAGGATGTCATCAGACAGGAAAAACAAGGTTGGGTGATGTGGGAATTGCATAAATCTCATCATATGCCGATAGAGATTCGGAAGTATATTTACAGACGTTTTAAGCCCTATCACAACGGAAACATCGATGACCTCGGCGTTGAATTGTTTTACTTTGACGAAACGATGATACCCGGCGGGTAAAAACCAGGAACACTCATGGCAAAAGCGAAGAAGAAAAAGAAAACACCAAAGTCCACGAAGAGAAAGGTAGAACTCCCTTCATGGCCCCTCAACCCAACTCAGTCTTTCCTGTTGTTTGCGGGTTTGGCGGTGGTTTTGACCCTTGTCTTGTTTTCGCAATATCTGTTTGGTCCCTGGTTGTATATTTTTAATGATGTGGGTTCTGACACATTGACTGTGTTTTTTCCCAATCTCGCTCAGAGCGCTCGTTATTTTCAGGAAGTAGGTTGGCCGGGATGGTCATTTTATTTTGGGTTGGGAGCCAATTTTTATCCCGGATACATTTTAAATCCGTTTTACTGGATCTACCTGCCCATGGATGCCGATACGATTGCCCATACCATTGCCTGGGTACAGGCTGGGGTATTGGTATTGACGGGAGTTGTTTTTTATAAATTTTTAAAAGAAGCTGAATTTGATCCAATCGTTTGTGTCGTCGGGGCATTAGTTTATACGTTTGGTGGCTATGCCGTACTGGGTAATTCGTGGTATGGTCATGCCTATGTGATTTTCTGGATGACCCTGGCGTTTTACGGATTTGAGTTGCTTTTGCGCCGTAAGATCTGGTGGGTATTCCCCATTCCATTTATTTTCATTCTGGGACCGAGAGGCTACTTCCTGGTGCTTTTTATGGCGATCTATGGGTTGGTCCGCATGCTTGACTACTACAATTTCTCCTGGAAAGACATCCTGCATGGGTACAAAAGGATGATCGTCGGTGGCTTTGTCGCCATTTTACTGACCGCTCCTTTTGTGGGTGGTAAATGGAATAAATATGCCAACAGTCCCCGGGTGACTGGAAATGTGTCTTATCAGGATCGTCTATCGGACGTGCCGATGTTTGGCATGTCACCGGGCGACCATAATGTGACCGCGGTCATGCGGGTTTTTTCAAATAATATGCTGGGATCCGGAGTGGACTATCAAGGCTGGCGCAACTATCTTGAAGCACCCTGTTTTTACATGGGACTGATTTCTCTGCTCTTCGTTTTTCAGTTTTTTATTATGGCCGAGAAACGGCGAAAATGGATTTATGGTGCGCTGCTCATGATGTGGCTGATCATGATTGTGTTCCCATGGTTCCGATTTGCCTTCTATGGCTTTGCGGGAAATTATTACAAAGGTGCCTTGTCGCTTTTTATTCCGTTCAGTTTCTTTTTTGTCGGTCTGCTCGGACTGCAGGAAATTGTCAAAGGAAAACCACTTAACAAACTTGTCCTGTTTGCCTCTTCACTGTTCTGGCTTGTCCTGCTCTGGTATCCCTATGAAGCAGATGGTGTCGTGATCGACACCGCTATGCAGGTGAAAGTCTCGATGTTTATACTGGCGTATACCGGCATCCTGTGGGCCTATTCAGAAGGATTGCTGCGCAGATTTATCCTGCCGGGATTAGTCAGTGTGATTGCCCTGGAAGTATTAGTGCTCTCTTGGCCATGTCTCAATGAGCGCGGACCTATACCCAAGACGGTGGTGGAGAACAAACAGTATCATTTTGATGATACGATGGAAGCCGTGGAAAAAATTCATCAGGCGGATGATGATGTATTCTACCGTATCGACAAAGTCTACGGCTCAATTAAAACTGGATACAATGATGGACAGGTTCAGGGCTTTTTCGGGTCCAAATCTTACCAGTCACACAATCACAAAAATTATGTGGAGTTCCTTGATAAAACCGGTGTGATCAATGCCGAGCTTGAAGCAAACACGCGATGGCTGGTCGGTGTGGCGCGCACGAATATTCTCCATGGGCTGTTTTCAATTAAATACCTGCTCTCTGATACGGAGACGGAGTCGCGTGTGGATAAAGCGATTTACGATCGAATTGAAACCACCGGTAAAACAACCGCCTGGAGAAACAACTACTACATACCTTTTGGAATTCCTATCCAACATTATATCACAGAAGCTCAATTTGAATCATTGAGCCGTTCAGAGCGAAAACGTGTGCTCTATTTTGCTGTCGTAGGCAATGAGACAGATGGATGGACCAATCAGATTCAAAAGTTTCCACTCGAAGGGTTTTCGTTTTATGGGACAGCGATTAAGGACAGAACCAACTATCTGGCCGGTCAGGCGATGACCATGGATCATTTTTCTCATAAAAAGATCAAAGGACACATCGATGTGGATGCCCCTACGATGATGTTCTTTTCGATTCCATTTGACACCGGATGGCAAGCTTTTGTCAATGGCAAACAAGTGCCCCTTGAGATGATCGATTTCGGATTCACCGGATTGGTGCTCGAACCGGGCCATGCGGAGATTGAGTTGAAATATATTCCTCCGATGTCCAGGAAAGGATGGATCGGATTCGCACTGGGAATCGTGTCTATTCTGATATTATATTTTTTCAGAAAAAAATTCTAAACCCGGTCTACGGCATTGTTTTCTTTTTTCCTCTGGTCATGAGCCAGCGGATGTCTTCTTTTCGCAGGATAAAAATATGGCTGAGTGAAAATCCGAGTATTTTCTGCGCCATGCGAATGAGATAAAGCGATGTTACACCATACGCCGCACAGGTGGCCCACGCTGCACCCAGGATCCCGTACTTTGGGATGAGGAACAAATCCAAAACGACTGTAATCACCACACCGGCCCAGGAAGCTTTGACGGGGTACTGCATTTGATTGATCGCTTTGAAATACCCTGAAAACACAAGTCGCTGTGAAATAAAAAGGATGCCAACCGCGAGCACTTGTGTTGCCGGAATGGCGGGCGTAAATGCTTTGCCAAAAATGAGAGGAATAAACAACCAGGAAGTACCGATGATCCCTAGTGCTGCAACCAAAGCAATGCTGAGATTGAGTCGCGCGACGCGCTCTACCATTTCGTTGTGTTTATCTGCTTTTGATTCAGCAATGTAGGGCACCAACACCTGGTTGAAAGGGGTCATGGCTTCACTGATAAAATTAGTCACCTGCGTCGCCAGACCGTATTGGCCCAGCATAGCTGTGCCGCTGAAAAACTGCACAAACCACACGTCAAGACGTTTGTTGAAAAAATGACCGGCAGCGCTGATCAGGCTTTTGTACGACAGGTCTGCAATAGGTTTGAAATAAGATTGGTATCCGCCGGAAAACGCAAGAATGCGGGATCGCCAAAGAATGATCAGGCCGGACAGGGTCAGCGCAATTTCAACCAGCAGTATGATTTTAAAGCAAGTCAGCAGATCAGGGGGTGTGGTTGACAAAGTTGCTAAAAGCAAACCTCCATACGTGATGGATGGAAGCAGCTTGCCGAGGATCATGTATAAGTTGAACGCTTTAAAATGAAACTTCCCTCTCAAGGCGGCCAGAATTAATGTGGATATGCGGCGAAGGCCGAAAGAGATAAGCAGGAAAACAAAGAAGAAACCGATTGGCTGTCCCGGAGGGATGACCCATTTTTCACCTCCCGGAATCAGGAATACCATAATGGCCAGTACGATCGAGAAGACGAAAATGGAGGCAAGTCCCAATAGTCCTATTGCACTAAAGATGGAAGCCGATTGATCTTTATCGCGAGCCAGGAAAACCGGCAGAGATCCGTCCAGTTGAAATCCAATGACCGTGAAAAACAGATTCAGTGCTGCGAATGTAAATGTGTAGACCCCGTTACCTTCCGGCCCGAGTAAACGCGTGAGAAAAACAACAGAAAGAAAGCTCAACAGCATCACAGGCACCCTGCTCAGCAATGTCATTTGAACGTCTTTCTTCATCTGACTCATGTCCGGATAGCTTTCGTCAGCAGAGCCAGATAGCGATCAACGATACTAACCCATGAGAATACGGTCACAGCTCGTGTTCTGGCCGCTTCCATAAGTTGCAATCGGTAGGCCTCATCTTCGATAAGTTTGTCCAATTGCTCCTCCAGTGCGGACACATCACCGGGAGGCAGACATATTCCGGCATCTCCCACGCTCTCAGGACATCCGGAGACATTGGAGGTGATCACAGCGCAACCGGAGGACATCGCTTCGAGAAGGGAGGTGCTTGCGTTTTCTTTGGCAGAGATCAGGGAATAGATGGAGGCTTCCGCTAGTAACGATTTATACGTTTCACCAGCGTTATCTATCCAACCGTGAAAAATAACCGGTGTCCTGCTTCCCTCTGCTTTGGTCTTCAGTTCAGCCATGTAAGGACCGTCTCCACAAATATGCACCTCGATAGGGTACTGCTTACGGGCGACAACTTCGATCAGGTATTGAAATCCTTTTCGAGGTAACAATCGTCCTGTGGAAACCAGAATAGGTTTTTTAGCAGCCGGGGTAAAATAGGTTGTATCAATACCACTGGGCAGATAGATGAGTTTGTCATCAAACGAGGTGAACTTTTTCTGCAGAAGGGAGCGCAGGAATTTTGAAGGAAAAACAATATACGCGCTGTGGTGAATGATTGACCGTATTACTCTCGGCGACAGCTTATGGATAAATCGAAACCTGTCGGGATTGTATCCGGGCACATCACTGCCATGGGAGGAAATGATATATGGAATACCATATTTTTTCTTTACCCATCGCGACAAAATACCAGTCGGGAGAATAAAGTGGGTATGGCATACATCAAACTTTTTTTCCGCAAATAGCTTCTTTAATGCATGCTTGCCGGCGTAGATAAAGGCGATATGTTCCCAAAGATGAGACATGTGAATATCTTTGCGAAAACATTTGACGCGGATGATTTCCACGCCATCATGCACTTCATATAAAGGAAGGTCACCGGTATGCATGGTGACTACAGTCACCTCATGCCCGCGTTTCAGATAGCATTTGTTAATCTCATGCGATTGAGGAGATGCACCTCCTCCTACAGGCGGATATTCTATCGAAAGTACCAGAATTCTCATGTCGCTGTCAGGATAATAAACGCAAAATTGATTTTTGAAAACCGGTAAGTATCTGATGCCACTCTTCGTCTTTATGGATCCCTGTAACTTTGTTTGTGAAGGATTTTCGAGTGCGATTATTGCCCCCAATCACATGATGGTGCAATGGCACACTATCCGTTGATGGAATTTCAACGCCAAGGAATTCGGACATTTTTTTCGCTTCTTCCGAATAGAATCCATGAAACCTGTTAAAATCGATTTCGAGATAATTGAGATTGTTTTTTCTGAGATAACGACGAATCATCCGGTTGTTGATAAGGATGCCGGTGAGGGATTTAAAAAACGGAGCACCACGTTTAACAAAAGACGAGACATTGGCCCCGGTATGGCGTGTCAGATGGATGATCTTTATATTTTCTTCCGGCATGATGTTTAGCCATCCGTTCAGCAGGGAAACACTTTTGGATGTATCCACGATAAATCGGGCATTCGGCACAACAGCTGATACCTGATGACTTACGGATGAATAAAAATCCTTTAACTCCTCTTTAGATGCCGGATTGAGTGCAATATTTTTTTTGAAAAAAAACTGAATCAGACGGGTATTTCTGATTTGCGTGATCACGTTTCTTTTCAGGTTGTTAAACCGCTCGAAAAAATTTCCATAAAACGCACATTCCCCTACAGGATGACCACAGGAGCAAAAGCGCTCCTTGAGCCAGGTTCTGCCTTTTAGTTCGCCGAGGTTGACGACATCCGGATGTGCACTTAGCAGGAAGCCAAGAAGGGTGGAGCCGGAATGACTGTTTCCAAGGATATAGATGACCGGAAGTAAGGGCGGATTTTCCTGATTGGCCGAATCTTCCAGGGAATCAGATGTCATATATGATGTACTTTGAGGCTAAGATACAAAAGCTGTAATTTTGCTCTGCTTCACAGTGTCGCATGATGCTATTCGTATGAATTCAGGAAATCCAAAAATGAAATGTGTGTTTATCGGTGGTGCATCGCGTAGTGGTACCACTATGCTGGGGGCAATGCTCGGAAGTCATAGTGAAGCGGTCGTAACGCCTGAAAGCCAGTTTAAGTTCGACACACAACTTCTCGAAAAGTTTGCTGCCGGACAGCAGCAAAACGTTTTTGAGGGAATAGCGCGCCATCCTCGTTTTCAGGTATGGGAGATGCTCCCGAATTGGGAAAAGGTGGATGCAATGACATACAGCGATCTTGTATTGTCCTTAGTGGATCAGTACGCTACTGAGAAGCAGCAGGACGGTGCTACCTTTTGGATAGATCATACGCCGGTCAATCTTCGTCACAGTGAGTTTCTCAACAAGCATTATCCGGATTGCCGTTTTATTCACATCGTGCGCGATGGCAGGGCGGTGATGGCCTCTCAGTTTGCAATGGACTGGGGAAGTAACGATCCTATCTTTGCCGCGCAGAAGTGGATTGAAGCACTCGCCACAGGACTCGCTTGTGAGTCCGCCTATCCCGATCGATGTATGCGCGTGCAGTATGAAACATTGGTCACTCGCCCTGAGGAAGCATGCAGCAGAATTTGTGCTTTTCTCGGAATTGATTTCGAACCGGAGATGATCCAGGGAAAAGATTTTGACGTGCCGGTATTTACCAAATCACAGCATCAGCTTGTCGGTTCATTGCCGGATCCGAGCAGAATCTATGATTGGAAGAATACCCTGAAAGAGGATGATATAAGGTTATTTGAAAGTATGACCTTCGATTTGCTGCCGGTGATGGGATATGAAAAGATGTTTTCTGAAATTGTCGCCAAACCTGCCGAATGGAAGCAAGCCTGGATACTCTTCAAAGGCGCGCTGCAATACCTGACCTATAACGCCTGGAGACGAAAGAAAAGAGTCGCTCGAGAGAAAAAATCAACCCAAAAATAAATTTACGATCAGGTCTTGCGCTTCTTTTTTTCAGCTGCAGGAAACAATACATTATTTAATATCAACCGATAGCCGGGACTATTCGGATGCAGGTTGAGATCAGTATCCGGATCCGTCACATAATGTCGATAGTCTTCCGGATCATGGCCACCGTAAAACGTCCACGTACCATACCCAAACGAACTGTGGATATACCTGACTTCATGCTCGGGTTTATTCTCTCCGAGAATCAGCACATCTGACTTCAGATAGTTTTTATCATATGCCGTCGTCTGGCCCATAAACCCTTTCACTGTAGTGGTGTGATTTTGGGTGAGCATCGTCGGGATCGGATCCCATTTGGCTGAAAAATTAAAGAGCGTAAAATAATCGCGGTCCGCTTCTACCGTACGGGATTTATGATCAATGGTCGAAAACTCGTATTCCATAGGATTGGTCACCAACTGAAAATCTTTGAAGGCGAAACATTTTGAAAAATCGAGTTTGGACTGTGCCTGGGGATCAGCGGGATCTCCGTCAAATACATCTGCACAGATGTCGAGACCTTCCGCGGCCAGCGCAATATCATACGAATCCGTTGCGCTGCACATGGCAAACATAAATCCGCCACCGCCCACATAATCTCTGATTTCCTTGACAACGGCCAGTTTGAGCTGGGACACCTTGGCAAATCCAAGGCTCGTGGCCAGCGCTTCCTGGGTTTTTTGATTCTCCCGATACCAGGGTTGCATGCTGAAGGACCGATAAAATTTGCCATACTGGCCGGTAAAGTCCTCATGATGGAGGTGGAGCCAGTCGTATTGTGAGAGTTTGCCCGCCAGTACTTCGCGATCATAGACTTTATCATAGGGTATCTCAGCGTAGGTCAGCACCAGAGTCACTGCGTCATCCCAGGGCTGAATGCGCTCTCCGCGCGAATCAAAATCCGGTGTATACACGGCAATTTTGGGAGGCGTTTCCAACTTGATTGTTTCCATATTGACCTCCGGGTGACTGATCTCGGTCCGGATATTGGCAAACTCACCATTTGAGATCACCTGGTAGGTGACATCCCTTGTCTTGCACTCCTTTTCAAAAAGGGTATTCGCCTGAAAAGCAAAAGAGCCGCCGCGGTAATTGAGCAGCCAGTAGGCTTCCACGCCTGCATCCAGCACCCAATAGGTGATGCCATACGCTTTGAGGTGATTGCGTTGGGTTTCATCCATTGGGATCAGGATATAGGACGCGAAGGACTGTCCGCATGCCCACAACATGAAAAAACTGAAAATAGCAGATCGAAGTATCTGATTCCGACTCATAAATCCAAATTTTGTTCGATTTGTACAACAAAGATACCCTTAAAACGTCCTAAAGGTTTAAAAAATTGATTTTCCGACCGGAAACACACGTTCCTGCGGCTTGGATATTTTTTCAATCTTTGTGGTCGCTTGACCCGACGCGGATAAAAGAAAAAGAACCTGAACTGTGCAGAACATTGATTTGCAATATCCTACCTGGTATATCCTGTTTTGTCTGATCGCAGGCCTGGCAGCAGCCGTTTTGCTATATCGCAAAGACACTACATTCGCGGATCAGGCCCCTGCCCTGAGGTATGTGATGGCTGCCTTGCGCGGGATTGTGGTATCCATTCTTACTTTTTTGCTCCTTTCTCCGCTGATGAAGCTGATGCAGACGCGGTCTGAACCTCCGATCATCGTGATCGCACAGGATCAGTCCACCAGTATTCTCGAAGGTATGTCCGATGAGGACTCTATTGCCTATATGAGTTCTCTTCTCGATCTGACCGCTCGTCTTGAAGAAAAATATACAGTCCATAGAATTGGTTTTGGGGAAGATGTGATCAACACACAGGATTGGATCATCGATGACCAGGCCAGTGACCTGGGTCAACTGATGACCTATTACGAAGAACAATACCGGGGGCAGAATGTGGGTGCTTTGATTGTGGCTTCTGATGGTGCGATCAATCGCGGAAAAAATCCACTCTATCAATCAGGTATCCATAAAGCGCCTTTATCGGTCATCGCGATGGGGGATACGCTTTCGAAAACAGATCTGCAGGTCCGGAATGTTTTTTACAACAGCCTCGCTTATCTGGGAGATAAGTTCACAATTCAGGTGGATATTTCCGCTGAACAACTGGCAGGCACATCTTCCTCACTGGAAATCAGACACCTGCAGGATGGGAAAAACGTATTGCTCGAACGCGTTCCGGTAGATATTAATTCACAACCCTGGTTTAGTACGCAGGAATTTACGATCGAGGCAAATCAAAGTGGTGTTCAACGCTATCGCGTGCAATTAGCCCAGGTGAGAAACGAAGTCACTTACACGAATAATGTCAAAGACTTTTTCGTCGAAGTGATCGACGGACGACTCAATGTGCTGTTGCTGGCCAATAGCCCGCATCCTGATCTGGCTGTTTGGAAAGCAGCTCTGCTGGAACAAAGAAATTATGAAGTCTCAGTTGAAATGGCTTCCGGATTTGACCTGGGGACCTTGAAATCGTATGACCTGGTTGTGCTGCACCAGCTGCCATCCTCGAAGCATTTGATTCAACCGGTATTGGATGAGATTGAAAAGCTCGAACTCCCGAAGATCATGATTACCGGATACCAGACGGATCTGTATGCCTTTAATTATGCGCAGTCCTTACTGAAGATTGACAACGGCGATAATCGGGTTCCGAATGAAGTCACTATGATCTATAATCCGGAGTTTACGAGCTTCCACACCTCCGAAGATCTGCAGACCAAATTGCAAACGTTCAGCCCGCTCTATGCTCCTTACGGCGAATACACCAGTTCGCCATCAGCCCAGGTGCTCGCGTATCAGCGCATTGGACGTGTCGAAACCCAATTTCCGCTCATCCTGATTGGAGAAGAAAATGACGTAAGAACCGTTGTGATCGCCGGAGAAGGTGTTTGGAAATGGCAGCTCTATGATCAATTGCAACACGGTTCGAAGGAGATTACATATGAATTACTCAACCAGCTCTGTCAGTACGCTTCCACCAAATCGGATAAGCGAAAATTCAGAGTGACTACTCCGAAGAAACTTTTCACGGAGCTTGAAGAAATCGTCTTTCAGGCAGAATTGTACAACGACAACTATGAGTTGACCAACGCACCGGAGGTATTGATGATCATCCGAAATGAGGAAAGACAGGAATTTGACTACACCTTTAATACCTCATCACAATCCTATCATCTCGATATCGGGCGATTTGCTGAAGGGAGCTACACATACACCGCAACAACAGAATTAAATGGAGTGCGCCACAGCCACGACGGGAAGTTTGTCGTCCAACCGGTCCAGCTTGAATCCCTGACCTCAACAGCCGATCACGGACTGTTGCGGCAGTTGGCTGAACGCCAGGGTGGAAAATTTGTCTACCCGGATCAGATGGCATCGCTGGCGGATGATATCATGGCCAATGAACAGATCAAGCCCGTGATGTACAGCAGTACCCGCACCAGGCCATTGGTCCACCTCAAATGGCTCTGCCTTGTCCTGCTGGCGGGAATTTGTATGGAGTGGTTTTTGCGTAGATTTTATGGAGGCTACTAAAAAGGTGATATTTTAGAGAATAATCTAACCAACATGTCTGACAGAAACAGAATTATTACGCTGGATGAATTTATCCTCAAGCAACAAAAGGAGTATACCAGTGCCACGGGAGAACTTAGTAATCTCCTTAGAGATATAGGGGTTGCCGCTAAGATTATCAACCGCGAAGTCAATAAAGCCGGCCTGGTCAATATCATCGGTGTGGCCGGAGAAGAAAACAAATCCGGCGATGCCGTTCAAAAGCTGGATATCTATGCCAATGACAAACTGATTGAGTGTCTGGGCAACAGCGGAGAGTGTGCAGCCATTGGATCCGAAGAATTGGAAAACTTTGTTCCCTTACCGCCGGTCGCCAAAAAGAAGCCTAAATACGTGGTCGTATTTGATCCGCTGGATGGATCCAGCAATATTGATGTCAACGTTTCGGTCGGAACCATTTTCAGTATTTACCGCAGAGTGTCTGACCTATCCGGTCCTGCTACGCTGGAAGATTTCCTTCAGCCGGGTACAGCGCTGGTCGCTGCCGGTTATGTCTTGTATGGTACATCCACAATTCTGGTGTATACCACCGGGCACGGTGTGAATGGCTTTACCCTGGATCCTTCGATCGGGGAATTTTGTCTTTCACATCCCGGCATTCGCATCCCAACGGATGGGGCATATTATTCAGTCAATCAGGGATACTATCTCAAGTTTGACCTGGAGATGAGACGATATATCGACCATTGTTCGGATATGAACTTCGGTCTTCGTTACATCGGATCAATGGTATCCGATATCCACCGGATTATGATCCAGGGCGGGATTTTCCTCTATCCCCACACAAGAAAGTACCCAAAAGGAAAACTCAGGTTATTGTACGAATGCAACCCAATGGCGATGATCGTGGAGCAGGCCGGGGGAATTGCCATGACGTGTAACCTCGAGCGCATACTTGATTTGCCGGTTTTTGACCTGCATCAGCGCGCTACGATTTCAATTGGAAGCCCTCAGATGGTTTCTGAAATGAAATCCTTTGTAGAGAAGTACAGTGCTTCTGTAAAGACCTGATCACGATTTCATTTTATCCTTGTGTCCTGCAGGTTGTAATATGCCTGTTACTCACTTCTTTCGAAACTGAGATAGGGTAGCAGTTGATCGCACCATCCTGTATCAGGTGGAAATACGTTTCTCAAATCTGATTCCGATAGTAAGGGACCATGATGTTTCTGATACGAAAGGATCATGGGCCGGAATTTATATTCGAGATACGGGTGATGAAATGTAGACCAGTCGATCTCGTGAATGCGTTTGGGTATCACAGGGGTAACAATCGCCACCAGGGGAAGAATTTTTTCTATCGTTTCCGGAGGGATACCATAACATGCTTCGATCTGACGGACATGATGAAATCCCCCCAGGCTGTTTCTATACTTGACGATGCGTTCGGCAAAAACAGGTCCTATACCCGGTAAAGAATCCAGGTCGATAATGTCCGCTGTATTCAGGTCTATGATACGCTTGGGAAGAAATCGATTCGGGTCGTATGGTTTTTTCGTAGCTGCAACATTTGCTTTTTCTTTGAAAATTATAAGATTAGAAACCTTATTCCATTGTGCGCTGTCCATACCGTAGATACGCAACAGTGCTTCCTTGTTTTCCAATGTCCCTCCGGCATCTCTGTATTTGGTGATATTGCGGGCGGTGTTTTTTTGAAAACCAATTGCCGCCATCTCTTCCGCGGTTGCTTGCATGATGTCCAGAGGTTCCAATACCTCCGTAACCTCACTATTTTCTGGTGCACTTGTGGAAGGCACAAATGAACGATTGCGAAAGGGTTTATCAGCCTTGTTTTTTTGCTGTTTTTCTTGCGTTAGGATAGGGGTTTGTTGTTCGGAATCTGTGGGCAAGTGTTTCTGAAGCATTGGACTTGGCATAAATAGTTTGATCAGTTCCCATGCCAGCAAAAGAAAGATAAAGACCACCACAGTAATCCGATCCCTGCGTGAAAGTGTAAAAGAATAAGTGGGTTTCATAGAGGAATGGAGAGGTAACCGGCCGTTGATATGTCGTGGTAGCGGAGGTTATTTTGATGGAGAAAATCAATGAGTTGACTTTTCAATCGTCTGTCAGCATTTGCGGGAAGAATAGTGAAGACATCCGGGTTTTGCTTCAAAAAATCTTTCAGTAATTCGGGCTCTTCGCTCTTGTCGATGACCAGGTAGCGGGTATGCCCTTGTTTTTTACCCACTATAACATTTCGACTCCAGAACGAAACACTCAGATTAGAAGAGAAGAATCCATCTACCGAGAAATGGCGGTTGGCTCGCGCATAGGCCTGATGATCGTCTAACCGCGTATGACTGATCATATCGCGATAGACGCGTTGTCCTCTGGCAACAAACTCAACCTGTACGTCTGACACTGTACTGTCCTGGAGGGAATAGCAATTTCCTTTGTCGAACAGGTCTACAATGAATCCATTGTAATTGTGATACATGGTCAGATCACTGCGTGTCCACTGTACTGTTCGGTGCCAGCTCAATGAAAGGATCGCTGCGATCAGGCATCCTGTCGCCCAGGGTTTTCCTGAAGTCCATTGGTACATCAATCCTGCAGTAAAAACAACCGCAGCTGCCAGAAGAAAAATCATCGTTGACAACGGCATGGAAAAATTCATGTGCGGATTGATTTCTGCCAACCACTGCATGGATGTAAGAAACAGCAAGCCTGTGTGATCGAAGAGTGACCAGAGCAGATCGATTGACAACGGACTCAGCAGGATATTGAGCAGTGCACCAAAAATGATCAGATATCCTGCCGGCATCGCGATGAGGCTACTGAGTGCAAAAGTGAGTGGAAACTGATGGAAGTGGAAGAGGATCAATGGAAAAATAAAAATTTGGGCTGCGAGCGAAACGGCTGTGATTTGCCAGATCCGGTGCAATACAATGCTTTTGAAAGAGAGGAAACGGATAATGGGTTGGGTGTATAATAAAATACCCGCCATAGCCAGAAAGGACAACTGGAAGCCGATGTTTTTCCAAATAAACGGGTCTTGCCAGGCCATCAGAAAAGCAGCGAATCCCAGGAGATTCCAGACTCCGGTGTTCCAACCCATGGATTTTCCGAGTATAAAGAGCATGATCATGATTCCGGCTCTGACGACAGCCGGACTGGCACCGGTGATGGCCATGTAGAGGATGATAGATATAGTATAGATACTCAATCGCCACCATCGCTTGCGCAATGTGCCTTTGCCCGGTGGGCCGAGCAGGAGGTACAACAGGCTGTATATGATCGCCATATGCATGCCTGAGACTGAAAGCACATGCATGGCGCCGGCATCGGAAAATGCGTCTCTGATTTCTGCATCCATCGAACTTCTTTCTCCGAATACCAGGGCATTGGTGAGCTGCGCCACCTGATCTGAAGTATTGGATCTGATGACCTTACACATCTTGTATTGCCAATGGGCTGAGATGCGCATCAGGGCAAGTCTTTTTCCGGCCACTACCTGCATCGCCGTATCTGCACAGGACATCTGATGCCGAATGCCAATGGTTCTGTAATAGGCCTGAAGATCAAAGGCATGCGGATTGAGCGAAGCCTGAATCGGCATTAACCAGCCCGGGGCGCTAAGCTGATCGCCGGGAAGGAAGGCCGGAGGGTTTCCCTTGATCCGTATGAGTATAAACTTATCACCAGGAATTTTCGCATCCGTTTGAATGGGATTGGCTTCCAGTAAATGGCATTTGAGCGTGGTGGCTCGGTCTTTGACTTTCAGGACTTTGCTGACTTCTGCTACCAGATGGACTTTTGTGGGTTTTGCAAGGACCGGATCAGGGAAAAGTGAATGTTCATACGAGTTGTAACGCACAGCACCGGCTGTGAGGATGCAGAGGCTGAGAGCCAGGGTAGGCCAAAGGGTGCGTTTGGAAGAATACCTTCGTCCACAAAAGACGCCGGCTATCGTGCAGATAGCCAGCATCATACTAAATGAGGAACTAAACGGTTGTTCAGAGGTCATGTCACACAGCCCATTCGCCACTATCAGTAGAATAGCAAACCATAGAAATGGGCTGTTTCGGAGGTTGATCATGTTATTTCCGGTCTTATAATAGAGTGTCCTGAACGCCTTCATTTGTGACTCCGGCAGGGTACAAAGGGCATTTTTACCTTTTTTGGCATGATTTTTTACTTATAAACCCGGAATAGACATATGTATCACCTTGAAGAACAGGAACCTGGCATATATAGCGCTGCTGGCCGGTTGGCTCTGCTTTTGTTTTTGGCTGTATGTCCGAGAGATTGTTCCCAAAATGGGGTTGGACCGGGAAACGTCCTGGCCGTCCTATTCTGAAGAAAATGTGCATCCGATGGCCTTTCATTGGGCTTCAGCCGATCCTTTGTCAGGACCGGATTTCGGATTGTTGAAGGACGGGGTAGAGCGTGTCGATACGATGGATGAAATACTTATTGTGCGAGGATTTTTTTTCAGAGATGAAAGGGATTCTCTTGCCCAACTCAAGGAATTGGCAGTCCAGCGCGTAGCAAATGTCCTGCCGTACTTTCAGGTGGATCGTCGGCGTATCCTCACCGAAGTGGATGTGCAACCGATCAACGGAGATGTGCGTTCCAAGCCATTTGAGTCGATTCGATTTGAACGGGTGAGTGCTTCGAGTCTCATGCAATCCGGTACGGACACATTTGAATTGTGTTTTCCTCTAAAAGACTCCATCGCATTACCGAAGATTATGACGGATCGCCTGATGCAATGGTTGGGAAAAGCATCAAAGCACAGGAGTGAGATCATTCACCTCACTGGAACAGCAGATGGCAGCGGGATTGCAGAGGCGTCCGATGTTGCACACGAACGCGCATTGTATGTCAGGGATAAGCTCGTCGGTGAGGGATGGCGTGAAGAGCAGATTGCCATATCGACGGGACAACGTCATCATCCGCTAGCCTTTCGCAATCGCTGTGTGGTGGTATATTATGAGTAGTGTAAAAATTTAATCAGGCATGATTTTGCTGAGCATATTTAATAACGAGACTTTCCTGCTGGTAGCAGAGACCCTGATCATAGTGATCGGTTCGATGTTGCTGGGAATTCTCCTGTGCTACATCAATTCGTGGGGATTGAAGAGTAAATATCAGGCCCTCGACCAGGCGATGGAAGAAGAGCGTCAACGAACGGCTGAAGTAGTCAACAGGCTCAGTGAGGTGCAAAAGCAGAAGTCTGCGCTCGCGGAGGAAGTAGAAGACTACAAGCAAAAGATCGCCGACCAGGCGAAGATCATTTACGACCACCAGATGAAGGCAAGGCAGCAGGAACATGAATATCAGGAACATAAAACTGCTTTTGATTCCTTACATGCAGCCCTTGATACCTACGAACAGCGAATTAAAATCATTCAGGAGGATTTGGAAAAATCTACGTCCAAAAGAAAGCCTTCCAGAAAAATAAGTCAGCCGGTGACGACCAGCATATCTTTTGAGCATGTCAGTAAGCTGATCGGCCGGCAGGTCACCGAAAATGATCTTACCCTGGTGCTTGGGGTCGGTCCCAAAACCGCAGAGTTGCTTCAGTCACATGGCGTTGACACCTGGGAGAAATTATCAGCTACATCAGCGGACGACCTGAGAAAATGGCTGGATGAAGCCGGAGGGATCTACAAAACTCAGGATCCGACAAGCTGGGCCCGACAGGCCATGATGGCATCACATGGCGAATGGAGAAAGCTCAGAGTATATCAGGAGAGCTTGCGGAATCCCTCATAATTTCCATTATCGCTGTAAAATCTGGTTTAACTGTAAACAATTCATGTCTGCAGGTTGTCCTATCTTGCGAAAAGATAATCACATCACCGTTTGGGAAATCTTCGCGTACTTACAAAATACTTTCTCAAGTATAAATACCATCTTCTGCTGGGAATCATATTTGTCGCTGCCGGCAATTATTTCAGGGCGTGGCAGCCTCAGGTCATCCGGGAGGCATTGGATTTTGTATTGGCTCAGTTAGAAGCATACCAGGTGGCTGACGCTTCCGAGCAGGAGGTCATCATGACGACCCTCAAAGGAGCCTTATTTCGGTTTGGCGGACTTGTGATTCTCCTGGCGCTGACGATGGGTGTGTTTATGTATTTTATGCGGCAGACGATTATTGTGATGTCGCGCCTGATTGAGTACGATCTGCGCAAGCAGATTTACGATCACTATCAGTTGCTGGACAAAGCATTTTACCGGCGCAATAAAACCGGTGACATGATGGCCCGGATTGTGGAGGATGTCAATAAGGTGAGGATGTATCTGGGCCCTGCGCTTTTGTATGGTATCAATCTGGTCACGCTGTTTGTCATGGTGATCTATGCTATGCTTAAGGTCGATGTTCGACTGACCTTGTATTCGTTACTTCCGCTTCCGATTCTTTCATTATCCATTTATTATGTCAGCCGGATCATCCAGCGGCGCAGTCAGTTTATTCAGGCCAAATTGAGTCACCTGACCGCGATCACGCAGGAAGTGTTTTCTGGTATCCGTCTGGTAAAATCCTACACCCAGGAAAAGGCATTTGGAAAGCACTTCGATCAGGAAAGCCAGGATTATAAAACGAAAAGTATGTCGCTCGCTTTTGTCGAAGCGATGTTTATTCCCCTGATGATGGTGCTGATCGGCTTGAGTACGATCCTCGTGATTTATGTGGGTGGCCTTCAGGTATTTGACGACACCATCACAACCGGTAATATTGCGGAGTTTGTGATTTATATTAATATGCTGACCTGGCCGGTCACTGCCATTGGATGGATCGCCTCGATCATCCAACAGGCCAATGTTTCCCAGGGTAGGATCAATGAGTTTCTCAGCACACCTTCTGCTATCCGAAATACCGGTACACACCAAGCAGATATCCAGGGTAAAATCTCGTTTGACAATGTCACTTTTGTGTATCCGGATTCAGGGATAAAAGCCATTGACCAACTGACATTTACGATCGAACCCGGCCAGAAAGTGGCGATCATCGGAAAGACCGCCTCCGGAAAATCTACCGTCGCAGATCTCCTTTTGCGGATGTTCGAACCCACTGAAGGCGAGATCCGCATCGATGATCTGCCGCTTAAAGACTACGATCTGGCTTCGCTGCGCAGTCGGATCGCGTATGTCCCACAGGACGTGTTTTTATTCTCCGATACCATTGAGGCGAATGTAAAATTTGGTCAGCCGGATGCGGATAAAAATGTCATTGCGGATTACACCCGGCACGCTTCGGTATACGATGATATCATGGAACTGCCCAATGGTTTTCAGACGCGCATTGGCGAGAGAGGCGTGACCTTATCCGGCGGACAGAAGCAAAGGATCTCTATCGCGAGAGCGTTGATCCGGCACCCCGAACTGGTCATTCTTGACGATTGTCTTTCCGCCGTGGATACGCATACGGAACATACCATCATAGATTTTCTCAACCGGGAGCTGGCCAATAAAACATCACTCATAATTACACACCGAATCCTGGGTATGCTGGACTACGACAAAATCCTTGTCCTGGATAAAGGTAAGCTCGTGGAAGAGGGTAGTCATGATGACCTCCTGGACCGGCGAGGGCATTACTTTGAGTTGTGGCAACAACAGCAACTGGCCTCGTCTATGGCCTCTGAGGAAGGGTAAGACTGTCTCCCTGAAACCGCTCAAGATTAGGATATTCCAATTATAAGTTTAGATTTGTAATACTAAAATTGTGTGGTATGTCGAACACGAACGATTCCAGATTTGATAATGTCTTCTCCAAAAAGGTTAAGGCCGGGAGCAGAAGGACTTACTTTTTTGATGTCCGCAAGACGCGAGGCGAGGACTATTATGTGACGCTGACGGAAAGCACCAAAAAGCACAATTCAGACCACTATGAGCGACATAAAATCTTTTTGTACAAAGAGGATTTTAATCGCTTTTTGAGTTCCCTTCAGGAAGTCATCGACCATGTGAAAGAGGACCTGATGCCGGATTACGATTATGAAGAATTTGATCGCAAGCAGGCGGAGTGGGAGGCTAACCAACTCGATCAGGAAAATCAGGAGGGAGATACTTCATCGTCTGATGACAAGAAGGACAGCCATGATGCTGATGATCCGGGCAATATGTCCTGGTAAACTGATTTCCGCCAGACCCAAAAACCAAATACGTTATTCCGATTTCTGAATAACAATATTTTCAGCACCTTCATCCGTCTGAATAGAAAGGACATAATGTCCAACAGGCAGCAAACTGATATCAAAGTCCATTCGGCTTCCCGGATATGAAGTGTTTTGTTCCATGACCGGACGCCCTTCAATATCATAAAGTGTAAAATTCAGCTCGTCATAAGGTCTCAGGATATCAATGACCAATGAAGACGAAACGGGATTGACAACCCTGAAATGATGTCCGTTTGAAGCGGTTCTGACAAAACGAAGTGGGGAAGGAATAAATGAACCATCCTCCTGTAAAAAATTGATCCGGTAACCATATCGAACGGAAGCGGCAGCGGTGTAATCGTAAAACTCATATTTGTCCTGCCCGTCTTTCAGAGCAGTATGTCCAATCGTTTCAAATGTTTTTCCGCCATCCGCAGATCGCTGAATTTCAAAAGTATTGCCAAAGGAAGCGTCGGCTATCACCCAGTTTAACTTGACCGCTGTGGGTCTTCGATACGCTTCAAAAGAAATATAATCAATCGCTAAAGGCAATGCATCGATTTCAAGTACATAAAGTCCGGTGCTCTGATCAGAACCAATGATAAGTCCGGAAGCAAAAAAAGGATACACGCCCCAGCAACCTCTATAGCCATTGTAATTTTCGTGATCCGGATATGTGTCATAATAGGCCAGTAACGTGATGTCGTCGGGATTGGTGATATTAAATACCTGAACGCCATCATGGTAATACGAGATGTACACCAGGTCGCCCAGGATAAATGGATTGTGCGCCACACTGGCACCCGGTGCATCCGGTCCGAGCAATTCAGAATAGAAGGTCTCAAAGTCTTCAGAGGATACATCAAAAGGGTCAGAGATATCGACAAGTTTTACCGAGGTACCGTGCGTTTCATCACACATGACGAGTTGATCACCTTCTGCATTCAGCCAGCTGCTGTGGTTGTATCCTGGATCAGGATAGTTTTCCACTGTACCGGCAATTGAGAAGTTAGGTAAATCACTGAAGTCGTACATCTGTAGTTTTTGCAAACTTCCATGACTGCAGTAAGCGATATTATCCCGCACAAAAACATCGTGTACATATCCGCCACCTGAACCATTCAGCGGAACATTCCAAAACTCATCAGGATCAGCAGGATCAGAAGTCAGATCGATGATGACCAGTCCGTTATTGACTGTGTTTGATCCGGCTCCATATAACTTTCCATTTTCCTCATCAATGTATATGTTGTGGGTTTTGTCCCAGAACTCATTCGTTTGATTGACCATGGTGATCGTCTCAGGTGCACCACTCATGTCAAAGATCAGAAGCCCGGCGGTACCTTCATCTGCCACCGCATAAACGTAGTCGCCATAACTTTTAAAATCACGCCACAGAGATTTATTGTCCGACCCCGATGGTGAATTCAGTACGTGATACGTGTACACCAGATCAGGCTCTGAGGGAACAGAAAGGTCAATAAAGAAAATATCTTCAGTTCCGCCAATCACGGCGATCTCGACACCTCCTGCAGTGGTATATCCCCAGCAGTCATTGTATTCCGCACCAAAACGAGTGGGAAGGTCAGGAATATCGAGACTACCCACAAGGGTCATGTTCATCGATTCCTGCGCTGATATACAAAATGGGGAAAGAAGGGCCAGTAAAACAAATATTCTCATGTGGGAAGTCTTTTCCTTTATAACACGTGTGTGATCAATAAAGATCAATCTTTTAAACGACTATTAAAAGATATCGTTGCCTAAATTTTCGATAAGAGCCGTCATTTCGTCATTTATGTCCAGATGAAACACCCACCGAATGTGGTGAGGATCAATGGCAACACTCAGTATGTGCTGTTGATTCAATGCAGATTCTACCTGACGGGCAGTCACATGATCGGCGACGCGAAAAATGACAATATTGGTTTTGACAGGAAGTACTTCACTGACCCAATTCAATTGCTTCAGCTTCTCAGCACTCTTACGCGCTCGCTGATGATCTTCTTTCAATCGATGGATATGGTGATCAAGTGCATAGATGCCGGCTGCTGCCAGATAGCCGACCTGTCGCATACCACCGCCCATAACTTTTCGGATTCTCCTGGCCATCGCGATTGTCTCGCGATCACTGATCAGCACGCTACCCACAGGCGCACCCAATCCTTTGGAGAGGCAGATGGAGATGCTGTCAAACTGTCCGCCATATGCCTTTGGTGTGTCCCCGGTTTCGACCAGTACGTTAAAGAGACGTGCACCATCAAGATGTGTTCTCAATCCGCTCGAGTGGGCGGTTTCCGTGAGGGCCAGGATCTCGTCAAAGGTGTAATAGTTCCCTCCGGCCATGTTTATTGAATTCTCAAGGCAGAGCAGACGCGTCACTGGATTCCAGTCAGCTTTGGGTTTGATGGCCGCCTTGACCATTTCCGGCGTGACGATGCCGCGCTCTCCACGCATCACATGGATGCTGACGCCGGAGTGAAAACCGTAGCCGCCGAGTTCGTAGCGATATATGTGGGCGATCTCATCGCATAATATCTCATCCAGCGGTTGTGTCTGTGCTTTAATGGCGATCTGATTGGCCATAGTTCCGGAGGGACAAAACAAAGCTGCCTCATGCCCAAACATCTCTGCCATTTTTTGTTCCAGCGCACGCGTCGTTGGATCCTGCTCAAACACATCATCTCCCACCTCGGCGGTCATCATCGCTTCAAGCATTCCGGCGGTGGGTTTCGTCACCGTATCACTGATCAGATTGGCGGTTAGTGGTGGCATCTCTTGTAAATTTGGAATGAAAGTAACTAAATAAATGAGTCGAATGCCGAATTAGTATTTCAGTTATTTCATAATGGATAGATACATAATGGTATACATATTAAACAATAGTTTAATGTAAAAAAGCTTTTCATTTTTCACCTTTCCGCTCTTCATTTCAATTCACGTTGGGTTGTTGTGCGCGTTGGCTGCAAACACTTATCTTTCGACCATGCCATCATACGACCTGAATAAAATACAAAATGAGGATGCCATGAAGCTTCTCATTTCGCAGATGCAGCGGAAATTCGAGACCATCGCTTTAGGCGGTGGGCAGAAAAAAATCGACAAGCAGCACAAACTTGGGAAGCTGACTGCCCGTGAGCGCATTGCTAAATTATTGGATCCCGATACACCCTTCACGGAGATAGGTGCTTTTGCCGGTGACGGGATGTATGAAGAATATGGAGGTTGTCCGTCTGCGGGCGTCATCGTCATCATGGGGAAAGTTTGCGGACGCACTTGCCTTGTCGTCGCCAATGATGCTACAGTAAAAGCCGGAGCATGGTTTCCCATCACCGGAAAGAAAAACCTGCGGGCTCAGGAGATTGCTATGGAAAACCGGATTCCGATCATTTACCTGGTGGATAGTGCCGGTGTATTTCTGCCGATGCAGGATGAGATTTTTCCTGATAAAGAACATTTCGGCAGAATCTTTAGAAATAATGCAAAGCTATCTTCAATGGGCATTCCCCAGATTTCCGCGATTATGGGATCATGTGTCGCCGGAGGTGCGTATTTACCCGCGATGTCAGATGAAGCATTGATTGTCGAAGGAACCGGGTCAATATTTCTGGCCGGCCCGTATCTTGTCAAAGCCGCAATCGGTGAGAATGTGGAGCAGGAAGAACTGGGAGGGGCCACGACCCATAGTGAGATTTCAGGCGTGACGGATTATAAAATGCCGGATGACGAAACCTGTCTCGCCACGATACGTGATCTCGTTTCACGATTTGGTCCGATTTCTTCAACGCATCTGGATCGGGAAGAATCAAAGCCTCCTGTGGGTGAACCGGGTGCGATCCTGCAGCAAATGTCTTCAGACCCGTCAAAGCCATATTCGATGCGGGCTTTACTTGAGCATCTGGTAGATGATGGTAAAATGACTTTTTACAAGGAAGGATATGGGCAAACTATCCTGTGCGCCTATGCCAGAATTGATGGTTGGTCCGTAGGGATTGTGGCCAACGAACGCGAAGTGGTCAAATCGAAAAAAGGAGAAATACAACTCGGCGGCGTGATCTATTCTGATTCTGCAGATAAAGCCACTCGTTTTATTCTAAACTGCAATCAGAAAAAAATACCACTCGTTTTTATTCACGACGTTACAGGGTTTATGGTGGGCAAGCGATCCGAGCATGGTGGCATCATCAAAGACGGCGCGAAGATGGTAAATGCTGTGGCTAACAGTACAGTTCCTAAGATCACAATCATCGCAGGCAATAGTTATGGTGCGGGCAACTATGCCATGTGTGGCAAAGCATATGATCCGCGATTCATCGCAGCATGGCCTTCTGCCAGTATCGCAGTGATGGGCGGTGCTGTAGCCGCTAAAGTACTTACGCAGATCCAGGTATCCTCACTTGAAGCCAGGGGCGATAAGCCGGATCCCGATGCAGAAAAGGCGCTTTTTGATAAGATTAAAGCCCGCTATGACGAACAAACTTCGCCCTATTATGCTGCTGCGCGATTGTGGGTGGATGCAATCATCGATCCCAGAGATACGCGAAGTTTTATTTCGCAGGCCTTAGAAGCTGCAGATCATGCGCCTATCGAACCATTTAATACGGGTGTATTGCAAACGTAATGGCACATGACCCTGAAACTTCGATGCGGTGATTCCCCTTATCTTTGTGGCATGAAATATTTGCTGTCGGTCTTGTGTTTCTTTTTTCTGAGTGGTCTTAACGCACAGTCTGAGGTAGCTGATTCTACTGAACAACATTTTACCCCGAACACGCAGTTCTTTCTGCATAGTGTTTTTCTAAAGGGATCTTTTGATTTTCAGAAAGCATCTGAAAAGAAAATTTCTTTACTGAAAAAATCGAGTGTAGTGTATGCGGTTAATCACCTCCCGGGTTTGTTTTGCAGACTCGAACATCAGCTGGAAAGAAAAAGCAAACTGGCCCCGCGATTTCGCTTAGGGTCTTTACAATACACCGAATGGATGGAAGGAAAACGTGACCTGTATTCCCGGTATCTCCCTTAGTGTTATTTCTTAAACAGGTGTCAGGGCAGCAGCGAGTCTTTTTTGACCGGACCCTGCATGGTGTATCCTTCGGCATATTCCACACCAATCAATCGGCCCATTTCCCGAGCTCGAGCTTTCAGAAATTCCTGGAAATCCAAACCTGAAATTGGAGTGCTGGGTTCGGTCGATTGCGGGTCGTAAAACTGCGATTTAAATGCCATCACGGCTTCTGTCTTCTGGTCGATATAGGGCGTGATGTCTACACAGATATCCGGTGAGATGTAGTGGTCCTGTATCATATGGTACACCTGCCTGGGTCGCCATGCCTGCAGGACCTGATCGCCTTCCTTTAATTCAATTTTGGGAAGTCCGGAAAGAAAGCAACTTTCAGCCACGAGTTGCGCTGCACGTCCATGATCCGGATGGCGATCGCGAACTGCATTGGTGATGACAACTTCCGGTTGATACTTTCTGACCACTTTGATAATCTTTTCTTTTCCCGCTCTGGAAAAATCAAAAAAACCATCCGGCAATCCTAAGTTTTCTCTCATCGAGATTCCCATGATGCGTGCTGCATCCGCGGCTTCTTCCGCGCGTAGTTGTGCATTTCCTCTTGTGCCTAGTTCGCCGGCCGTAAGATCTGCGATGCCCACGTGATGTCCCATCGCCACATGTCTGATTACAGTGCCCGCACTGCACAATTCCACATCATCCGGATGCGCGACAATAAACAGAATATCAAGTTTCATAGTTCTACGGCTTAGGTTGACAGGCATATTTCATATGCCGCGACAAAGTAAAGAAATTAGAACGGAAGCTTCAGCCGGACAAATCAATTACCATCGCAGGAGAGAAGCACCCCACGTAAATCCACTGCCGAATGCCGCAAGACAAACGAGGTCTCCTTTGTTGACTTTGCCGCCAGCCACAGCTTCAGCGAGTGCGATAGGGATTGAGGCAGCTGTGGTGTTGCCGTATTTTTGAATATTATTCCATACCTGATCATCCCGGAGACCCATTCGTTTTTGCACAAACTGACTAATGCGCAGATTGGCCTGGTGACAAACCAACAGATCGATATCTTCTTTTTTCAAACCTGATGCTACTAGAACCTCACCGATCACTTCAGGAAAACGCGCTACCGCATTTTTAAACACAAACTGACCGTTCATATTGGGATAGATCATGCCCTCTGCCAACATCTTTGGGCTGATGAAGGTCTTGCCGTATTCAGATGATTCATACCCATACGCTGCAGGATCTTCACTATGCACACCACCATGTGATCCCGGATTGATCATAGCCAATTCTTCGGCGTGACTGCCATCCGCATGGATGCGTGTAGCCAGAATACCACGATTTTCTTCGTCGGTGGCGGACAGGACAACAGCACCGGCACCATCTCCGAATATAACGGTCACATTCCGTCCTTCTGTGGAAAAATCAAGTCCCATGGAGTGCGTTTCAGCACCGACGAGTAGTATGTTTTTATACATCCCGCTGCGGATATAGGCATCCGCGATAGACAGACCATACACAAATCCACTGCATTGATTGCGAATATCGATGGCCCCAATACCCGTATTGGTTATGCCTAGTTGGCGTTGCAAAAGCACACCACAACCGGGGAAATAATAATCCGGACTCAACGTCGCGAAAATGATCAGATCCAGTTCGTCGCCACGTATTCCGGCATTGGACAGCGCCATCTCAGCAGCTTTAGTCCCCATGATAGATGTCGACTCCTTGTGTTTCGTGCAATACCTCCGTTCTTCGATTCCAGTACGTTCACGAATCCATTCATCAGACGTATCCATGTGTCGGGTCAAGTCCGCATTAGTGACGATATTTTCAGGCACATAGTACCCTGTTCCTTTGATACATGTAGCAGGCATAACTGTTTAGGGTTGTATTTATTTCCTCAAGATAACGAAGAATGCATTAGCAATGGAATTTCCGAATGACGGAATTAGCTCTAACGAACAGCTTTTTTATTCTTTTAGGATTTGCGTATTTCCAAAAAAAGAAATTCTGGCTGATTGCTCGTTGAGTAATTTGATCAACGCGTCATCCGGGGTATAGATGGTGCAGTTTGTCAGTGAAAGTCGTGCTGTTTCACCATCATTAAAAATGATCTGTCCATCTGACCGACCGTAATTTTGTGACAAGGTTACATTGTTCAGATAGAGCTCGCCCTGGTTGTAAATTGCAGCGCCTTTTCCATACGCTTCCTCTCCATCTGCATTGGCGTATTGAAGGTGTAGACCATCCAGCACAATTCCGGTTTGACCCGGAAGGCTGGTGATCAAATGGAACACATTATCTGTAGAATCGTCAGGGATGCCCAGATCGCCCGAAAGAACAGACAGGAAGTTGGAAGGATCTCTCTGTTCAAAGTCACTTCCTCCGGTAGGAAAGCCTCCAAATACCAAAAGGCTGTCAGAAAGTTCAAATCCTATTGTGCGATCATTTTCCTGATTAGGCAGGTACTGGCCTTCAGCGATAAAAACGGTATCAGCCTCCCGACAGGAGGCTACTGCAAGTGCCATGGGCAGATAATGCATTGCGGCAGACCAGGAAGCTCCGGATAAATTGCCGGGTGCATTTTTATCCACAAATAAAATATCTCCGGAAAAAGCAGAGGTGCCCAGACAATACACAAATGTATCCTGCACAAAGCTTTCAACAGCCACACTTGACTTGTTGACCACACCGGACAATTGATGAATGACTATATCATCGATATACCATCCGTTCAGTCCGCTGCCGCCGACACCACCATCTGCAACAAAGCGGAATCGCAAACGAAAGGCCTGATTGATATCCGAGCAAACCCGGATTCGACTTTCAATAAATCCATTTGTATTGAATTGTTCGTCGCTGTCGCCTGTAAACGCGTCTCGCCCTGCGATCGGGCTATCTGTTCCTCCGGCATTAATGGATTCCGGATATCCGTTTTGCAGAAACCACGGTCCGGCATCTACCCACGTGAGACCCCCATCCAGGGAATATTCAACCACCCCGCCATCGTAATTGGCTTCGGTTTCATAGCGATGGAAAAATGAAATTTCCACTGGTCCACTTGTGTTTTCCGGTGCATTTAGCGTCAGGGCATAGTCGGCTAACTGATCGTAATCCTCCGCATAATAGGAAAGGGTCGGGCTTACAAATTCAGTATTGTTTTTAACCCATTCCAGAGTACCAGTGCCGGCAAGTTTGACGGATGTATATTGATCCGGTGTCTCTGCATCATCTTCGTTAATGAGGACTGTGTCTGTCGCTGAACAGGCATTGACAAACGCGCGATAGGTAAATTCAACGGTATCCTGCACATAGAGTGTGTCAAGCGTAAATACCACCTCTTCGCCGTTGAATATGCCGCCAGATCCGGGAATATAGATAAGGTCTTCCGACAGTTTATCTTTTATCTCCACATCTGATTGAGTTGTACATCCGCAGATCGTACGTACCTGAAAGGTAATATCCTGTCCCTCTGTGCCATGAATCGCCAATGCCGAACTCTCCACCGAAACACCTTCAGGTGTGGCGAAGGATTCGACACCATCTTCATAATCATCAGAGTTGCCCTGATCTGCTTCGGTGCCAAGTCCTCTGCGTGCAAATGCTCTCCAGATGGCGCATTTATACTGCCCACCATACAGGATTTCGTCAGCCAACAGAATGGCGTCCCGCCCATCGACAAAACCGGGGCTGCAGGGTTGTAACTTCAATGCATTGATAACGAGGTCCAGTGCAATATTATTTCCACCGGTACCGTGATACAAATCGGTATCAATGCCTGCCATTTCTATGATTTCCCAGGTCATATCCCACAGCATGGTACACCATACGGAGCCTACAAAATGGGGACTTGGATTATTGCTCGAGCCCGGCGCATCAGCCACATTTGCATACGTGAAGGGATTAATCTCCATGTCTGTCGTGTATGGATACGTGCGAATGCCAGTACCGTCTGTCGGTTCGCCCAGCACATACGTGCCGATGCCACGACGATCTTCAGATTGTGCGGATGTCCAGTCTGTGGTCAGCATAAGGCCGAAGAAATCACTCCAACCTTCACCCATTTGTTCTTCGTTCCACAGGCAGTTGACCGCATTGGGTCCGCCCGTCAAACGAATGGAAATGCCATGTCCGTATTCATGTGCGATGATCGCATTGTCATAATCTCCATCTGGGATGATGCCTCCGGGAACAGAGTCAAGAGAAGCATTGACAACAGAAGTATCCAGCACTTCTTTGATGGCATCGCCATCCGCCAAACTGATCATCACCGCAGGGATCGTAATGGAGTTGTCCTGTCCACCCATTGGAATCGGTGCACCTCCGACATTGTTGACCACAATTGCCGCTATAGCCCCGAGATCCTGTACCTTCTTTACTTTGACTGTAAAGTTGCATGATCCGCGATCGATAAGCGCAATTTTTCCGTCGATTTCTTCTTCATTGCTCAGGTCGCCACAAGCGAGATGCGTATTTCCCACAGCATCTTCCACCAATACGAGATCTCCGGTTGTTAGTCCAATATCACTCAGCTTGTTATTGGTGCTGAACCCGGATTCCACCGCCCACATTTCACCTGCAATGGATTCAGGCGTATTGATCGTCAAGGGTGTCTCACTGGAGACTTCAGACCACAGATACATCTGCATCCTGGGACGTGTACCATCAGCCGGTGTGTAAAAATTGGCATTATTACTGCCGCCACCATCAAGTCCTTCTGCGCGTACATAATCATTTTCACTTCCACCACGACCTAGGTTGTCATTTTGAAAATTACCGGAGACTTCATCAAAGCCATGCTGGTACATGATGTCATGGATCACATTGTTCCAGAAAAAGAGATTCGTAATGGCGGCTGCCATATTTTCTTCCGGATGGAGGTAAGGATCGAAGGGATAATTGAAACGCAAGTTGGACGTATCAGGACTAAAGCCTGGTGAATTATTATTGTCAATGTCTTCGTAGGCATGAACGTTATTCCCTCTGGTACTTGTAAAAGTTGATGTGCCGTTGTCATGCCATTTAAGTGTCACCGCATTATTGCCTGCCCCGGCTGCATCCCATGGTGTGACCACCAACTGGCGATCACCGTGGTTTGGTGATTCGATGGTTAGGGGGAATACCATATACGAACTGTCCTCGGTCATCAGTGCCGCACTCGTTACGGGTTTAGGATGTGAAGTATGCGTATGATGTGAGCAATTATTTTTTTCAAAAGTACATTCAATGATCTGGTTGAATTTGTGGAGAATCTCACCGGTATGCGCATCCATCAGAAACGTCCAGAAGTTTTCCTCATTCGTCTCATAGATCTGAACTTCCCAGCAAAGTTTGACTTCCGTGTTTTTTGTCAAAAACCACTTCAATTCAACAGGAATGTCTTCGCGGGAAACGGATAGGTCTTTGAATAAAAACTTTGTTTCCTGTCCCAACTTGTTGGAATGAGAAGAGATTACTTCTGCCTGTACTTCCTCAATCCCAAGATGACCTGCGGCAAGTTGCACCGCTGCTATAGCCGTACGACCGGGCAGATGATTAGGGGATTTTTCTAAAATATTGGGTACCCACCGATTCCCATAGCTTATTAATTTCCCCTCCTTAAGGTTGAGATTCAGAATACCATTAAATACCTCGATGTCTTTGTAGGTTTGTTGAAGGTAGATGTGCGTGATCCCCAGCATTTCCGTCGTATAGCTGTCACCAATGTTGTATTCAGAAATATCATCTGTCGACAGTCCGAACGCTTTCTGATTTGCCTTCAACAAGGAGTCAATATCTGCAGCGGAGCTTTGCGCCAAAAGGAATGACGAAGTCAGGAGTAATGAAATCGTCGGCAGGATTCTGAACATAACATATCGTTAGGTGTCCCGGCAAGATACTTAATTTGACAAGGACAACACAGCGATTTGCCACTTGTTGAAGTGTCAGATCGTTGTCAGAAGACTGTATCCGTAGGCTATACTTACTTTCCGGAAAAAAATATGTCGGAGGTACTACGGTTGGATTTTTAAAAACCGGCCGCTCGCAACAGGCTTGCCGTTTTCATCAAATAAGGAGTACGAATAGATGCCTTCGGCCTGATCTGCAAAAGAAATCTCTTCGAGATGCGTCAGATTTTTTTGAACAAAGACAAGACGACCAGTCGCATCATAAATCTGTACGCTTAACGTTTCCGAAATGGGTCGTTCGAATGAAATAGTCATCCGATCAACAACCGGATTAGGATATACTCTAATGTCACTCCAGCGGGCACCTTCATCAGCGGTATGACTGGTGACGCCATTGTCCTTAAACTCCACCACCATAGGCATCATCCCTGTCGAATCCATGGTCACTACGGCTATGGGTTCTTTTTCAGTGTTGTTGACGTAGTGATACGAAATTGTAGTATCCTGACCAAACCCGGGCACTGGAAATAGGTCTGTTACATCCTGCCAGCCAAACAAGGAATTATACACCCTAAGCCTTGTATTGCTGTAGTCGGTGCGTTTGATCCTGAGCACATCATACGTGCCACCGGGAATTGAAAGTGTGCCAAATGCATCTGTAAAGTCTGCTCTTGAAGTGGTTAGTTGCACACCGACAGAATCGATTAATCCGGAAGGGATGCCAAAACTATCGAGAATACCATCCGGAAGGTCATCTAACGGGATGGCAATGGAGAGTGCTGTTTCGCTGTTGAGCAAACTCGGGTAATCAATCGGGGCTTGTCTTTCTTTGAGTGGCGGAACAAACTTCAGATTGGCGTCCAACGGAAGTCCGGTCAGGATTTCCGCACCACTGAAACCCAGATTAGAAAAAGCAGTCGCCGAAACATCATAATAGGTTTCAGCCCCCGCGTCCAGGATGACAACGAGTTCAGCGTTTGGATAACTACCGAATGCCATACCTTCAGAAGCCGTCCGGAAAAATGTTGTGGTCTGATTGTCTGCCTGGAGCGTCGTGTAGTCCAACGTAAATGGTCCGCCTGCGGCAGAGATGATTACGCCCTCTGGAGAAAGATCGGTGGCGGTTTTTAAGGTGTCGCCTGCTACAGGAAAGGTGGCGTTCGTGATGGTGATTTGTGCTTTCAGGGTCATTTGCAGACCGAGAAACATAAGCAGGCAAAGTGTTTTAGAAATGTATACCATGGCTTTTCTTTTTGAAAAAGAGTTCCTTCCACAATCGTCGCGGAGGGTTCGAATTAACGAGATTCAAATGTAGAGAAATATATCAGAATTCTGTCCAGCTTAACCTTTAAAAAAAGGATACACCTAAGCTCGACGCGCTATTCGTTTTCCAGCACATTCTTAATGGTATAGGCGGTCTGTCCGGTCTGGCCGAAATAGGTTTTCATCAACATATCACTGATAAATCCGAGGATGAGAAACTGGATTCCGATCAAAAAAGAAAGTAAGGTGAACATAGGCCAGAATGTTTCTGACATATCCTGACCGCGGAAAAATTCCTTCATCGACATGCCGGCGGAAAACATACTGAAAAGAATAATGATCAGACCAATCCCTCCGAGAAAATGGAAAGGCCGAACGGCATATTTGTTCCAGTACCAGATCATAATCATATCGGCAAATCCTTTGAGCGTACGCTTAAACGTATACTTTGATATTCCGGCATTTCTGGACCGATGATGTACGACGATTTCGCCGATCAGGAAGCCTCGCATTTTGAGGATAGCGGGAATAAACCGATGCATTTCACCGTACAGATGGACATGCTCAAAACATTCTTTTTTATACACCTTTAGTGTGCAGCCGCTATCGTGAATGCCATCTTTGACAAGTATCGACCGGAGAAAATTAGCCACCCGGCTCACAAACTTTTTGGAAGGGGAGTCTTTTCTGTTTTTGCGCCATCCGGAGACCACATCAAGATCATTTTCTTCCAGGTGGGCGATGAGTGCAGCGGCATCTGCGGGATCATTCTGCAAGTCGGCATCGAGTGTGATGAGGTAGGGATGTTTGGCTGCTTTGATCCCTGCATCCATTGCGGAGGTCTGCCCGAAATTGGATCGCATGCGGATGACTTTGACCGGTTTGAGTTTTTTTAATTTTCCATACGTGCCATCTGTCGATCCGTCATCCACCATGATGATTTCGTAGGGTACGCCGAGTGATTCTGCTGCAGTATGGATTTCCCGGTGGAGTTTGTCCACATTATCTTCTTCGTTATAGACCGGTACGATAAACGAAACTGGTTTCATAGGGCAAATCCTTTTTTACAACTGGTTATAGGCAACATACCATTCCACAAAGTTACGAATACCATCCTCCAGATCAACTTTTGGCGCATAGCCGGTGATACTTTGGAGCTGACTGGTATCTGCCCAGGTGGAGGGAACATCGCCGGGTTGAATCGGCATAAAATTTTTCTTTGCCTCTGTTTTCAAATATTTTTCAAGGGTCTCAATGAAGGTCAGAAGGTTGACCGGCTGACTTCGCCCGATATTCACGACGCGATGCAGGTCACCTTTTTCCTTTTGCGGTGGGTTGCTGATCAGGCCCATGATCCCATTGATAATATCGTCTACATAGGTAAAGTCTCGCTCCATGTGACCATCATTGTACACATCAATGGATTCATTTTGCATGATTAGGTTTGCAAATTTGAAATATGCCATATCCGGTCTTCCCCATGGTCCGTAAACGGTAAAAAACCGCAGCCCCGTCGCCGGAATTCCGTATAGTGAAACATAAGAATGTGCGATGACTTCACCTGCTTTTTTTGTGGCTCCATACAGGGACACGGGATGGTCAGTTCGATCGGACTCTTTAAATGGAATATCTGTGTTGGAACCATACACGCTCGAGCTGCTGGCGTAAACCAGATGCGATACGGGATATTTACGGCATGCTTCCAGGATATTGAAGAATCCCTGCAGATTACTGTCGATAAATGACTGAGGATGGTGTATGCTGTGACGCACGCCGGCTTGCGCTGCCAAATGGACAACGACTTCCGGGCGGATTTCGGCAAATAATTCCATCATGCGGGCGCTGTCCATCAGATCCAGGTAGTAAAAGGTAAATCCCTCTTTTCCGGAGAGTGCCTTTCCTTCTATGAGTTTGCTTTGATGGATGCCCAGTTGTGCTAACCGGGCGTACTTGAGACGGACATCATAATAGGCATTGAGATTGTCCAGCCCATAGACCTCATGGCCAGCGGCCAAAAGGGCATTGCACATGTGAAATCCAATAAATCCTGCTGATCCAGTAACGAGTATTTTCACGTTTTTTCCGCTTTCTGAGCGCAAGATATAAAAATGACCCTGCCTGCACTGAGTACAAAACCCGGCAAATGCCCTCTATACTTCAAAGCATACCACTGAACTCGGATTTCAGTATATTTAATGACGCTATTAAACCTGCGAGCAGGTTTTGAGTCAAAATAACATTCATCAAGCACGCGAAATCAAACAATATGGAAGATTTTCTGGAACTCCTGACAAAATCCACTGCTGATCAAACATCTGTTTCCGGATCCCGGACAACTTCTCCGATGGTGGATGTGCCGGTCATGGCGCCGCCTCTCATGATCAAAGGCGGACTTGATCCGTATACGGGGGAGTGGAACCACCACACCGCCAAGCATCTTTTGCAACGCAGCATGTTTGGTCCTAATTCAGCTCAGATCGAAGAAGCCGTGCAGGATGGTATGGAGGTGACGATTAGCCGCTTGTTCAGCCCATCGCCCGAACCAGATCTGCCGATCAATTATAACTTCAACGGAGATCCTTTTGTCCCGCTGGGTGAACCATGGGTGTATGAACCCATCTCACAGAATCAGGGTTTTTCACAGCGATCCATTCGCGCCTGGCAGTTTGGACTCGTGCTCAATGAAGGTGTCAGCCTTCGTGAAAAAATGGTGCTGTTCTGGCACAATCATTTTGTTACGTCAGACGGTCCGCATGGGAAATTCATCTATCAGTATATCCAGTTGCTAAGAGACAATGCTTTTGGCAATTTCAGAGATCTGGTCAAGCATGTTACGGTCAATTCACTCATGCTTCGCTATCTGAATGGCGATGAAAACAATAAGAATGCTCCGAATGAAAATTATGCCCGCGAACTTCTTGAGTTGTTTACCATCGGAAAAGGAGAACAAGCCGGTCCCGGTGATTACACAAATTATACGGAAGAGGACATCAAGGAAATCGCCCGTGCTCTGACAGGATGGACAGTCAACTATCCGGCGTTCAACGTAGCCGGCCCTCATCCGGATGCCAACTTCCGTACGACACGCCATGATACGGGTACTAAGCAATTGTCTCACAGATTCGGGAATGCGGTGATTCAGAATGAGGGTGCGGAAGAGTATAAAACAGTCGTGGATATCATTTTTGCCCAGGACGAAGTATCCAGGTTTATGGCGCGCAAACTCTACAGATGGTTTGTGTACTACCACATTGATGAAGATATTGAAGCCAATGTTATCGAACCGTTGGCGGCGGTACTCCGAGACAATGATTATGAAATCCGCCCGGCTATTGAAGCCTTGTTGTCGAGTGAGCATTTTTACCAGGAAAATGCCATCGGCTGCATGATTAAAAGCCCCATTGATTTTTCTGCTTCCCTGCTCAAACCATTTGAAGTGGAATTGCCTTTCACCATCATCCAGCAATACACGACCTGGTACTCATTTTTTGCTGTCAATGCTGCTTTTCAACAGGAAATGTTTTCGCCACCGAGTGTGGCCGGTTGGAAAGCCTATTATCAGGATCCGATTTATTTCAGAAACTGGATCAACAGTGTGACACTTCCTCTGCGACGAGCACTTTCTGACGGTATGGCGCTGGGATTGGTCAATATTTTTGATCAGCCATGGGGAATTGATACCTTAAAAATAGTGGACAAAATCCCATCCGCTGAGGATCCGAATGTGCTGATTCAGGCACTCGTGGATTTAGCTTTACCCTGGCCATTGACACAAAACCAACTCGATGCCTTAAAAGAAGTGCTCATACCTGGTCTGCCGGACTTTGAATGGACTATAGAATATGGCGGGTATAAACTCGACCCTACGAATGAATTGCTGAAGACAGCTGTAACCACACGACTCAAACTTTTATTCCGGGCCATTTTCTCCCTGCCGGAATTTCAATTGCATTAATCAGCCCCACACAGGCTTAATATAATCGTATTATGAAAAGAAGAAACTTCCTCCGTAACAGCGCTTTATCCACTGTACCTGTGATGCTCAACGGCATGAAGCTGGGGGCTATGCCTTTCCCGCTTTCCCTCAGTCAGGGCGAGGAGAATGATCGGGTACTTGTCATTATCCAGCTTAACGGCGGAAATGACGGCCTCAACTGTGTCATCCCCATAGATCAATACAGTGCGCTGAGCAACCTTCGATCCAATATTCTCATCCCGGAAAGTAGTCTGCTGGGGATAGAACCAACGCTGGGCTTCCATCCGGCCATGACAGGATTGCAATCGCTGTATGGGGATGGTGAAATGGCCATCGTACAAGGTGTGGGGTATCCGAATCAGGATCGTTCCCATTTCCGTTCCACAGATATTTGGACAACCGGTTCTGATGCCAATGAATTTCTGTCCACCGGGTGGCTGGGACGTTATTTTAATGAAGATCATCCGTTGTATCCGGAAGGATATCCCAACGAAGACTATGACGCCCCTTTTGCCCTGACGATGGGATCGCTGGTTTCGGAAACCTGCCAGGGTCCACTCACCAATTATTCGCTGGCACTCAATGATCCGTTTGCCCTGGCTCCACTGTCAGAAAGTGAGCTCGGCAATCTCCCTGCCAACAACTATGGGAATGAACTGGGATTCCTGATCGACGCGATCGCGCAAACGAATGCCTATTCCGGGGTTATTCTGGACGCCGCCGAAAGTGGAAATAATATGGCCACGTATCCTGATGGCAACCGACTGGCGATACAATTAAAGAATGTCGCTTTGCTGATTGCCGGAGGACTCAAGACCAAGGTGTATGTGTGTTCGCTGGGTGGGTTTGATACGCATGCCGCCCAGATAGACGGAGAAACTACAGAAGGTACGCATGCTCAGTTGCTCGCCCAGCTCTCGGGAGCGGTTAAAGCTTTCCAGGATGACCTGAAGCAACTGGGCGTCGACGAAAGAGTGCTCACCATGACCTTCTCTGAGTTTGGCCGACAGATCCGATCCAACAACAGTGATGGAACAGATCATGGCACAGCTGCTCCGTTAATGCTGTTTGGTCCTTGCGTCAAGCCGGGCGTACTGGGGGATAATCCGCAGATCAGTTTGGATTCAGAACCTCAGGCCGGTGTGCCGATGCAATACGATTTCCGATCGGTCTATGCCACCGTGCTTCGCGACTGGATCGGAGTCGGTGAATCTGACATTTATGATATCCTCAATCCTGAGGTGCAATTTCTGCCTTTGATTGAAGGCTGCACTTTGTCTACTGCTATCCAGCAGGAAGTTTTCACTGAAACGCATTTCCGGTTGTATCCAAATCCTGCATCCTCCTTCACGACATTGGAATGGCAATCGAATGGGCAGGCCTGGACAGCCACGTTACTGGACAAGTGGGGACATGAAGTTCAATTATGGAAAGGGCCTAAAACAAGTAAGAAGCTTATGACCCAGCGCATCAATTTAGCTCCGGTACCTGCTGGTCATTACTTCGTGCACCTTCGCCAGGGAAATCAAAGTGTGACCAGAGGTATTGTGCTGCAGGGATTGTAATTGCTATCCCACCAAATTTGGCATAAGGTCTTCGTGTGCGTCCAGGATGATTTTCTGATCCTCATCCAGGGGCTGCAATCCATGGAGACGCAGATATACCTGGGCAACTGTCAGCACATCACGTTCACAGTACATCCTGATTTTTTCAAGTGCTTTTTCGTTCCAGTATGCCGCACCGACTAATGAACCATCCATATCATTTTTGGGAGAGGGGATATTGAGTGTGTACGCGAGAAGATCAAGAGAAGTATAGTTTTTGTAATCACCAAATTTCCAGTGCTCCAAAGTGTCTGCAAGGTGTTTGACTTCCCATGGCTTCTTGCCTGATATATTCAATAAGGAAGGCAGTGGCATTTGCTGCGCAGTCATTCTGCGACACAGATAGGGTACATCAAACTCACGGATGTTGTGGCCACAAAGATGCTGGATTTGAAATGCCTGCGCTCCTTCCGTCAGAAGCGATGAAAAATCAGAGAGAATTTGTTTTTCATCATGCCCGTAAAAGGATTTGATCCGCAGGATTCTACATTACTTGATCAATTAGAGGATGTGGAGCAATTGGATAGAATAAAAGATGTGCTTTCTCGACCTTCATTCCA
>JAUHXV010000113.1 GCA_030426765.1 Bacteroidia bacterium | reverse complement strand
AAGGCTTACACGTTTACCGCCAAATACCGGGATCACCTCGCAGTGAAATACACGCTTAATACAGCCGAGATTGAAAAGGATCCGAACAAGCCAAATAAAACGATCACTGAGATCATGGTACTCGATCCGATCTTCAAAAACAAAGAGATTGTCATAGACAGTATCTTCTACGATTTTGATCAATGGGCTATCCGTGAAGACGCCCGGCCACCGCTGGACAAGCTTTCCGCTATCCTTAAAAACAATCCGCAAATCAATATTCAGTTATCCTCCTATACGGATTGTCGCGGAACGGAAGAATATAATCTCGATCTTTCCCAAAAGAGAGCTGAAGCCGCCATTGAATACTTGAAATCAACCGGAATTCCGGCACGCCGAATGATCGCTCGTGGATTTGGTGAATCCAATCTCGTCGTCAATTGCGAGTGCGAATCATGTACGGAAGAAGAACACCAGGCCAATCGTCTGACGACCTTTAAAATTCTCGAATAAATCAGACGACAATATTGACCATCTTGCCGGGGATGACGATCGTTTTCTTAACGGTCTGACCTTCCAGCCATTTCTGAATTTCCGGAAGAGCACGAGCAGATTTTTCAATTTCATCTTTCGTGGCATCGGCCGAAAGGGTGATCTCACTTCGGCGCTTACCGTTTATGCAAACCGGATACGTTTTTGAAGCATCCACCAGCCACTTTTCATCGTGTTTTGGAAAAGATGAGGTGTGTACTGATTCAGTATGTCCCAGTTTTTGCCAGAGTTCCTCAGTGACAAACGGGGCAAATGGGGCAAGCAACTGAACGAACGGCTCCAGTATTTTGCGAGAGGTTTCCCCTGACTTGCGCAACTCATTGACACAGATCATAAACTGACTGATCGACGTGTTAAACGAAAACCGCTCTATGTCTTCGCCCGTCTTTTTAATAGTAGTATGAAGTACTTTGTACGACCCTTCTTTGGGCTCATCATCGGTCACCATCCAGGTGCCGTCATCATCGTAAAACTGGGACCAGAATTTTCTCAGAAACTTGCTGACACCTTCTATACCCATTGTGTCCCAGGGTTTGGATTGCTCAATAGGCCCCAGAAACATTTCATACATGCGAAAGCAATCAGCACCATAACGCGCAATCACATCATCAGGATTGACCACATTGTGGTAGCGCTTTGACATCTTGCCTACCTCCGAAAGTGTTTCGATAACGATGGGTGCATTGCCATCACTCGAATGGATATTGCCTTCAGAGTCTTCGAAAAAGGCGTTTTCATACTCATTTCGCCATTCAACAAAGGAGCGAACACCTTCATTGGTCAAATGCGAATCGTGTTGTCCGTAATCTGTAACAAAATCAATGTGCACCGGTATGGTGGCGTAATCTTCCGGGTTGATGGATCGGGATTTGACCAGATCTGCACTGATGAAATGTGCGCGGCCATCCTTTTTTTCTTTCAGTAAAACCAAGCTCTCTACCACACCCTGAATCATGCCCTGATTGACCAATTTGCGGAAGGGCTCTTGCGTTGGAACGAGGCCGAGGTCATACAGAAACTTATGCCAGAAGCGGGAGTACATCAGGTGACCTACAGCATGTTCAACACCACCCACATAGAGATCGACATCCTGCCAGTATTGCACAGCCTCCGGAGAGACAAAAGCATCTTGGTTGTTCGGATCCATATACCGCAAAAAATACCAGGATGATCCTGCATATCCGGGCATAGTGTCCGTTTCGAGAAACTTGTCCGGAGCAGGTTTAGACCAGGATTCAAGACGCGCTAAGGGTGAGCGTCCATCAGGAGACGGTTTGAAGTCATCGAGTTCAGGAAGTTCGAGCGGGAGGCTGTCTGCCTCCATGGCATGCACTAAACCATCAGCATCGTAATACACCGGAAATGGTTCTCCCCAATACCGCTGCCGACTAAAGTTGGCATCCCGTAGTTTATACGCGATTTGTTTTTTGCCCAAGCCATTCTCCTCAAGATAGGTGAGCATTTTTTGAATGGCCTCTTGTACTTCCAATCCATTAAGAAATGAGGAATTTTTCAGGACACCCACTTTGTCCTCCATTCCGGCGTTTTCAAATTGGCTCTGATCGATCACCTGAATGATTTCCAGATGGTGAAATTTTGCAAATGCCAGATCGCGCTCATCTCCACCGGGTACCGCCATGATGGCTCCGGTACCGTAATCGCTCAACACATAGTCTGCCATCCAGATCTGGATTTTCTCCTTCGTGATCGGGTGAATGGCATATGCACCGGTCCATGCACCATCCGGTTCGGCATCACCTCCGCTCCGATGGTCGGTTACCCGCGTAGCTGACCGCTCGAGATAGGCCAGAGCGTCCTGATGGTTGGTGGTGGCCAGAAGATCTTTTACAAGTTCGTGATCCTTTGCCAGAACGAGAAAAGTAGAGCCAAAAAGGGTATCCGGACGCGTTGTAAATACCTTTATCGCTTTGCCTGAAAGTCCTTCTACTGTGAAATCGATATACGCGCCTTCTGATTTTCCAATCCAGTTTCGCTGAATAGTTTTCAGACTCTCACTCCATTCAATATCATCCATCCCGTTGAGAAGGCGCTCCGCATAGGCGGTGACCCGCAAAGCCCATTGCATCATCTCCTTCTGTACCACAGGATGTCCGCCCCGTTCGCTGACACCGTCTTTCACCTCGTCATTGGCCAGTACGGTTCCAAGTGCTTCACACCAGTTGACAAATCCCTTTTTTCGATACGCCAGCCTGTAATTCATCCGAATTTCTTCCTGCTCGGCTGCCGTCATCGAAGCCCATTGGGCTGCTGTAAACGGACCATGCACTGAGCCTGTAGCGGGCACTCCGACACTTCCGTTTTTGGCGAAATAAGTATCGAGGTCAGCAACAGGACAAGCCTTGTCTTTTAACGTATCGTAGTAGTGATGGTACAGTTTGAGAAAAATCCACTGGGTCCATCGATAATAGGATGGATCATCCGTCCTTACCTGGCGGCTCCAGTCAAAGGAGAAACCGATGTTATCCAGTTGCTGTCGGTATCGGGTGATATTGTCCGAAGTGCTCTTTGCAGGATGCACGCCCGTATCCAGTGCGTACTGTTCAGCCGGAAGGCCAAAAGCATCGTATCCCATCGGATGCAGGACATTGTAGCCCAGCATGCGGCGATGACGTGCAAAAATGTCGCTGGCCACGTATCCCAGCGGGTGACCCACATGCAGGCCGGCACCGGAAGGGTAGGGAAACATATCCAGGACATAATACTTGGGTCTGGATGGATCCTCCGTGACCTTATATAAATTGTTGTCCGACCAAATCTTTTTCCACTTTTCTTCAATCGAACGATAATCAGGTTTCATATGCTTGTTTTACCAATAAGGAGGGCAAAAATAGGCAGAACAACAGGAACCACCTACTTTCCGGGTAGATGGGGTGTAATTCCACCTCGTGAACTATTTTTAGGGACGAGGATGTTAGGATATTGAGATTTCACAAAGGTTTGATAACTATAAAAAGGTATGAGAAAGCTGATATTTACAATATTGATACTTCTGGCCGGCTATGTTGGGTATATGTATTTCTTTGGCAAAGGTGATGACAAGGCAAAAGCAGAGATCATCGTCCATGAAACGAAAGAGCTGGGCAAGGCGGTAGGAGACTTTCTCAGCACGCAAAAGGAGAAATACGATGAAGGAGAATTTGACAGCCTGATCGATAAAGTGGGTGCGATGCTGGAGAAGCTGAAATCCTCAGACCAGCAGACATCTAAAGAGGTCAAAGACAATCTCAAAGAGCTGCAGGACGAGCTCCGACAGATTGATATGGATAAGCTAAGTGAAGAAAACCGGCAAGCACTGGAAAAAATTATAGGCGAAGTAGAGGACAAGCTTACAGAGTGAGTCCGAATTCTCAAATCCAATTATTCGCCGATGACCTTCCAACAAAAATGAAGAAGTATATTTGCGCTCAATGGCCACCGGGAGAATTATCCTTTCTGAACAGAAACTCGACCTCGTCCTCGACAGGCTGACCCACCAACTCATTGAGTATCACGGAGATTTCTCAGATTCCTGTATTATCGGAATCCAACCCCGCGGCATCGCCCTTTCCGACCGAATTGTTGAGCGCCTAAAGCGTATCGGTAAACTCAAGTCCATTCCATACGGCTTGCTGGATGTAACCTTTCACAGAGACGACTTCCGTACACGCGAGGAGCCTATCAAGGCAAATGAAATGAAAATCGATTTCCTGGTTGAGGGTAAGAAGGTAATCCTGATCGATGATGTGCTCTATACCGGTCGCACGATCCAGGCAGCGATTTCAGCACTACAGCATTTTGGAAGGCCTGAGAAAATAGAACTCCTGGTCCTCATTGACAGGCGGTTTAACAGAGATTTACCCATTCAGACAGATTACTCCGGGATGGTGGTCGATGCCCTCGATCAGGCATATGTCAAAGTCGAATGGAATGAAGGCAAGGGCGGCAAAGTCCGGATTTATGCCAGTAAAGAAGATGTAAAATAGGGATATGGCAAACAAGCAACTGAGCACAAAACATCTCCTGGGGATCAAGTATATCAATGCAGCGGATATTAATTTGATCTTTGAGACGGCTGATCAGTTTAAAGAAGTCATCAACCGCCCGATTAAAAAAGTCCCCTCCCTCCGCGATGTCACGATCGCCAATCTCTTTTTCGAAAATTCAACCCGCACCCGCATATCATTTGAACTCGCTGAACGAAGGTTGAGTGCTGATACGATAAACTTCAGTGCCAGTTCGTCCTCCGTGAGCAAAGGCGAAAGTCTCCTCGATACTGTCAATAACATCCTTTCCATGAAAGTCGATATGGTGGTGATGCGCCATCCTGCACCAGGTGCGCATATGTACCTGGCCAAACGTATCGATGCCAGCATCATCAATGCAGGTGACGGCACACACGAACATCCCACGCAGGCTCTGCTCGATGCCTATTCTATCCGGGAGCGACTGGGAAGTGTGAAAGGAAAAAAAGTGGTCATTATCGGGGATATCAAACACAGCCGGGTGGCGCTCAGCAATATTTACTGCCTTAACAAACTCGGTGCTGAAGTAAAACTCTGTGGCCCGCCGACACTGATGCCTCGCCATATAGAGAGCCTGGGCGTCAAAGTTGAACATGACCTGAAAAAAGCACTCGCCTGGTGTGATGTCGCGAATGTGCTTCGAATCCAACTGGAGCGGCAGGAGACTAAGTTTTTTCCCAGCCTGCGCGAATACGCCATGTATTTTGGCCTTAATCGCGAAGTGCTGAATACTTTGCCAAAACCCATTACAATCCTTCATCCGGGCCCAATCAACAGAGGCGTGGAGATCACAAGCGATCTGGCAGATTCAGAACATGCCATCATTTTGCAGCAGGTAGAAAATGGAGTTGCCATCCGGATGGCCGCCCTTTATTTGCTCGCAGATAAGCGAAGCTAGGTCCCTTTCCTTTTTTGGAATATTTGCTGTCTGCGCGTTAGCCGTGTACATCATTTTGTGCGAGTTATCTGGTCTTTTACGCGAAACAGACGCTACAAGTTTTTAAGCTTTTCTGCCTTGGCATCCACCGCCTCTTTCATTTCTTTTTTAAACAGCAGCATTCTATTCTGTACATCAGTATCTGAAGAGCCAATGATCTGAGCGGCCAGAATGCCTGCGTTTTTGGAACCATTTACGGCGACTGTGGCAACAGGCACACCGCCTGGCATTTGTAGAATAGATAGAATAGAATCCCAACCTTCCGTTGCATTTGAGTCCGATTTGACCGGTACACCGATCACAGGCAGAGGGGTTACGCTGGCAATCATACCCGGTAAATGTGCTGCACCACCGGCTCCGGCAATAATCACTTTGATGCCGCGCTGATGTGCTTCTTTTGCGTACGACATCAGTTTGTCAGGTGTGCGATGTGCAGAAACAATATCTACTTCATGTGCGATCTCAAATGAAGTGAGAAAGTCAATGGCTTGCTGCATATACGGCAGGTCCGAATCAGATCCCATAACAATTGAAACTAATGGTTGACTCATGCGATGACTTTGATTTGATCTTTGATAAAGTTAGCCGTTTTAATCGCCCGGCTCACGCTTCGGTTCGATACAGTAAGATGGCCCATTTTTCTAAAAGGCTTGGTAGTTGTTTTTCCGTACAGGTGCACATATACGGAGCCCAGACGCAATGCCTGTTCGATGCCTACATATTTAACAGGACCGGTATAGCCTTCCTCTCCGAGCAGATTGACCATGACAGCAGGTTGAAGCAACTCTGGGTCAATCAACGGCAGATTACAAATAGACAGCAGATGTTGTTGGAACTGACTCACGCTGCAACACTCAATCGTGTGGTGTCCGCTGTTATGCGGGCGCGGAGCAACCTCGTTGATGAGCCAGTCTCCGTCCGTGGTCAGAAAGAGTTCGACAGCAAGAAGGCCTGACATTTCGAGAGATTCAATAGCGGCCTGTGCGATTTGGGTAGCTTCCAGTTCGAGAGCAGGGCCAATTCCACTGGGGCAATACAGATACTCGACCAGGTTGGCCTCAGGATGAAATGCCATCGCTACCGGGGGAAAGGTTTTGATTTCTCCGTTCGCATTTCTGGCCGCTATGACGGAAACTTCGGTTTCAATATCGACCAAAGGCTCCACAAGGCACTTTCCGTCAAGCAAGAGGGGCAGATCCCCCTCCTTGCGTATTATAGCCACGCCCCGGCCATCGTACCCGCCTGAACGCACTTTCTGGACGAAAGGGATTTTTATCGTTCCTGCCTCAAGGCCTTTGCGGACCTCCTCTTTTGTGTCAAACAAGACTTGCGGTGCAGCAGGCAATCCCTGTTCAATGAAAAATTCTTTTTGTTTCGCTTTGTCCCGAATGATCCCTATTGCCGCAGGGGAAGGGTGAACGATCTTTCCCATGGCTTCCAGTTCGGTGAGAGCCTCCAAATTGACTTTTTCAATTTCTATCGTCAGCACATCGA
>JAUHXV010000112.1 GCA_030426765.1 Bacteroidia bacterium | reverse complement strand
GGCAGCAATTACCTGATGATGTTTATCGGATGGGAAGGTGTAGGACTATGTTCGTATCTCCTGATCGGTTTCTGGTATAAAAATGAACCATTCAACGACGCAGCTCAAAAGGCATTTGTCATGAACCGCATCGGTGACCTTGGCTTCCTGTTGGGTATGTTTTTCATTCTGTTCCATTTCGGCACATTGGATATTCAGACCGTTGGGCAAATGGCACCGGATCTGGCCACGAATGGAAGTCTCCTCATGATCATCACCTTACTCTTATTTATCGGTGCCACCGGAAAATCTGCACAACTACCCCTCTATACCTGGCTTCCTGACGCGATGGCAGGACCGACACCGGTGTCCGCCTTGATTCACGCGGCTACCATGGTCACAGCAGGCATCTATATGATTGTGCGGTCCAACGTGCTGTTTGCTTTGGCACCGGACACACTTACCATCGTATTATGGATTGGTGTGGCCACGTCAATTCTCGCTGCGACCATCGGTCTCAAACAAAATGATATTAAAAAGGTACTCGCCTACTCTACCGTTTCGCAACTGGGACTCATGTTCGTTGCGCTCGGATTCGGCGCATTCAGCAGCGGGATCTTCCACCTTGTCACGCATGCATTTTTTAAAGCCCTGCTATTCCTTGGTGCGGGAAGTGTGATCCACGCGCTGCATGGCGAACAAGATATTCGGAAAATGGGTGGATTGAGGAAGCTGATCCCCATCACCTACATTACCTTCATCCTGGCCTCACTGGCGATATCAGGATTTCCTCTGCTATCCGGATTTTTCTCGAAAGATGAAATCCTGGCACATGCCTTTGAACAAAATAAATTGGTGTGGATCCTGATGTCGATCAGTTCTATTCTCACCGCCATCTATATGTTCCGTCTCGTCTTTCTCACTTTCTTCAACGACTTCAGAGGCAGTGAAGTGACACGTGCGAAGATTCACGAATCACCGTGGGTGATGACCTTGCCATTAGTCGTGCTTTGCGTGCTTGCTGTGATCGGTGGGGCAATGGGATTACCGGCTGTCTTTCATGTTTCACATTGGCTGGATGGGTACCTGTCTTCTGTAACCGCACCTTCCGATATGTGGACGCACCAGGGTCATGGTATCAGCCACAGTCTCGAGATCGGCCTCATGACCTTCGCCGGTTTGGCAGCCATTGTTGCTATCTGGTTTATGTACAGAAAATACGTACAGCAGCAAGCCATCCCCGAATCGGAAGACACACATACCGGATTTGTCAAGGTCATGTACAACAAGTTTTACGTAGATGAAATTTTTGACCGATATATCGTGCATCCGGTATTCAAACTTTCTGAATGGCTCGCAGCCGTTTTTGATAAAAAAATATTAGACCAGATCGTGCATCGCATTGCCTCTGCTATGTACTCCGGCGGCCAGGCCCTGAGAGGTTTGCAGGCCGGAGACACGGGCACGTATGTGTTTGCCATGGTCCTCGGTATAGTCCTTCTGTTTATAATAAGACTGCTGATCTGATGATGACGATACTACTTCTCATACTTCCTTTAGTAGCGGCGCTGTTTGTTTTACTCAGTGGTTCTAAACTCGCGTCCAAAATCGCATTGGGTTTTGCGGGCGTTGAGCTGGCATTGACGTGCTACGCGGTCAGCTTATTTCAAACTTCAGGTCCGGAAGCCTTCTATGTGTTTCACGATTGGATTGATGCCCCAAAGGTGTCTTTTCACCTGGGACTTGATGGACTGAGCCTGCTGATGGTTGTGCTGACTAACCTGCTGCTTCCACTCATTATCCTATCCGGTTTTAACCGAGAGATCAACAACGCGAAAGGGTATTATTCGCTGATCCTTCTGATGCAGTTTGCCCTCGTCGGGGTATTTATGGCGATGGATGGATTGCTCTATTACATCTTTTGGGAACTCGCTTTGATCCCGATTTACTTCATAGCCCTGCGATGGGGAGGAAGAAATCGCGTAGCCATCACCCTGAAATTTTTCATCTACACACTGGCCGGTAGCCTTTTAATGCTCTTCGGATTTATCATGTTGTACTGGTACAACCCCGGGCAGTCTTTTGATATTCGTGAGCTTTATGGAATGGTCGTTTCCGAAGAAGCCCAAAGCTGGCTTTTCTGGACCTTCTTCCTGGCGTTTGCCATCAAGATTCCGATTGTACCTTTCCATACCTGGCAGGCGGATACCTACAGAGAATCTCCGACCCAGGGTACGATGCTGCTCTCCGGTATCATGCTGAAAATGGGTACCTACAGTCTGATCCGCTGGCTGCTTCCTGTACTTCCCCTCGGTGTGGCGAAATGGGGCCAGCTGGTTATGATACTATGTGTAGCGGGAATCGTTTATGCTTCCATCATTGCGCTCAAACAGCGTAACCTGAAAAACCTTCTGGCGTATTCTTCTGTAGCGCACGTCGGCCTGATTGCCGCCGGGATATTTGCCTGGAATATACAAGGTCTGCAAGGAGGTGTGATCCAGATGTTCGCGCACGGTATTAATGTGGTCGGACTTTTCTTCTGTGCAGATATCTTAATGAATCGAACGAATACGAATGAGATCAACGAACTCGGTGGGATACGCAATCTCGCGCCGATTTTTTCAACGATGTTTATGATCGTGGTGCTGGGCAGTATTGCACTTCCACTGACCAATGGGTTTATTGGAGAATTTTTGCTTCTGTACGGTGTATATGAATACAACAACTGGATGGCGGTGCCTGCGGGCCTGACGATCATCCTGGGTGCTGCGTATATGCTGCGCATGTATAAAAAAGTGATGCTTGGAAATGTAAGTAGTTATGTGCCGGAATTTCCGGATCTGAAATGGAATGAACTGGTGGTGCTGGGTGTGATTGTCCTCCTGATTTTTGTGATGGGCGTTTACCCGCAGCCGGTGTTGAATATGGCAGAACCGGTGCTGCAGGACATCATGAGCTATCGCGTGATCTAAAATAAATTGACCTCAGCGGAAGATGATCCCGAATAATGTATCAGGATCATTTCGGCGGGGAACCAACATAAAGGAAATATTGTGAATACATTAATTTATACTGTGGGTCTTGGCATGCTTTGTCTTGTCATGGAGATATTCAACCTGCGCAAGTTGTTGATTCCGGTAGTCCTCATCGGCCTGGCGGCAATCTTTGGCGTCAATCTGATGAACTGGTCGGCTATGGATGCCTTTATGTTTGCCGGCCTGGATATGTCATCCATGGTCCAGATCGATCACTTTACCGTAGCGTTTAATGGCGTGCTCATCTTTGCCGGTGCTTTGTTATTTGCCATGACGCATGATTTTTACCGTGACGAACAGCATCATCTGAGTGATTATGTGACGATCATCGTATTCATATTGTGTGGAGCGATGGTCCTGACGAGCTTTTCAAATCTCGTGATGCTCTACCTGGGCATCGAGATCGTGTCGATCTCCCTGTATATCCTCGCGGGTAGCCGCAAGTTTGATGCGCGGTCCAATGAAGCGGGGATGAAGTATTTCCTGATGGGTGCGTTTGCCTCCGCGATCTTGTTGCTGGGTATCACCCTGACCTATGGAGCGGCAGGATCTTTTGAGATCGCGAAGATCACAGCTTTCGCCGAAACCGGTGGGATGAGCAGTCCTATGTTTTTGACCGGGGCACTGCTGGCGATGTGCGCGATGTTATTTAAAGTAGCGGCGGTACCGTTTCATTTCTGGAGTCCGGATGTGTATGAAGGTGCGCCTTCTCTGATTACGACGCTGATGGCGACCCTCGTCAAGGTCACCTTTTTTGCCGCTTTCTACCGCCTGATGTCCACAGGATATGCCGGTGTCTCCGCGTATACCGGGACACTTCTGGTGTTTGTGGCTGCGGCGACGATGATCATGGGTAATCTGATCGCGTTGCATCAGGTCAATTTCAAACGACTTCTTGCCTATTCCGGCATCGCGCATGCGGGTTATATGATCCTGGCGATTTTGAGTTACAAAACCAATGCGGCACCTGCACTGCTGTTTTACGGCGCCACCTATATCTTGGCAACTATTGGTGCGTTTTCTGTGGCTTTACCTGTTTTCAGTTCGGCAGGAAATGAATCCATTGACGCATTTAATGGTCTCGGTCAGAAGAAGCCTTTTCATGCGGCGATGCTCACGATGTGTATGTTGTCGCTCGCGGGTATTCCTCCGCTTGCTGGATTCCTGGGGAAATATTACATCTTCTCTGAAGCGATCCGAAACGGGTATATGCTGATTACGCTTTTGGCGGTGGTTGCCTCGATCGTGGGCGTCTATTATTACTTTAAGGTCATCCTCGCGATGTACACGAAACCAGCTGACCAAACACCGATGCGCTTTCCTATAATCTATGTTATCGTAACGTGTATTTGTGCGGGCCTAAGCCTTCTTTTTGGCGTATGGCCGGGTGGTCTGACGGGACTTCTCTAGCACTTGCTTTGTTAAGAAAAGTCCAAAATCTATACATTTAGCGATTGCTTTGTATAGAAATATTGATTTTCTTTACAAAAGACCCTATATTTGTAAAGAAAACACAAAATTCTTTACAAAGTATGTCATCTCCATGGACATTAGATTTATTACCCATTCCCACTGATTTGGAAACCAAACGGGTGCTGAAATCACTGCCGGCCGCACATGCCGCCCTGGCCGAACTCAAGGTATTAGCCATGTCGATTCCCAATCAAAACATTCTTATTAATACGTTCGCACTCCAGGAAGCCAAGGACAGTTCCGCGATTGAAAATATCATCACAACGCACGATGAGCTGTTTAAATCGGGTTTAAAATTTGACTCATTCACGTCAGCCGGAGCAAAAGAGGTGGAGAACTATATAGAAGCCTTAAAAGTGGGATTCGATTTGATCCAAAAAACAGGATTGCTTACGAATAAAACCATCCTGCAGGTTCATGAGGTTCTGGAAAAAAATAATGCAGGCTTCAGGAAACTTCCAGGCACCGCTTTGCAAAACGCAATCACCGGAGAAACGATCTATACGCCTCCCCAGGATCCTGAAGAAATAATACGGTTGATGACAAACCTGGAAAACTACATCAATGACACCACCTTGGATCCATTTGACCCTTTGGTGAAAATGGCCCTCATTCATTTTCAGTTTGAAAGCATACATCCGTTTTATGATGGAAATGGAAGGACCGGGAGGATCATCAATTTCCTTTACCTCATTTTACAAGACCTTCAATCTTTACCTGTGCTCTACTTAAGCAGTTATATCATCCAACACAAATCAAGATATTACCACCTTCTGCAGAATATCCGGCAGGAAAACCTGTGGGAAGAATGGGTACTTTTTATGGTGAACGGCATCACAGAAACCGCCCTGGAGACTATTGAGCTTATCAAGGACATCAAAGCATTAATGCAAGAGACTGAAGAAAAGCTGAAAAACCAGTACAAATTTTACAGCCCGGAATTGGTTCATAACCTATTCAAACACCCTTACACCAAAATTGAATTTGTAGTACAAGACCTGAATGTATCCAGGATCACTGCGGCCAACTACCTCAACCAATTGACTGAGGATGGAATCCTGCGAAAAGAAAAGCTGGGAACCGGAAACTATTACATCAATGAACCGTTGTTTACTCTTATAACGCACAGACACATAACTTACTATTAATCATGACGTACAATCCTCTCTCTCCTGAAGAAGCCCGCGTGCTGCTGAACAAAGGCACCGAACGTCCTTTTACAGGAGAATACGACAAGCACAAAATGCCGGGCACCTATATCTGTCGTCAATGCAACCAACCGCTCTATACTTCGGCGGATAAATTTGATTCCGGTTGCGGCTGGCCAAGCTTTGATGATGAGATCGAAGGCGCTGTCGAACGACATCCGGATGCGGACGGTCGAAGAGTGGAAATCATTTGCTCGCATTGCAAAGGTCACCTCGGACATGTCTTTACCGGGGAACGCATGACAGAAAAAAACACGCGGCACTGCGTCAATTCCATTTCCATGAAGTTTATCAACGATGGTGAAGAGCTGCCAGATATGATAATTAGAAATTCGCTATAGATTATAGTAAAATCTTACAAGAGCTAGTCGAGGATCGATACAACATTGGATTCTTGATTATCACCTCTCAAATACCTATCAACGGATAGTCTGAATTAATTACAGAAAAGACCTGCGGATGCCTCCCAAAAAATCGGGAGGACCGAATTGTTCATATGGGAAATAGCATCGCGTTAGCCGGTGAATCGATGAGAAAAAAGAGAAAGAAATAAAACCAAATAAATGAATAAAAAACCACTGATTTAGGCCTTTAATTTACCCTCAAAAAAGGGTGGGTCACTTTAAAACGGAATGGGTGGCTCAGCTTGCCCGGATTTTGCACTTCTAGGTGCTTTTGTGGTTATTTTAATTCCAATTTTCGAATCGCTCTTTGGTGGTGATTTTGCTCTCTCACTGGAGGCAGATAACATAATTATTTTCATGCTCCTGGTTCATTTGGCATCGTTCAATTCGCTAAAGTTATCCAGATAGTGAAAAACACTATTAAGTTGGAAAGGGTATATCTTGACTTCACTCAGGAGGAGATTGCTGAAAAAGTTGGAGTCTCACGGCAAACGATTAACTCGATAGAAACGGGTCGATACATCCCGTCTACTACACTTTCAATGAATCTTTCAGAAGTATTCAAGAAACCGGTGAATGAGTATTTGAATTGGAAGAAGGGGATTGATTAACTTATGATTGATGGTTTAGGTATTCTTTTGTTCTGTGTTACACGATGTTAGGATGACTCACTTTAGGTTGATTTTTTCTTTGGGAATTTTGCAAAATATTTCATGAATATCCATCCAAGAACCAATCCACCAATAATCCAATAAGCAAAGCAAGGGAGCAATTCTTGAGGAATTACTTTCTTGTCTTCACTCATTGGATGCAAAACACATTGAAACACAAACATAAAAGCCCCCCCGGAACAGGCCAAATACCCACCATTTTGTCAAAGTTTGTTTCATTAGTTGATATGTAATTTACTTTTAAAATAGCGCTCTATTATAAAAGTAAATTTTTGGGTTGTTAAAGGTCACTTTCCAATTGATAAATCATTGCAAATACTTAATCAAATAGTGTAGCCTTCCCCGTTTTTCAGACAGTTTAAAAGTAGACAAAATGCCTAACTTTAAACTTAAGAATTATGAAAAAAGGA
>JAUHXV010000111.1 GCA_030426765.1 Bacteroidia bacterium | reverse complement strand
CTTTGCGATTGCATTCGATTCGGTGACGGCAGCAAAATAAATGGTTTCAAAGATGTCTTTGTTGAGCTGGCGTGCCTCCGGACTGTCAAATGCATACCCCATGAGAATGAATGCATCCGCAAGACCTTGTACACCGATTCCTATCGGACGGTGACGCATGTTTGAATTACGTGCCTCCTGGATTGGATAGTAATTGACATCGATCACCTTGTTTAGGTTACGGGTCACGACTCGGCTGATTTCATACAGTTTCTGGAAATCAAACGTTGCATCCTCAACAAATTTTGGCAGCGCGAGGGATGCCAGGTTGCAGACTGCTACTTCATCCGGAGAGGTGTACTCCATGATCTCCGTACAGAGGTTGGACGAACGAATTGTACCCAAATTTTTCTGGTTGCTCTTCTTATTGGCAGCATCCTTATACAACATATAAGGTGTGCCGGTTTCGATCTGGCTCTCGATAATGGCGGACCAGATCTCCTGTGCTCTTACCACTTTCCGGGCTTTGCCTTCCTGCTCATATTTGTGATAGAGGGCTTCAAACTCTCCTCCATAGGTATCACATAATCCGGGTGCTTCGTTCGGACAGAACAATGACCAGTTGTCATCATTCTTCACGCGTTCCATAAACAGATCCGGGATCCAAAGCGCGTAGAACAAATCACGGGCGCGTTGTTCTTCTTTACCGTGATTCTTTTTGAGGTCGAGGAAAGGCATGATATCGGCGTGCCAGGGTTCCAGGTAAACGGCAAATGCGCCTTTGCGTTTTCCTCCTCCCTGATCGACATAGCGCGCGGTGTCATTATATACTTTGAGCATTGGGATGATTCCGTTGCTCGTACCACCGGTACCTTTAATATAGCTTCCTGTAGCGCGGATATTGTGAATGCTCAGTCCGATACCACCTGCAGACTGGCTGATCTTGGCACATCGAGAAAGTGTTTCGAAGATACCTTCGATGCTATCGTCTACCATGCTCAGCAGGAAGCAGCTGCTCAACTGCGGCTTTGGTGTTCCAGCATTAAATAGTGTAGGTGTCGCGTGGATGAACCACTTTTCGGACATCAGATTATAGGTCTCGATGGCAGCTTCCACATCATCGCCATGAATACCTACGGCAGCACGCATTAGCATGTGCTGTGGTCGCTCGGCTACTTTGCCATCCATGCGCAGGAGGTAGGAACGCTCCAGGGTCTTAAATCCAAAGTAGTCAAAAGTGAAATCCCTGTCATAGATAATAGCACTGTCCAATGCATCGGCATGCTTCTCTATCGTATTGATAGTCTCCTCACTGATCAGGCTCGCACGTTGATTGGTCACCGGATCTACATAATCGTACAGCGCACGCATTGTTTCGCTAAACGACTTGTTGGTGTTCTTATGGAGATTGGAAATGGCTACCCGGGAAGCGAGCAGCGCATAATCAGGATGTACGGCGGCCATGGTCGCAGCGGTTTCTGCAGCCAGGTTGTCCAGGTCTGAAGTGGTGACGCCGTCATACAAGCCTTCGATGACTTTCATCGAGATCTTGATCGGATTGACGTGGTCAGACAGACCGTACACGAGCTTTTTTACTCTCGCGGTGATCTTGTCAAAACTTACTTCTTCTAGTTTTCCGGATCGTTTAAGTACTTGCATATGTTGAGGGATTATAAAGGGTGAAAAAGGGTGAAGTGTTTATAGTCAAAGGTGAACTGTTCTTAGCTCTATATTTACTTCAGGCTGTTTATGATTTTGATACGTTTTAATTTATAATGATTGAAGAGCTCTATTGCGATTAGTATATTTCAAAACTCACCACTCACTGCTCACTATTCACTGCTTTTTTTAGAAGTCTTCGTCGATGCTAAACACCTGGTCTTTTCGGTCGCCCATGACTCCGGCTTTCTGGTAGTCACCGACGCGCTTTTCAAAAAAGTTGGTTTTTCCGGCAATGGAGATGAGTTCCATCCACTGGAATGGATTTTCGGCATTATATACTTTGGGTTGGCCGAGTGCGATGAGCAGTCTGTCTGCGACATATTCGATATACTGGCACATCAGATCGGCGTTCATTCCAATCAATTTGACCGGCAGCGCATCGGAAACAAATTCTTTTTCGATGGCCACTGCATCGGTGATGATGTCTTTGACAACCGAGCTATCGAGGCGGTTGACGATATGCTTATTATATAACAGGCAGGCAAAATCACAATGCATGCCTTCATCTCTTGAGATCAGCTCATTGGAAAACGTCAGACCGGGCATCAGGCCGCGTTTCTTTAGCCAGAAGATGGAACAGAATGAACCTGAGAAGAAAATACCTTCGACAGCGGCAAAGGCGATCAGTCTTTCCTGGAAGTTGCCCTGATCAATCCAGCGAAGTGCCCATTCTGCCTTTTTCTTTACACAGTCGAGCGTGTCGATGGCATTAAAGAGGTAGTCTTTCTCTTTGACATCGGTGATATAGGTATCTATTAATAAGCTATAGGTTTCCGAATGGATATTTTCCATCATGATCTGGAACCCATAGAAGAATTTGGCTTCGGTGTACTGGACTTCGCTGACAAAGTGTTCGGCGAGATTTTCATTGACGATTCCATCACTGGCGGCAAAGAAGGCTAATACATGTTTGATGAAATGGCGCTCATCGTCGTTGAGCTTGTTGTTCCAATCCTGGAGATCCTGTTGGAGATCTATTTCTTCGGCGGTCCAGAAATTGGCTTCGGACATTTTATAGAATTGCCATATATCCTGGTGTTGTATAGGGAAAACGACAAAGCGGCCGGGGTTGTCTTTCAGTAAGGGCTCGACGAATGTGTTAGTAATAGTCTCTTCTTTCATTGGTTACTCTTTAATCAGGTTGGTTCAAAAATTAGTTATCACCAATTTCCATCAGAGGAGACAATCCTAAGGCTCTCTCCGGCGGCGTTACCGGTTGGAGACAGCAATTTCCTGACAGGAACCGCTTTTTTTACGGGCAATCAGGTGGTTTGTGTAATCCTATGTCTAAAATTGGTGATCAAATCAGTGAAAAATCATACTCTGGTCGATCATGGAGATATCCCCGATTTGATGACACTAAATAAATGAAGTTTTTATTTAATATGAAAACATTTTATCCACATCATGTGGAGAAAATGTATAATATGTTGAGTTAGTGGAAACTACACAAAGAAAAAAAATCGGGCCGTGTGTAAAACTTTTGAAAAACCCGTCCGGCATGGATTACCAGCGTGCAAAAGCACGTAAAAAGTGTGGAAAACCTTTGGTTTTTTATGATTTTTAACAGTCAGGGCCAATCGGAGATTGAGGAGAAGCAGGTCCGTATTAGAACAGGTTTTTCCGCCTGAAAAACCACACCAGGAAGAGGCTGATGGAGGCCGCAATCAGTAAAACCCAGTAAAAAGCACCCGGAGTGCCGGACAAAGGCAGGGCCACATTCATCCCATAAAAGCTGGCTACAAGCGTAGGCACCATCAGGATGATCGTAATGACAGTTAGGCGCTGGATAAACGTATTCAGGTTGTTGGACACAATAGAGGTATAGGCTTCCATAGTCCCACTCAGGATATTCGTGTAGATATTGGCCATACTCAGAGCCTGTCCATTGTCAATGATGATGTCCTCGAAGAAGTCATCCTCCTCCTTGTTCTCCCCCAGCCTGAGGAAATCCGTCCTTTTCATCTTGATCTTCAGCAGTTCATTAGAACCGAGGGCATTCACAAAATAGACCAGACTCTTTTCGATGCGGAGCAGTTGCTTCAGTTCGGAGTTACGGCTGGAATTATAGAGTTCACTCTCAATGACATTCCGCTTGAGGTTGAGCTTTTTCAGGCTGTCGAGAAATCGAAGTACGTTTTGTTCGAGTATCTGTAGAACAAACAGTTGCTCTTTGGCAGGGTTAAACCCTTTGACGCGGCCTTCAATAAAGCGCTGGATGATAGGATTCTCATTTGGGCTGATCGTCAGGACATGGTCCTGGGTCAGAATGATACCGATCGGTACAGTGACGTAGATGGCTTCGTTTTCCTGATCGATCTGGTTCAGGACCGGTGTATTGACCAGGATGAGGCGCACGTCATCTTCGCGTTCATAGCGAGAACGCTCGTCAATATCAAGGGAGTCAATCAGGAAATCGTGGGGAATATCAAACTTCTCCGCCAGGGCGACGAGTTCATTTTCCTCGAAAGGTGGGCATATATTGACCCAGCAGGAAAGTACAGGTGCTTCCAGTTCGGCTATGGCTCCGTCCTCGATATGATAATACCTGGTCATAACAACTACTACCTTCCATTAAACGATGAATAATTTAGTTCGCGCACAAAGGTAAACAAAAGGTTTTGGGTTCCAAATGCATGATTCAGAACATGATATGCAAAAAACAGTCCAGAAAAGGGCGGAAGGCTAAGAGCAGAGGGCGTAGGGGACAAGTTGTCTTGTCTTATCCTACATAAGGAGTAATGAGTGATAAGTAGAGAGAAGAAAGTTGTGAGCAATTGTTTGCTAGAAGTATGATGTGATTATACAATTGGTAGCCTTCTGAATCGAATGGGTTCTTTTACCTGATAATAAACCGAAGTGCGCATGGTTTAATTAACTATTATTAGAAACTTCTTTGCCCTAAACTCTCTGCTCTTTGCCCTCCGCACTACGCTCATTGCCCCATGCTCCATGCCCTATGCCTCTTCACTGAAAGTGAATCGTCTTAATCGGATTGATTTTTCCGACAAGGAAGGACGGCGCGATCAGGCAAACGGCAATGATCAGAAGGGCGCCGAGATTAACTGCAATGAGATGCCAGGGCAAGACCATCACCGGCGCATAGTCGAGGTAGTAGTCGGCTTCGTCGAGCTTAATGAATCGATATTTGTCCTGAAGGAACGCCAGACCAAGACCAAGGATATTTCCTATCACAACGCCTCCGGCGGTGATGAACATCGCAAACCATAAGAAGACCTGACGGATAGACGCATCCCGTGCGCCCATACTCTTGAGTATACCGATCATCTGTGTCCGCTCAAGGATAAGGATGAGAAGCGCCGTAATCATGTTGATGATCGCTACCGCCAGCATGAGGCCGATGATCACGACTGTGTTGATGTCTTGTAATTCGAGCCACTCAAAGAGGCTGGGAAATTTTTCACGGATGTTTTCGGCATACAGGTGGGGAGGAATTTCGTGCTGGTAGATATAGTCCGTGATGATGCCGAGGTCATCAATGTCTTCGATGGTGATTTCTAAACCACTAATTTGCGTTTCGTCCCATTCCAGAATTTCCCGTACGCGTTCGATGGATGCTAAAGCAAATTTTGTGTCGCTCTCTTCAAGGCCGGTTTTGTAAATGCCTTTGATGGTAAAACGTCGTTGCAACTGCCTGCCTTCTTTGACAAAGTGAAGGATCATTTTGTCCTCTAGCTTCAGCCGTAGTCGGTTTGCTGTCACTTGAGAGATTATGATTTCATCCACCGCCAATGAAGCCCAAGTACCTCCGGATTCATTGTAGTCGTTAAACCTTGTCCAGTCGAAGTCATCGCCAATCCCTTTCAGCACGATTCCTTCCATTTGGTTGTCATGCGTGATGATGCCCGGCAGATAGATATATGATTGAACGTGATCAATGCCGCGGTTGGAGGCAACAGAAGGTGAGCCACCTGAACCATTCACTTCGGCTGAATACACCTGACGAACGGTTTCCAGCGATTCGACCATTTCAGGATCATAGGTAAAGGGAAGCGCTTCGTACGAATGGATCACACGGGGATCAGAGATATGAATATGCCCCCAGAAGCCAAACATTTTTTTGGTGATCTCCTCTTTGAATCCGGTCATCATCCCGAGGGCGATGATCATCACCGCTACGGAGAGGCTGACTGCTCCGGTGGCGATCCAGAGGATCACGCGGGTGAAGCCTCCGCCTCCCGAAGTCATGAGTTTGCCGGCTATCCAGGGCTCGTATTTCATAATTCTTGCTGAAGGAATGGGCGATTATAGGCAAATATGGGCGCAAATTTCCATTTTTGCCCCTGTAAAGTATATAATGACCGTAAAACAAATGACGAAGTCTTTTATTGAAGAGTTGCGATGGCGCGGCATGATTCAGGATCAAACGCCGGGTGTGGAAGAAAAACTTAATGCAGGAATGGTTGTGGGCTATATCGGATTTGACCCTACCGCACCATCCCTAACCCTGGGCAATTACGTTCAGGTGATGCTCCTCACCCTCTTTCAACGATGTGGTCACAAACCTATCGTGCTGATGGGAGGTGCCACAGGGCGTATTGGCGATCCCTCCGGAAAAGATGCTGAGCGAGAATTGAAGTCATTGGATGAACTTGATCGTAACCTGGAGCATCAGGTCAGGCAGATGAAACAAATGATTGATTTCGATGATCCGGATAAGGGAGCGGTCATGATCAACAACCTGGATTTCTACAAGGATATGAATGCGATCACATTTCTCCGGGATGTGGGAAAGCATCTCACGATCAATTACATGATGTCGAAAGAGTCTGTCAAACGTCGTGTTGAAACAGGCATGTCTTACACAGAGTTTAGTTACCAGCTTTTACAAGCCTATGACTTTCTATGTCTGTATCGGGAGCACAACTGCATTCTCCAGATGGGTGGTTCGGATCAATGGGGGAATATCACTTCGGGTACTGAATTTATTCGTCGCAATGTAGAAGAAAGTGAAGCTTTTGCCATCACTACCCCACTGCTTACCAAGGCTGATGGCAAGAAATTTGGAAAATCTGAAGAAGGGAATATCTGGCTGGATCCGGCTATGACCTCACCGTATAAGTTTTATCAGTTTTGGTTGAATATCGATGACCGTGATATCGCCAAACTGTATCGCTATTTTTCACTGCGCACAAAAGAGGAAATAGAAGCACTTGAGAAGGAACATGAAACGTATCCGAATGCACTCAAGGCGATTCTTGGAGAGGAGATTACTTCTCGCATCCACGGTCGTGAAGCGTACGAAAGTGCCCGTAACGTGACGGATATTCTGTTTAATGCCAAAGCCAGTAAAGAACAACTCCTGAGTCTGAGTGACGCCGACCTTCAAATGGTGGCAGAGGAAATTCCTTCTTTTGAGATTTCGATGTCAGACCTTTCCGGTTCCCCTACCCTGATCGATGTATTGTCTTTACACACGACCATTGTGGGTTCAAAGAGCGATGCGCGCCGGGCCATTCAATCCAATGCGGTCAGCGTCAATAAGGATAAGATCGGAGTC
>JAUHXV010000027.1 GCA_030426765.1 Bacteroidia bacterium | reverse complement strand
TAAGCCTTTCCCCACTCGAGACGCGTGAGAAATTGCCCGAGTTCGTCAGTCACAAACCGCTGATCCGTGACTCCTTCTGTTACAATGATGGGACCATTAGGCAACGGTCGCATCCCAATGCGCGGACTGTTGGGGTCACCTTTGTCTTTAAACTGGGGCTCCATCACCCGAAGCACGAGGTACAACTGATAATCGATCAATTCTTCTTCCGGAATCTCTTCCACTGGTTGATCGACAATTTCAATATCATCTTTTATGCCGGAAACAGAAAATGCGTATATGTCGTCTCCTCCGGCACCTCCATTTCTGGAAGAAGTGAAATAACCGTGCATAATATTGCCTTCTGTCAGGGGCGTAAACGTGTCAATGACAAAACCAAAGTCATCGCCACCACTGTTGAAAGGTGCTCTCAAGTTAATGGGTGATACCCAGCTCCCGTCTGCAGCGAGATAGGTTTTAAAAATATCAAGGCCTCCCAATCCGGCGAGCTTATCCGAAGAGAAATACAAGGTGTCTCCAAAAACGGTGGGATATTGTTCGTTGCCGGAAGTATTGATTGCACCTCCGATATTGACCGGCTCTGACCAGCCTTCACTTGGGTCAAACTGAGAAATATAGAGATCATGACCTCCCTGACCTGCGGGATCGTCTGAAGAGAAAAACAACGTGGTGCCATTGGCGGCAAAGGCAGGATGTCCGTAGTTGATACCTTCTTTGACAAACCAAAAAGGTTCCGGGGTTGACCAGATACCACCCCGCAGGTAGCTGTACATCAGTTTGCACCAGGCATCGTAATCATCCTTTACGTAGCAACGGGTAAACACCATCATCCCGCCTTCAGGATCGATCACCCCTGTCCCTTCATTTTTTTCAGTATTGATCACGTCATCAAAGAGATCAATTATGCCTGAGGTAATATTCACTTCGTAGATATTGGAAAAACCTCTTCCGGTCCACAGGTAGGTATCTCCGTTACCCGGATCCCAGTCGCTGGTAAACATCAATTCGCCGGGGCCGGTCGGCACCGGTGAATAATCTGCACCGGGGCTATTAAACTCAGCTGACGTGATCGTCACGGATTCGTTTTTCTGATTGCTCCATTCATAGGCCTGGCGACAGAGATTCACATTGGCGCGGTATCCGGCATTGCCCGGGGTTTGTTGAAACAGTTCTTCATACACAGCCATAGCTTCTGCATACTTCTCCTGTTTTTTTAGCGCATCGGCATAGCTCTCGTTCGCTTCCGGACCATATCCGTTTTCACTTGCCTTGAGATACCAGTCAGCAGCGGCCTGGGGCTCGCCCATCTGGCTGAAGGATTCTCCCGCATAAAAAGCCAGAATGGCTCGGTCTGATTTTAGTGTGGTGGATTCATATTCTTCAGCGAAGAGCTGAGTGGCTACTGAATACTGTTTCACTTCATAAGCCTGCATTCCGGTACGCACCTTCCGGGTAAAGGTACAGGCACTGACAAAAAATACCAGTGCCGCTGTCAAAACAAATATCTGCCTCATCAGGATCATAACGCATGCATTAACTGAACTGTTGCAAAATAAACATTCTCTGTAAGACAAACGCGCATTCAAAAGTGTTAAAAAAAAAGGGAAGAATGTCGGTGACAGTCTTCCCTTCTTTTATATATGTAAATTGAAATTATTTCTTCACGGTAGCACGCTTAAAACTCCCTGATCCGGCTGTCTTAGGTGTAATCGAACCAGAAAGGTCGGCCAGAACCGGTGTCGCGATAAAGATCGTGCTGTAAGTTCCGGAAATCACCCCTACTACGAGTGCAAAGGCGAAACCTTTAATGCTGGCTCCTCCAAACAGGAGTAAGGCCAATACCACGAAAAGTACTGTCAAAGAGGTAATCAAAGTCCGGCTCATGGTTGAGTTAACCGACATATTGATAATCTCATTTTTAGTTTTTCCGGTATACAGACCGAAATTCTCACGAATCCTGTCAAAAATAATCACGGTATCGTTGATCGAATACCCTATCACCGTCAGCAAGGCAGCAATAAAGGTCTGATCAATCTCCAGTGAAAATGGTAGAATGCCTCGGAATATCGAGAAGAACGCAAGCACCACCAGTGTGTCATGTATCAAGGCAAGTACAGCACCAAAAGAATACTGCCACTTGCTGAATCGAATCATGATATACACGAAAATGAGAAGGATCGCCACGATACCGGCATAAAACGATGATTTCTTAATGTCATCCGCAATGGTCGGACCTACTTTCGCAGAACTTGTCACATGTGTACCAGAATAATCCGTAACCAGGAAATTTTCCAGCGTCATATCCTCACCGGTGACCGAGACCACGCCTGCATGTAGTTTTTCAGCTACTTTCATCTGCGCATCTTCAGCCATATCATCAATCAGGTAACTGGTGGTGATATTGTATGTATTGGCTGCGTCGATTGCTTTCACTACCGGTGCGCTACCGAATGATTCTGTCAGGGCTACCCGGAGTTGCTCCAAATCAAAATTGGTGCCTTCCTTGATTTCAACATTGTACGAATAACCTCCGCGGAAATCTACCCCAAATTCGAATCCACGTGTAAACATGGAAATCAATCCGATGGCAATAAAAATACCGGAAGCGATATAGGCTGCTTTTCGTTTTCCTAACCAGTCTACATTCAAATTGACCAGTGTGTTTTCTGTCATGGAGGTAGAGAATCCGATCGTGTTGCCTTTTGCCATCCACCATTCTATGATCATGCGTCCTACGATGACCGCGGTGAAGAAGGAGAATACAATACCGATCAGGAGCGTCACCGCAAATCCTTTGATGGGTCCTAATCCGAAATAAATGAGTACCAATGCACTCAGAATAGAAGTTACGTTGGCATCGATAATCGCGGAATACGAATTCTTAAAGCCGTCTGTAACAGCTGTTTTCAGTGACTTCCCTGCGCGTATTTCTTCACGGCAACGCTCGAAGATGATAACGTTGGCGTCTACAGCCATACCGATGGTCAATACTACCCCGGCGATTCCGGCCAGTGTGAGCACCGTACCTAAGGAGGAGAGTGCACCGAAAATGAAAAACAGGTTGGCAATCAATGCGATTATGGCGATGATACCACTACCTGAATAGTAAAAGACCATAAAGAGCATCACGAGTACAAGCGCGACAATCAATGCGATCATTGATTTGTTGATATTGTCCTGTCCGAGTGACGGACCGACCAGTGATGATTGTGGTGCTGGCAGGCAGCTTACCGATCTGGAGAATATTGGCCAGATCCTGCCCTTCCTGAATTGTAAAGTTTCCTGAGATTCTGCTATCGCCGGTGGTGATAGGCTCATTTACGCGAGGCGCTGAAACCACTTCATCATCGAGGGCAATTGCAATCTCCCTGTTATTATCCTGTGCTGCTTTTGTGGTCATATCTGCCCACGTTTTCGCGCCCAGGTTGTCCATCCTCAGGGTCACGGCAACCTCGTTGGTCATCGGATCCGGGTTGGACGTAGCGGACACGATTCGGTCACCTTCGAGGGGTGCCTTGGTCGAGCCGCGCTTCATCTTAATGGCATACAATTCGTAGGCATCCGTCTCAAGACCATCCTGATCGACTGTTGGTTTGGCTGACCACATAAACTTGACATCCTTTGGGAAGATGTTTTTCACCTGTGGGTTATCAAGCATCTCTGTAATAGCCTTGATGCGATTTCGATTGGCCACACCCATCACTGAAAACGGATATTGGATCGTCTGTCCGTCAAAATAATTCAGATCGAGCTGTGACAACAATGGTCCGTTTTCGCCTGACAATCCATCACCTACGGGTATTTCCACCGTGCTCATCGTTGAATCAGTGATTTGACCAAGCGTATCATAGACAGGTGTATAGATCGTATCAATGCGCATTTCCGGCTCAGCGTCTACCCTTGAGGTATCGCCTTCCGCAATTTTTTTGAGTTGCGCATCAGCCTGGACAAAAGCATCCATGATGCCGGCATCTGAAACGCGATAGATATCCCAAAACTCGAGTTTAGCAGTCGACTGCAGATATGATCTGGCGCGCTCAGGGTTGTCGATACCCGGTAGTTCCACCAGAATCAAATCGCGTGCATTGTCGAGAGAGACGTTTGGCTGAACAACACCGAGTTTATCAATTCGGTCTTTCAATCGCTTAAAGGTCAGATCAACCGTTTCATCCGCTTTCGATCTCAGGACACGAATGACGTCACCATCAGAGGAAGAGAAATTGATCTCCTCTCGCAGGGTTGCATTACGGGCAAAGATGGGTCCGAGCTTTTTGCCATCGGCTACTTTGGTCCATTCCTGCGCAAACAAAGTGATGTAATCTGTCTGGGCATTTTTCAATGCTTTATCGGCATTGTCAAGTGCCACATAAAACGCAGGTTCTTTGGTACCGCTGGATAAGTTTTCCAAAAACTCTCTCAGATTCACCTGAAGCACTGTGCTGATCCCGCCTTTCAGGTCGAGACCAAGTGCGATTTGCTGCTGCTTGAGTTTTTCATAGCTAAATGTCCCTAGCAGCGGAATTTTGATGACCGGTTCGCTGGACATAGAGTCCAGGTAATTGGATCGCGCCAGTTTGTAGGCTATGCTCTTTGCGCCTTCTTCAGTGATATTTGCTGCTGCTGCCGCACCGTATTCATCGGCTTTCTTTTCCACCTTGCGGGTCGGGATCAGGTACAGGTATTGCAGTGCACAAACCACTGTCAGCAGAATCAGGAAAAACTTAACTATTCCTTTGCCTTGCATATATAGTATTATTAAATAATAGGTCTTAAAAAAACGTGGCAAATATAAGGCTAATTAACCAAGCCAAAGACTATGATTCCATCTTTAAATATTAAATTTGCCTTTTAGCTGTAAAAGACTGAATATGAGCATAGTAAACATATCAACCCTTTTGCAGTTCACCCTTCTTTCGACCGGCACCTCACCGAATCCTGCATGCGGAATCCCTTTTTTCCTTTACAAAGGTCTTGCGTCAGGATGGTCAGGCTGTAATACAAAATGCCTAATATTGTGCCCTGAATCAAGATAAAAACAAACTTAATGGATCAGAAACTGAGTTCACTATCTCTCGAAGCGATTGCTAAGCTCAAAGACGCCCACGCCTACATCACGATCTTAATCGCCGGTGCGGATGGCAATATTGATAAAAACGAACTGGCCTGGGCTGAGAAAATCGTCCAGATCAGGACGTATACCGGTGATGAAAGCATGCAGGAATTTCATGATGCGGTCAATGCGGAACTCCCCGGTAAAATCAAAGAATTTATGGCCTCGCTGCCTACAGACATTAAGACCCGAAGCCAGATCGTGTCCGACAAGCTGAGTGAACTCAATCCTATCCTCGCTTCCCTTGACCCTTCTACTGGCGCGTATCTTTATAAAGGATATGTTTCTCTTGCTTCAAGGATTGCGAAAGCTTCCGGTGGAATACTGGCTTTTTTCTCGATCGGCCCTGAAGAGAAAAAATGGATCGGACTGCCGATGATCGATCCCATTGAGTACGATCCGGAAGAAGAGGAGTAATTCCTTTACATACGCATGTCTCACGGACGCTCGTTCTACCCATTTTAACTTCACCCATGTAGAACCGATTCCCCTTTTGAAACTCACGCCCTGATAATGAATATCGTTCTGCTCCTCATCATCCACTTTATTTTCCGACCAAATGTATCGCCGGAAACAAGTGCTGAGCATGTTGTCAAAATCCCGGATCATAGCATTTGGTCTGCCGAGCTGTACAAATATGTTTCACATGATGGGCTGATCGATTATAAATCCTGGAAAGAAAATCAAGGTCCTCTGGATCTCTATCTCGCAGCTTTGTCTGTTGATCTGCCGCTTTCGCGATGGAGTCAGAATGTTCAACTGGCCTATTGGCTGAATATCCACAATGCCTATTCCGTCAAACAGGTGTTGAAGCACTATCCGGTGACTTCTTTGCGAGAAATCAGTGAGGGTGATCCAAAACAAAATCAATGGATCGTATTGGATACTGCCGCATTTTCACTTGAAGAAATTCAGCAGTACATCCAGTTTCAATTCAGAGACCCCCGTATTTATTTTGCCCTCCACGATGCATCTGTTTCCGGGGCACCCTTATTAAACGAAGCCTATGAACCGAACAGGATTCATGATCAACTCAACGAACAGGTGCGTCATTTTATCCATGATAGCACACACAATGTGATCAATGACTCAATAGCTATTCTGTCTCCTGTTTTCGAAAAGCATAATGATGCATTCACACCCGACCTGGTTACCTTTCTAAACCGGTATCTGGAAAATCCGTTACCAAAGGGCATAAAGATCGTGTATGGGGATTTCGACTGGTCGATTGATGAGCAAACTCAACCCATGGGGAGCGAATAGGAAATGAATTAGCCTCTGTTGCGTTGCTTTATTTTTCTATCCGGGGTTCCCATTTAATTTCTTCCACACCTTCTTTATGTGCAAGCCATCGGGCTACTACGAAGAAAAAGTCTGATAAGCGATTGAGGTATAAAATAATCGAGGGATCTACTTCTGAAGAATTGGCCAGGCTGACACATCGGCGCTCCGCGCGGCGACAGACGGTACGCGCGAGGTGAGCGGCACTGACGGACTGACTTCCACCCGGCAGAATAAAATGCTTCAGGGGTTCAAGCGATTCCTGCATTTCGTCAATGGATTTTTCAAGGAGCGCAATATCCTCTTGCTTTAGATCCGGCGTGATCATGTCTTTTCCCGGCTGACTCGCCAGATTGGAACCTATGGTAAAAAGTCTTGACTGAATATTTCGAAGCAGATTTATCAAGTCAGCATCATGTATCGAGGAAGTAAGCCATCCAATGCAGGAATTGAGTTCATCAACAGTGCCATAGGCCTCTATGCGGATATGATCTTTGGAGAGCCGGGCTCCTCCGAATAATCCGGTGGTGCCATCATCTCCTGTTTTCGTATATATCTTACTCGCCATAACTAAGGTTGGATCAGGAGGCGCCAACAGACGCGCCAAATTTCTCCGGATTGGGATTGATCTGATCGGTTTCTACTTCTCCATCGCGGAGCCGGATTTCGCGATGTGCATACAGTGCAATATCAGGTTCGTGAGTGACCAGAATGATTGTATTGCCCAGTTCGTGGATTTTTTGAAAAATCTCCATGATCTCGAGCGATGTTTTTGTGTCCAGATTACCTGTAGGCTCATCGGCCAGGATAATTGATGGATTATTGACCAATGCTCTTGCTATAGCCACACGCTGACGTTGCCCTCCTGACAATTCGTTTGGATTATGATGCATGCGATCTGCCAGTCCGACTTGCTCGAGGACTTGTTCGGCAATCTCTACGCGATGTGAGCGTTTGACACCTGCATAGACGAGAGGCAAAGCTACATTGTCCAGGGATGATAGTCTGGGCAATAAGTTAAAGGTTTGAAAAACGAAACCAATCTCTTTATTACGAATTGCGGCCAGCTCACCGTCAGTCATATCACTGACCAACTGATTGTTGAGAAAGTACTCGCCTGAAGTCGGCGTGTCGAGGCACCCGATCAGGTTCATGAGGGTACTTTTGCCTGAGCCGGACGGACCCATCAGAGCCACGTATTCATTTTTAGAGATACTGAGTGAAATACTGCGCAGGGCATGCACTTGCTGCGTCCCCATGATGTAGGTACGTTTGAGATCGTGCAGGGAAATAATAGGTCGGGTTTGTTCCATAAGTTCAAAAGTATGGCTTTTCATTCGGGGGAAGACATTTTTTTGGATGATTCAGGCCTTTCAATCGAAGAAGGTTTTTATTTTACGTTCTTATCCACCTCATTAGTGTACGAATACGGATGCAAAAATCAAGTTCTCTCATTAAGCATATCGCGGTTGCGGGTAATATCGGAGCCGGCAAAACGACCCTTTCGGAAAAACTGGCCAGGCACTTTGGTTGGGAAGTACATTATGAGGATACGACCAACAATCCCTATCTCAGTGATTTTTACGACGATATGCAACGATGGTCTTTCAATCTGCAGATCTATTTTCTCAACAGCCGCTATCAACAAATTCTGAATATTCGGAGCGGAGATAAAACCGTGATTCAGGATAGAACGATTTTCGAAGACGCTTACATCTTTGCCCCCAATCTGCATGAAATGGGTTTGATGGGCAGGCGTGATTTTGAAAATTACTTCACCCTGTTTAAAAATATGAGTGCCCAGATATCGCCTCCGGATTTGCTCATTTATCTACAAGCCAGTATTCCGACCCTCGTCAAGCATATTCATAGCCGTGGGAGAACGTATGAGGGAAGCATGAGTCTTGACTACCTGAAGCGGCTCAATAAAAAATACGATACGTGGATAGACGGGTATCACGAAGGTCCTCTGCTGATCATCAATGTGGATGATGTGGATTTTGAAAAAAGTCCTGAAGATCTGGGGAGTATCATCGAATTAGTGGACAGTCAGATAAACGGACTTTTTTAGCCTGAATCAACTCTTGATTTCCGTCATTGCTGTAGTTTGTTTCACCTGGTTGATTTCAGTGACTTGATCATCCGCAGGATCTGAGGCGGTGAGGTTGGAGGTGTCCAGAAACAAGCACCCGCCAAAAAACAATACATGAAGTGCAATTGAAGCTACTACGCCAACACTACTGCGTCCTTTTTCTTTTCCTGATTTCATCTTTGCGTATTCTTATTGGTTAGGTACTCCTTCCACCATGCACATAGTTTTTCTATTGTGAATGAGTCCAAAACGAATCGGGAAACGCGCTTATTGTTATTTTGTGCGCCGCAGTAGAGAATATTTACGCCGAATCCGGATCATTTAAACTGAAATACGTGCCCGCATCTTCTCATCCTTACTTTGCCGTTCAGGCGCTTTGCCAACAGTATAACGCCACGCTTGTTGTTGTTTCCAAAACACGAACGCCTGAGGAAATCAAAGTGCTTTACGATTTTGGTCAAAGGATATTTGCAGAAAACCGGGCTCAGGAATTAATCGCGAAAGCACCTGAGCTTCCCGCTGATATTGAGTGGCATCTGATCGGGCATCTGCAGACCAACAAAGTCAAAGCTATAATGCCTCACGCGATTTGTATTCATTCCTGCGACAGCGAAAGGATCCTGGAGAAAATCAATTCAGAAGCTCATAAAGCGAACAAGGTTATCCGTTGTCTTCTACAAGTCAAAGTAGCGCAGGAAGATTCTAAATTCGGATGGCCAACCGACAAATTGGAATCATATCTTGAGTCCGGTCTTCACCAACAGCTCGGGCATATTCGAATCGATGGGATCATGGGTATGACTACGCTTACGGATGATGCAGATCTAATAGATAGTGAGTTGGCAGAACTCAAGCAAATATTCGAATACTTAAAAAGTAAGTATTTCGCAGAATCCACTTCGTTTAACACGCTGAGTATGGGGATGTCCGGGGACTACAAAGCGGCATTAGCGCATGGCAGTACGATGGTCAGGATCGGTAGCTTACTATTTCCCTGAACGTATGGCTAGGTCTTTTCAGAAGGACTTAATTTGTCGTTGTAATACCGAACCAGGACATCTCGGATATTGTTGTACATCGGCATATTCAGTGTGGGAATTTCTTTCGGGTCAAACCATGCGGCATCCTGTATGCCTTCTGCTTTTTGGAGCACCATTTTTTCCGGTGCATCGGTCTTCATCAGATACCACCTGGTTCGCTTGAGGGTGCGTTGTCCGCCCATCAGGTAGCAATGATAGCCGTTACCCAGTTTCTCTACGATCTCCACGTCCGGAATTCCTGTTTCCTCTATCACCTCGCGGACAGCTGTTTCGGCCAGGGTTTCTCCAGGATCTTGTTTTCCTTTTGGCAAGTCCCAAACCCCTCTGCGAAAGATCAGCAGCACTTTACCATATTTATTGAGGACCAGACCGCCACCGGCTTTGATATAATAATACAGTGACTTGAAGTCATACCATAATTGTTCAAGGTCATCGGCCTGAATGATAATCCCCTCGTGATGCTTATTTTTCTCCAGCACTTTGATGTAGTTCATCAGCACTTTGCGCTTGCCCAGATACTTGGCATGGATCAGCGATCGTTCGAAAGCAGTTTCATCATCAAAGGCCGATGTCTGCGTGAGGATCAGAGGACTTTCGTTAATGTATATTTTATACCTTTGCATCAACATTATTTATTCGCAAATGATTAATAATCAAATACTTGCATCCAAACTACTCGAAACGGGTGCGGTGCGTATTCAACCGGACAATCCTTTTACCTGGGCTTCCGGCCTGCGGTCACCTATCTATTGTGACAACCGTGTTTTACTTTCCCACCCTGAAATCAGAACGTACGTAATTGATTTAATGGCTAAGGTGGTAAAAGATTTTGAATTCTTTGATACTATTGCCGGTGTAGCCACTGCCGGCATCCCTGCGGGTGTCCTGTTGGCAGATCGATTAAAACTCCCTTTTGCCTACGTGCGGTCCAAGCCAAAGGAGCATGGACGTCAGAATCTGATCGAAGGACATATACGTGAACATGCAAAAGTCCTCGTCATTGAAGATCTGATTTCCACCGGCATGAGCAGCCTTCAGGCTGTAGAGGCCGTTAGAAAAATCCCTTCTGAAGTGGTCGGCGTGTTAGCTATCTTTCAGTACGATTTGGCAAAAGCTAAACAGGCATTTAAAGAAGCCATTTGTCCTTATATCACCCTGACCAATTTCCCAACTGTTTTGAAAGTGGCGATGGATAAAAAGTTAATCGAACCTCATCACATGGAGCTGTTAAGTCAGTGGTCTCATGACCCGATTGCCTGGTCGGAACAGTACCTCTCCTCACAAACATCAATGTCTCAGTAATCAAGATGGATAGAAAATCGAAAACCTTTCTAAAGAAGTACCTGGAAAATGCAAGCCCTACCGGGCATGAAAACAAAGGGCAGGAATTATGGATTGAGTATATCAAACCCTTCGTAGATGAATGGCATACTGATGTCTATGGCACAGCTTATGCGATCATTAATCCCGGAAAAAAATATAAAGTCGTCATTGAAAGCCATGCCGATGAAATCAGCTGGTACGTAAACTATATCTCCGACAAAGGCAATATTCATGTCATCCGCAACGGAGGTTCTGACCAGACGATTGCGGCCAGTCGTCGCGTCAATATTCATACCCCAAAAGGTATTGTGCGCGGTGTTTTTGGTTGGCCGGCGATCCATGTACGCAAAGGCAAATCTTCATCGCTTTCCCCGTCTATGGACAATATCTTCATTGATGTCGGGGCAAAGGACAAAAAAGAAGTCGAGTCCATGGGCATCCATGTGGGTTGCGTCATTACCTATGACGATGGGTATGAGGAAATCAATAAAAAACACTTTATCGGACGCGCGCTGGACAATCGCCTGGGCGGGTACTGCATTGCAGAAGTGGCGCGCAAAATTCACCAGCAGAAAATCAAACTCCCCTACTCGCTTTATATCGTCAATTCGGTGCAGGAGGAAGTCGGCCTGCACGGCGCACATATGATCGCACAGACGATCAAACCGGATGTCGCGATCGTAACGGATGTGACTCATGATACCAGCACCCCTTTAATTGATGCAAAAATAGAAGGCGATGTAAAACTAGGTTTAGGCCCTGCTATTGCTCATGCGCCTTCCGTACACCGAAAATTGCTGAGTCTGATTGAAGACACGGCCGTTAAAAACAAAATACCATTTCAACGTGTGGCCTCGTCGCGCACCACCGGAACAGATACCGATGCTTTTGCATATGCCAATGGGGGTATTCCTTCTGCATTGATATCCATTCCTTTGCGCTACATGCATACGACGGTGGAAATGGCCAATTTTAAAGATGTGGAGCAACTCATTGAGTTGATCACCTGCACTTTGAAAAAAATAAAATCAGGCCATAACTTTAAATACTTTGATCAATAAGATACTGCGCGATGCCATCAACCTGCTGCTGTACGGCGGCACCTTTATCGGTTTATGTGCTGCATGCATCACCGCATTTTCTTTTGAACTTACAGGTACTCTTTCTCATCACCTGACATACGTTTTATTTGTTGGCACCTCGACTGCCGGCCTCTATTGTGCGCACAGAGTAGTCGGTCTTAAACGCGTGGAACGCGTCCGTGATTCGAATCGATTTGATATCATCCGTCGATATAAATCGCATATCTGGGTATATACCGGAGCATGGAGTCTCCTCAGTGTTTGGTTGTTCGTACAGATGGGTGACCTCACGCTGCTGGCTTATCTGATTCCGGGTGGTGTCATAGCTGGGGGATATGTGCTCCCTATTCTCCCGGGAAGAAAAAGGCTGCGCGATTTGGGTTGGGGCAAAATCATTATGATAGGGTGGTCCTGGGGATGGCTGACCGCTTTCGTGCCCATGATCTATTTTTCACAAAGCACCTTGTCCATGGCAGCGATGCATGGACTGGAGCGGATGCTGTTTATCATCTTGCTGACCATTCCATTCGAGATCCGAGATATTTCTGTTGACCAGCGTGTCGGCCTTATCAACATCGCTTCGCGTTTTGGAAAATCGCAAGTCCTTCGGATTGCCAGGGTGATCGCGATTGTCATTGCGCTGTTAAGCGCGGTGGTTTCTTTTCAATACCTGAATGCGTCATATGCCCTTACGGTCTTTGGTTTGGTGCTGCTCACCCTGCCCCTTATCCCGATAAGTTATCGCATTCAGGACGATTACTATTACTGTGGATTGATTGACGGAATGATGATTCTGGCTCCGGTAATTTTTACCGCCATCCATAAATTCCTTACTTAGTATGCATTCAGTTTGAAATCGGGTTGATCCGATTACCTTTGCCATAAATACATCTATGGAAAACAAACATCGCCAGCAAATCGCATCGGGAGCTAAATGGGAATCCATTGTCGGCTATTCGCGGGCCGTTCGTGTCGGTGATACGATTGAAGTGTCAGGCACCTGTGCGGTAGACCCTCAGGGCAATCCTTTTGCGCCAGGGGATGCATATGCGCAAACTAAGCGTATTCTGACGATCATACAGGAGGCCATTGAAGCGCTGGACGGCCGCATGGAGGATGTGGTGAGAACGAGGATGTTTGTCACAGATATCTCTCAATGGGAACTCATTGGAAAAGCCCATGGCGAATTTTTCCAAGACATCAGACCGGTGACTACCATGGTGGAAGTTGCCCAATTGATCTCACCGGAATACCTTGTTGAGATAGAAGCTACTGCGAAAACGACATCGAGCATCCATGGCTAAGTACAGTATCAAGGAGATCTACTACACTTTGCAGGGGGAAGGTGCACATACGGGACGACCCGCCATTTTCCTTCGGTTCGCCGGATGTAATCTATGGAGTGGACGGGAAGAAGACCGATCAGATGCGATTTGTCAATTTTGTGATACCGAATTTGTCGGCACAGATGGTCCGGAAGGCGGAAAATATACAGCGGAAGAACTTGCTCAGAAAGTGAATAACCTCTGGCCGAAAGAGGCAACGCATAAGTATGTGGTATGCACCGGTGGAGAGCCGTTACTACAGTTAGATGCACCTCTGATTGAAGCGCTGCACCAATATCATTTCACCATCGCTATCGAAACTAATGGGACAATTTCCCTTCCCAAGGGAATTGACTGGGTATGCGTAAGTCCGAAAGCAAATACTGAGATTGTGGTTAGATCCGGAAATGAGCTAAAGCTTGTTGTCCGCCAGGCAGGAATAGATCCATCCGATTTTACAGCATGGTCGTTTGATCATTTCTATCTACAACCTATGGATGGGCCACAAATCAGGGAACACACCCAATGGGCATCCCAATACTGTCTGGACCATCCTCAATGGAAACTCAGCGTGCAAACCCATAAAATACTGGGCATTCGATAACGTATTAGCGAAGTAACGTTACATCACCTGCTTTTGTCTTAACATCGCCATCCTGATTCTTCCACGTTATACGATAGACATATACGCCGCTTTGCATTGCTTCGTTTTTAAAAGTGCCATCCCATTGAAAAGGCGGCAGGCTGTTTTGCTGATGAATCATATTGCCCCATCGATCAAAAATTTCCAGTGAAAGCAAAAACTCATCGGGCAGATTGGTGACAATCTCGAATACATCATTGATGCCATCCTGATTCGGTGAGAATATATTCGGTATGTAAAATCGCTCTGCTTCAAAGACGGAGATCAGCAATTCATCTGTATATACGCATCCGGATGTATCCTCCACGATCACTGAAAGTAATGTAGTGACATCCGGTGTATACCAGAAGTCTTCAATACCGGTGTTGAGTAATGGTGGATCCCAGGTAACAGACATGATACTTATTTCGTCTGCATATGGCTGTATAAAAACACTATCCCCTTTTTGAATAGTTCTGTCTGGCCCAATCTCTAAAGCTCCTATACCGAATGTGTAGACATTAATCAACTCGCTGGTTGTACATCCTGAATTATCAGTGAGCATTACATAATAATTCCCCGCAGCAAGATTTTCAATATGATATGGGGTATTGGTAAAACTGTCAGGCGCTCCGTTATTCACAGTAATGACGAAAGGAGGGCTACCCGCATGTATTTCATCAATGGAGATAGAGCCATTCGCGATCTCCGGACACCTTTGCGGATTTATGGTCCATTCCGTTATGACCGGACCGGAAAATGACACGTGGAACGTATCTCTTTCTTCACAACCTGCTTCATCTACAACCTGCCATATATACTGTCCTTCCTGAGTAAGCGCAAGTGTAGGCCACATAATGGTACCACTCGGTGTATACCAGGTGGAAAATGGCAACCCTTGTGCGCCGGTGACAAACGGAATTAATACAAATGTGTCTCCCGGGCAGAAATAAAGTGTGTCCGCGATATCTTCTATAAACAGTGTACAGTCACAATCCGGGGCCGTAATCCCAATCGCCACACTGCATCCTGAAGAAGACACCAGATCAAGCTGAACATTTTGGCCGGCATCAATCGAATCAATGCTGAACCCATCTGATCCAAGCGGCGTCACTATCCCAAAATCAGACATGACACTTGCAGCATCCGTTTCGATGATGACTTCATAGTAGATATGATCGGGGTCACAGGTAATATTGGTGATACTGTAGGTCGGAGGTAGATTAATCTCCATGGGAATTGTCAGTGATGCAGGACAATCGGGAACAGAATCATTCAATCGGTATTCAATCTGATAGCTTCCACCTGTAGCACCATTCGTCCACATCATCGATCCTGTTATATCTGGCCAAAACCCAAAAGGACCACTGATGATCGACCATGTTCCGGGATCCGCGTTGATTACAAGATCCGCAAGATTAAATGAATCGCCTTCGCAGAACTGAAGCATCTGATTTTCTATTAACAGTGCAGGACAAGCGCAGTCCTCCACCACGACCGTAAAAGTATACATACTATCGGTGCATGGTAATACAGCTGATTGGGTCTCATACCCGAATGTATAGGTTCCTGCAATTACCGATTCAAAATCGACAATGGTGGGATCCGTTAAGTCCACACCTGCCCCGTCCACATCTGTCCAGACACCACTGTTATCCCCTGCGGAAATAAATGACATCAGGTTAATAATTGTAATGCTATCCGGGTGATTGCACAATGTATCAGAAAGTGCACTGAAAGTTGCGAAGGGAGGTGTCTGAATCGTCAGTTCGATTGTATCTCGCTCTACCGGACAAAACCCAAAGGTGTCTACCGCTTCGGCAATGAGCAGTACTGTTCCACTCATCACATCCATTTGCGAAGGTGTGTATACAGGTTGAAGCGCTGAAGTATCATCAAACATACCCGTGCCTGAACTGATCCATGCAACCCCAATCGCGGATCCGCCGGTGACGGCTGCTGACTGAAGATTTTCCATGCCACATATCGAAGTGTCATTGGATATACTAAGCAATGCCGGTTCCTGAATAGTTACAAGAAATTCCGCGCTATCGGGACATCCGGTCAATGGAGCAGCATCCAGTGTAAATCGCAATCCATAAACGCCCGGATCAGCGCCCCCTATCGTCAGAAAAGAGCCCGACACGGTTGCCGGATTTCCTCCGGGTGGTGTCGAGATCACTGACCAGGTTCCCGGACCACCTGATTGTATAAACGGGTCCAAAGGAAGTGACGGAAGTGAATTGCATATACCCTCAGGAGCATTACTGATCATCAGGAATGGGCAATCACATTCCTCTACGCTGACAACGATCGTATACACCGTTTCCGAACACGGAGACATAGCAGAGTTGGTTTCATATTGAAACATATAAAAACCTTCCGCGAGACCGTCAAAATCCACCGAGTCTATCATTGAAAAATCAACCGGCACTCCAAATGGGTTTGACCACACGCCCATAGAATCTCCTCCAGTAATCAATGCGTTAAAATTGATCACCGAGCCATTCTCAGGCATATTACATACCAATATGGTATCATTTACAAATGTGGTCACCGGTGGCTGGCGGAAATACAATGTAATCGTATCTGTCACCGATTCGCACACTGTATCCAGGACATGCAGGACCAGGTCCAGTTGGGCTGATAAAGAATCACCTGCTCCGAGGATATAGGTTGTTGACAAACTCATAGGGTCAGTAAAAAACCCATCGCCTGTGGATTCCCACTGTACAGGATGTAAGCCGGGAGGATCCATCATCCCATTGAGCGAAACAGATTGATATCCACAGAATGCGACGTCCATGCCTGCATCGGCCATTGTTGCACCGATCACCAGTACTTCTTCGCTTTGTGTGGCGGGGCAACCCGGTTCAGGAAAGTTAAGGGTATACGTCACTGTGTAAGTTCCCGGGTCTGCCATGTCTGTGATAAAAAGATCGCCGGAGATTGTGGCGGGATTTGCACCCGGAGGCACCTGAGTAATCGTCCACATGCCTGAACCTCCCGCAATGAGTATATCATCAAGGTTTAAGGTATCAGCAAAACATAATGGCGTGGAAGGGGCTACAGTTTCGAAGTCCGGGCAATCGCATAATACCACATACACCGGTATATTGTAGGTGATCTCACCACATGCCGGAAAGGCACTTACAATCGATACGGATACGACAAAAAACTGATTATCGATATCCATCGGCCCGGGTGTGTAGGTGACATTAAAATCATCGTCCACGACCAACATACCATCACCCGGATAACTCCAGTTGATAGAAGAATAATCTCCACTCACATCTATACTAATCACAACAATATCCCCTTCGCAAATTTCCAGATCTTGCGGGATATCCACTTCAGGTGCGGGGACGATTGTCAGTTGCAGGGGTTCATTGCTTTGCACACAAGCATCGGGATCGACCGGATTATAGTACAGTGTCACCTGCCCATTCTGAATATCGAAAAAACCCGGATTGTAGAACGTATTGGTCGCAGCAGGATCATCAAATGTGCCATCTCCGTCAGTCTCCCAAATGCATTCTACAGAACTCCCTGTTAGCATAGCAATCACATTCGCCACATCGTTATCACAAATGGTCAGTGGCGTATTAACCTCAATCGTTAAGGATGGTTCTATGTTTACCAGAATAGAGCTCTCACCCGGAATACACGAGCTGTTTTGATCCATTGAGAACAAAGTAATCAATACCGAACCGGAGGTGATATCACCATCTCCGGGTATGTACATTGTCTCCAGGCTATTCGGGTCGGAAAAACCACCATCGCCATTTGTCGACCATTCAAATGTTTCGGCCGAGCCACCGATACTCCCATCGAGTTCCACAGACTCACCCGCGCAGATAGATTCATCTCCGCTCAGAAAGGATGTGGGTGATTCGATAAAGTGCAGTGTGATTGCGTTTTGATCAAGATCTACCGGGCAACCTGATGCAGATACCGCTGAGACGATTTCTACAGATGCCATAAAGCCAATAGCCAGTACAGGAACATTTAGGGTATTTGTGGCCGGATCAAAGGAAGGAAAAACACCTTCGAGACAGATATATAGCACCTCACCATCAGACACTTCGAGATCATCGATTGGGAAGGTGCCGAAGAGGGTGGCTGAAACTTCGATATCTACGGTATACGGACCGTCATTTCCATCAATGCTGAATACAATCTCTGTTGGCGCCTCGGGGCAATCGCCTTCACATACATCTCCTCCTCCTGTCAGTTCAATCGTTGTGCAGCTCACCTGAAAACCATAATACGGTGTGAGCACCTCAAGACAAGGGTCTACAGGTGGCGGGTTAGGTAAACCTACGATCGCGTACCCGCTGCCAGGAAAGACATCACAAAAATCATCAGGAATCGTCCAGACAAAATCTTCTACAATAACACCATTGGGATCATTGACCATTCCGGAACCGATCAGCACGCCCTCGCCATCATATGGATTTTCAGTTCCCTGTGTCACATACCAGTCGACTGTGCTTCCCAGGGGAAGATTTTCTCCTGTAGCACTCATGGTGAGCATATCTCCGGGACACAGCATCATGGTATGATCATCCACGTCCGAATCCGGAATCAGGGGGCATTGCCCGATAAGGGAAGTACCTGACAGCAAAATTAATAGTATGTAGAGGCCTCGCAGGCTCGCGCTGTGTCTTGTCATTTGATGGGGACAAAAGTAGGGAAAGTGAAAGCGAAAAGCATCATCTGAGTCCGTGGATTATTGCCTCACATCGTCATCCGTCCGACTATTTATCAATGCCTTTATGTGCCTTGAAGGAAGACCCTCAGGATTTCTTCCGCATGGCTTTACGCTCCTCTTCTGAATAGATGTTTCCCAACCTCTTCACAAGTGAAACTATGGTTGTAGCCAGAATCGCACCTAAAAAAGCCAGAAAAATATCCTTCTGGGCATCCCAGACATCTCCCTGTGTACCTAAGTAAGCATCGCCTTGTTCCGGAAAAAAAATATCTGCCACACCCCACTCGATCAATTCATAAAACCCACTGATCGATAAGGTAACCTCTATTGGCAGAAGCCAGGCGACCCATCGCGGAAACTTAAACCATTTTAAAAACAATTCGCGCATCGGGTATGCCAACAGAAAGCCAAAGCTGAAGTGCACAAGCCGATCGTAATGATTTCTGGACGTATCAAACTGTTCCATTAGCCAGTAGCCAAAAGGGTTTTCTGCATAGGAGTGTTTTGAGCCATACACATGCAGACATAGATATATGCAAATCAGCAGAAGGCTCAGGTCGCTGAATTGAAATTTTCTGTAGGTTATGACCAGTGTTGCGAAAAAAATGAAGACCAATAGATTTTCCAGCATCCAATTAGCCAAATCTGTGGTGCCTGCCAGTGAGTTACCCCAGACGAAAAGAAACAGGAGAATAAAGCTCCATAGCCAGTAATTAGAACGCAGTGGTGTTCGGAAGGTGGAAATAGCGAGTGAAAACGGCATCAGAAATACAGCTTTGGATACCTGATAAATCTACACCAAATTTTCAGGAGCGAATCCATGCCGGATCTTACGCAAATTATTTCGAAGGACATTCACCCGGCTTGTACTCAGTTATGCCGTGGCATTCGGCCTCACAGGCATTGCTGTATGTTTTGTTATTGCACCCACACACCGGATTGTAGTCCATGGTACATATACAATCTTCAGCAGGCTTTTCGATACATTTTGTAGTGTTACATCCGGGAAAAGCCAGGCAAGTCGTCACCAACAGGAAGAAGAGAGAAACGCGAAGACCTATTTTCATTTTGCTTTATTTTCCTCAAAAGGTAAACAAATCTTCGCGTTCCGCTACTCAGGAGTTAGAATTTTGTGCTCCACCAGTTCTTCACTTTCCATCCTGCAAGGTACATCACCGGTAAAATGATCAGTGTAATAAAGGTGGCAAACATCAGCCCGAAGATGATAGTCCAGGACAATGGTCCCCAGAAGGCCACGCTGTCCCCTCCAAAAAATATCTTCGGATCACCTGTCGCGAGCAAACTGGCAAAGTCAATATTAAAACCGACTGCTAAAGGAATAAGCCCAAAAACGGTTGCCGTGGCTGTGAGTAAAACAGGAGTCATACGAATCCGGCCTGCCTCAATGATGGCGTCTTTCAGCGCGACTCCATCTTCCCTGAGTTTATCTGTAAACTCCACAAGGAGGATTCCGTTTCGAACGACTATTCCCGCAAGGGCCACAATCCCAACACCCATCATAATCACAGAAAAGTCCATGTTCCAGATCGCCATACCGAGGAGTACACCGATTATCGAAAAGACCACTTCTGTCATAATTATGATGGTCTTACCAATAGAATTAAACTGAGCGACGAGGATCAGCAGGATGATAAATACTGAAATCACCAGAGATCGACCCAGGAAGTTCATGGCATCCAGCATTTCAGCGTCTTCTCCGGCAAAACCAACGGTCACACCATCCTGTGGCGGAATACGCGTCAACGCATCTTTGACGGTGTTGATTACCTGCGTCTGTTTAGGCTGATACTCAGCTGTAATATTGGAGGAGATCGTCACAATACGCTCCATGTCTTTTCGGCGCACCCCACCATATGTATTTGTGTATTTAATATCTGCCAGGGCCACAATCGGAACGGATCGCAAAATACCGCCCATGTTCATATCCCGGAAGGTGACATTGAGATTTTCCACGGCATTGATGTTCGTCCGCTGATCTTCCTGCAGACGTATCATTACGGGAATTTCGTCTTCTCCGTCTTTAAACTTCGTCGCTTCTTTTCCAAGAATGGCCGTCCGGAATTCTGAACCGATTTGCAGTGAACTTATCCCTTCTCTGTTGGCTCGATCTCTATCAATATTGATACTAATCTCGGGCTTACTGACGATCAGGTCACTCCGCAATTCTTCCACTCCGGGGATATCCAGTGAATCCAGGTATCGATGGACAGCCTTGGAAGCAGCAATGAGCTTATTAAAATCTTCACCTATGATTTCAACAGAAATGGGCTTTGGTGTTGGTGGGCCGGCTTGCTCCTGATCCACAACAATTTCCGCACCGGGGATGATGTCCTGGGTGGCTTTTCGGATTTGATCCATATAGTCACGGGTACTGATTCCGTTCCGTTTGCCATACTCCAGAAACGCGACGCCCACTTTACCTTTATTCGTTGTTGCTGATCTGTCAAACTGATCTTCCGAAGCACCAATCGCCACATTCGAAATCACGGATTCAACAATAGGATTATCCTCTCCTAAGGTCTCGATCACCTTGGCCTCAATGATTTTCGTGAGTGAATCCGTCACATTGACATCTGTACCCACCGGTAAGGTCATGTAGACATAGATAAAGTTGGGATCCGCTTTTGGAAACAGAACTATGTTGGACTGGCGGGTCAAGGTGATACCACAGGACGTAAACAGCAGCACCATCATACCCACGATCATCGACCATGGATGCTTCAGCGCCCATTTCAAAAAACCGGCATAGGTGTTCTGAATAGATGGCCACCCTGTTTTCTGAAACCATCTCACACCTTTCGACAGGTAGAATCTGTAAAGGACGGCAAATAAAATACAGAACATGACGAAGTTCCCCATGCCAATATTACCTGACATGTAAAACGAGATCGTAGTCATACCCAGCAGGGCATACCCAAATATTTTTCTTCTTTTTTGCTTTTTAGGATCAATGACTTTTCCTTCTCGTTTCGAGTCACCCATAAAAGTGACAGCAAACACCGGATTGATCACATACGCTACCAAGAGTGAGGCGGTGAGCGTGATAATAATGGTAACCGGCAGGAAGTGCATGAATTTTCCAAACATACCGCCCCAGAACACTAACGGGAAAAAGGGAGCCAACGTAGTTGCGGTACCGGATAATACGGGCATAAACACCTCTCCGGCGGCTTTCTTGGCTGCCTGAACAATGGTCAGTTTGGGTTCTTCGTGATAAATACGGTGCGTATTCTCCATCACCACAATCGCATCGTCTACAACGATACCAAGGGCAAGCAAAAACGCAAACAAGACGATGAAGTTGAGGGTGAAACCAATCGCCGGTAACACGAGGAAGGCAATCGCCATGGACAACGGCACGGATAGGGCTACAAATATGGCATCTGTCAATCCCATGAAAAACATGAGTGTGATCGTCACCAGGATAAATCCAATGACAATGGTATTGATCAGATCGTGTAACGTCACGCGGGTCGCACGACTCTGATCACCGGTGATTGTCACTTCAAGATTGTCCGGAAATTCATTTTCCTTAAACTCATCGACGATTTCTTTAATTTTATCAGAAGCTTCGATCAGGTTTTCACCGGTTCGTTTAATCACATTGAGTGAAATCACATTCCGCGTGTTCAGGCGACTGAAACTCTCCTGTTCTTCATGCCCCATTTTCACTTCCGCCACATCTTTAAGGTATACAATCGCCCCTGTCTGGGACAGGATCACCATATTGCGGATGTCGTCTACACTTTGAAAATCACCTCTCAGAGAGATCGATCTTGTCATGCCCCCGATATCGACATTACCTGCCGAGATAGTTGAGTTTTCATAGGCCAAAGCGCTTTCGATATCTCTGAAAGTCAGCGAAGCCGCGGCAAGTTTATATTTATCGACGTTGATCTGCACTTCTTTTTCAAGTGCTCCGATCATATCGACGCGGGTGATTTCACGCATCTCCTCCACTTTATCCTGCACGTCCTCCGCGTATTCTTTTAGCTGATCGAGGCTATAGTCTCCCGCAATATTGACATTCATAATGGGGATCTCCGAAATATCAAACTCCACGATATTTGGATCATCTAACAGGTCACGGGGCAAATCCGGGATAGCTTTGTCGACACCATCTTTCACGCGTTGCTTACACACACTGACATCGAGATCGGTGTCAAATTCAACTATGATGCTGGAAAAATCCTGGACCGAGGATGATGTGATTTTCTTTACGCCACGCAGACCTTTCAATTCCTTTTCCAAAGGCTTTGTCACTAACTGCTCCATATCCAACGGAGAAGCTCCGGGATAGATCGTGGTGACGAAGATCTGCGGGACCGTCACATCGGGATACTGCTCTTTGGGGATAGCATTATAGGAAAGCAATCCCGCAATCGTAATCATGATCGTAATGATGTAGATACTGGTGCGATTATCGATTGCCCAGGATGTAAGTTTAAACTCTTTCATAAGGTTGTTGAGAGCTTTTCAAAAGCTTTAGCGTGAATTCAATGGTTGGGTAATAGTAATGGTTGGCAAGGATTAAAATGAAACTGTCTCACCCGGCGTGACATCCTGAAAGCCTGTGGATATCACCTGATCTCCTTGTTTCAGGCCATTGCGTATTTCTACATAGCCATTGTATATCCTTCCTTGTTCGATGATACGCTTGTCTACTGTGGCCAGCTGACCTTCGCCTGTTTTCTCTGCGATGAGTACGTAATCGCCTTCCGGTGCTGTCTGAATCAGGTTGACCGGAATGCTGATCGCTTCGGGTGTTTCATAATCCACAATTTTCATCACAGCGATTTGATTCGCCCAGTACTCCCCTTTCCCCAGATCGCATTCGATCAGGAAGGTTCTGTTGGCAGGATTGATTTGTCTGCTGACATAACTCACCTTCGTAGTTATTTCCTTTTCCATATCCGGGAAGTAGACCTTTACATGATCGCCCTTCTTTACTTTTGAGGCATATGCTTCTGTAACGGATCCTACGATCTTAAGGTCATCGAGATTCAGGATATTGCACAACGGAATACCCGGTGAAATCGCTTGTCCTTGCTTTAGCATCACCATGTCAACAGTTCCTGAAGTGGGGGCATAGATTTTGGTCATCGCGAGATTCTCCTCGAGTGTCGCGATTGAACGTTCCATGGACTCCATGTTATTTTTTGCCTGGATGTACTGGACTTCTGAGCCGATGTTCTGATCCCACAATGACTTTTGTCGCATGTAGAGGTCTTTGGCCAGTGCATAGCGTCCTTCCAATTCAGCCAGGTTTTTCAGCAACACGGCGTTGTCCACTTCGGCCAGTAGTTGTCCTTTGGACACTTTATCTCCGTTTTCGATGTACACCTTTTGTAGTGCACCGGGAATTCTTGAAGTGGCGGCCACACTTTCATCGGCGTCCACTTTTCCCTGCAGGTCTATATAATGTCTGAATGTGGCGGGCTTTAATTCGGAAAGGCCCACTTTCCTGTAGCGCTTTTGAATGACGCCTTCGTCCTCAAGTTTTTGTTCCAGGGCACTAATTTCCTTTTCCAATGCCGACCGCTGGTCTTTAAGCTCAGCCAGTCGGGTCAACCCATCTTCACTTGAAGGGCTGGAGGCGCCACACGCCATGAGTGTCGTAAGAATGGCCAGCGCCAGTACATAGGTAATACCTTTAAATTTTCTCATTGGATACACTTATTATTTAGGTAGTATGATTTCGTTTATGATTTAAAATGTGTTTTTACCCAGTGCCTGCTTGAAGGCAATCAGGGAATTCAAAAAGTCAAACCTCGCGTTGATATGATCTGCTTGCGATTGGTACAATCCCAGTTGCGCCTGAGTCACTTCAAAGCTCGACCCGACACCTTCTTTAAACTTCGTTTCCGAGGTATTAAATATTTTCTCTGCCAGAATCAGGTTCCGCTCTTTATCTGCCAGCTTTTGTTTGGTACTGAAGTAGTCATTTCGAGCTGTCTCAACGGCCAGGTCATACGACATGGTGAGCAGTTTCTTCTGCTCATCAACTTTTAATGTATTGATGATCGATCTTTCCTTCAGGGCTTTGTGATACCCACCATCATATATCGGCATCGTCAGTTGCACGCCGACGAGTGAAGATGGAATAAAAAAGAGTCGATCATTTCCCTGGTAGGTTGGATTGTAGGAAGCTACGGCGTTGACGACCGGCCACCAGTATTTACTTTGTGCATCCGTCTGGATCTCATTCAATTCCCGTGCTTTGAGATTGGCTACGTAGTCCGGACGGTTCATATAATCCACATCCTCAGTGGGATCTATGTCATCGTATTGTGCCAGGAGTTTGTCGAGGTCATCCGCCAGAACCAGTTCTTCGGTATTTGGCATATTCATGACAAACTGAAGGTATTCGATCGCTTTATCGCGTTGGCGTACGAGTGTTTCGAGATCTGTCTCAAAGGTGGAAAGCGAAAACTCTAACCGATCCACATCGAGTTGTTCGACAAATCCTGCCACGTAATTTGCTTTTGTATCCTCGACAAGCTGACGTTGGTTGGCGATGTTTTTCTCGAGCACCTTGATGCCTTCAGCAATGGAAAGAGCCGGAATATAGGCATCCGTAACCTGGTTAGTAAGTTTTTCCACGACTCCTTCGTACTGGATGGCAGCGTAATCTTTGTACTTCCGCGCTGCCTTGATGGAAGCCAGATAGGTATTGTTAAAAATAAGCTGCGTCGCTGAGATGCTGGCACCGAAATCCTTTTTTAACGCAAAGGTGAGCTCTTCCCCTGGTGCGCCAAAGCCAAGTGCTTCAGATGGAATCGCAGGTTGCTGGATAAAATAATTGAGGTGGCCCTCCAGATTGATATTTGGATACGCTACAGCCGCATTCTCCTTGATCTGCCATTCTGCATCCTTCATATTCAGTTCGGCAATCGTGACCTGGGCGTGATTTTCAATGGCGTAGGCTACACAATCCGCGAGGCTCATTTCTCCCTGCCCCTGGAGAGCAGTCGCATGGAGGGATAAAACAAAAAGTAGTGTGATGATTCTATTCATTTCAGGATAGTTTCTTTTTTAAGTAGGTCAGTCCTTTGGCAGAAACGATGCCGTAGAGGTAGTGTTTCATGAACTCGTGAAACAGCGTCACCCGGGCAGTTGCTTCTACCGGAAACAATTCAGGGTCAAATAAATTAAATGCTGTGGCCAGATGAAGTTTAGCGATGATGTCGATATCAAAATTTTCGCGGTAGAGGCCTTCTTCCCGTCCCCGGATCAGGTTCTCCCGAACCACCTTGAAAACGAAGTCATGGTGAAATTTTCGCAACACATTGAAACCGGTGCGGTGGTATTTCTGAAGATCATGGACGATATTGGTCCTCATGCGTGTCAACTCCCGGGTATTCGTCTCCATGATGATAAAAATCTCCTCAATGGCATTGGGCGCAGTCGCCGCCATATTGAGGCACTCAGATTTTTCTCTTGCTATATGGTGTTGTAACACCCTGACAACCAGGTCGTCTTTGCTTTCAACAAACTGGTACAGCGTCTTTTTGGAAATCCCCAGGTCGCGGGCCACATCATTCATTGTGATGCTCTTGATCCCAAACCGTAGGAACAATTCTGTTGCTCTGTCCAGCCAATCGGTATTTTCCTGCTTTATAGTCATAAATCAGGGTGTAAACATAGGAAACCCCAGAAGGTTTAAAAGTTTTTTGAGTTTATTTTAGATGAAATTTACATTTCAGTCGATGAACTTCACCGTCCTGATTCCGGATTAAAAATGGATCGTCGATGAGACGGAGATAAACCCCGAAAGGACTTATCGGTCAGGCTTCTTTCTGGTATCCTTTTTATTAGAAACCCGCTTCTTGGCAGCCAGCCGATTTTCGATAGATGCCTGTGTAGGCTTGGTAGGGACTCTTTTTTTGACTGGAACAATTGATTTTGCAAGTAAGTCTCTGAGTCGTATGAGCGCATGTCGTTTATTCTCAGCCTGAGAAGGAAAATTCTGAACACGCAGAGATATCAAACCATCATTATTCATCCGGTTGCCCAAACGCTGAATGACCAGCTGTTTCTCTTCATCATCAAGGCCATGGGACGCCACGACATCATATAATACTTCAACTTTTGTTTCAGTCTTATTGACATGCTGACCCCCGGCCCCGGAGCTCCTGCTGGTGCGAAATGATACTTCTTCTTTAATAACAGCCCAATTCACGTGCAATCGACATTATGTGTGAAGCCACAAAGATACGCCGCTGAGCGAACAGGTAAAAAAATCACGGATGAATGTTAGGTCAGTTTAAATGAAATATTATATTCACACTTCAACAAAATAAATGTTTATCGAGGAAGACAGACGCACAAATTGAAAGCAATCGTCAAAAGAGTTATGCCAGGTCAGCAAATCCACTTTTGTGACCGACATGTACTGCACAATGACAAGGGGAATCAATTTGCGCATGAGGAATGGGTGTACACAAGGAAAATTAGTTGATACTATGTCCGGAACGATTACCATTAGAAGAGGTTACGATATCAAACTTAAAGGGGCAGCAGAAAAAAACATCCGCTCGTCAGATGCCTCCAGTGTAATCGCCGTCAAGCCCACGGATTTCAGATTAGTCAAACCCCGCCTGAATGTAAAGCCCGGAGAAAGTATTCGGGCCGGTGAATGTCTTTTTCACGATAAAAACCGGCCGGAACTCCGATTTACCTCTCCTGTCAGTGGCGAAATTGCCGAAATCATCCTGGGTCCTAAACGCCGCATCGATCAAATCCGAATCCTCCCGGACAAATCACAAACCAATTATCTTTCTTTCTCTCAGACCGATCCCGCTTCCCTCTCTCACGAAGCGCTGATCAATCAACTTATAGACAGTGGCTGCTGGAACTATATCCGTCAGCGTCCGCACAACCTCATCGCACAACCTGACGATACACCCAAAGCCATATACGTTTCCTGTTTTGACTCATCTCCACTCGCACCGGACCTCGCGTATATTATCAGTCAGGAAAAAGAAAATTTTCAAACAGGACTAAAGGCACTTTCTATACTGTCCGATGGAAAATTGCATCTCGGCATTCGCGCCGGAGCCAACGGAAGTGCGGCATCGTTGATTCCTGAGTCGGTTCACGCGCATATCCATCAAGTCAAGGGACCACATCCTGCCGGAAATGTGGGCATTCAAATCCACCACACCAATCCCATTCAAAAAGGAGAAGTGGTTTGGTATGTCCATCCTCAAGATGTCATCATTATCGGTCGTCTCTTCACTGAAGGACGCTATCGTGCTGACCGCATCATCGCCCTCACCGGCGAGGATATCTCCAATCCCGGATACGTCAGGGTAATGACAGGGCAATTGCTCAGTGACATCACCGGACAACAAATGGATGTACAAAAAACAAGATTGATCCAGGGTAACGTCCTGTATGGGGAGACCTCCTCATCGGAAGACTTTCTTTCTTTTTATACCAATCAGCTGACCGCGATTCCGGAAGGACATGAGCCCGAATTTCTGGGATGGCTCTTACCCGGTTTTAACAAACTCAGTTTATCCCGCACCTTCTTTTCATGGCTGAGTCCCAACCGCAGCTATTCCCTCAATACCAACAGACATGGTGAAGAAAGGGCGTTTGTGATGAGTGGCCAGTATGATAAAGTATTGCCCATGGATATTCTTCCGGTAGTCCTTCTCAAAGCGATCATGGCCAAAGACATTGAAAAGATGGAAGCGCTCGGCATATACGAAGTGTCAGAAGAAGATTTCGCGCTGTGTGAATTTGTGTGCACATCCAAAATCGATGTCCAGCAGATTATCACAGAAGGACTGGATTTAATGAGAGAAGAAGCTTAATGAACAAACAAAACTTAATAACTGCTCGCTTGTGAAAGTATTACGCAACCTGGTTGACAAAGTAAAACCCAATTTTGTAAAGGGTGGAAAACTGGAAAAATGGTATCCTGCTTTCGAGGCCATGGAGACATTTTTGTTTTCACCGGGTGAGGTGACCACACACAAAGTACATGTTCGCGACGCAGTCGACCTCAAGCGTACCATGATCACAGTGGTGATCGCCATGGTCCCTACCCTGCTCTTCGGCATCTGGAACACAGGTTACCAGCATTACCTCGCGTATGGCATGGAAATGTCACACGTGGATTATTTCCTTTTTGGACTTAAGAAAGTGTTGCCGATCATTGTCGTGTCTTATTCCGTAGGACTGGGTGTCGAATTTGTATTTGCAGTTGTCAAAGGCCATCCTGTGAGTGAGGGCTATCTCGTCACCGGGATGTTGATCCCCTTAATCCTGCCTGTGACGATACCGTTGTGGATGGTGGCTTTGGCTGCGATTTTCTGCACCTTGATTGGGAAAGAAATTTTCGGAGGCACCGGCATGAACTTTATGAATCCGGCATTGCTCGCGAGAGCATTTCTGTTTTTTGCTTTCCCGGCGTTTATGAGTGGTGAAATCTGGACAGACCTTTCTCCGGAGTCAGGCCAGGTAATTCTGGATGCTTATTCCGGTGCGACCAATCTCGTGATCTATGACGCCAACCATCTTGAGATGCAATCCGTATCCGATATGTTCTGGGGCTTTGAGCAGGGAAGTATTGGCGAGACGAGTGTCTTTGCTTGTCTGATCGGTGCTTTTATCCTGATCCTCACAGGTGTGGGCAGCTGGAAAATCATGCTCTCCGTCTTTATCGGCGCAGCGGTCATGGGCTTGTTGTTCAATGGCATTGCTCCTGCGGATGATCCCACGCATTACCTGCACACACCGTTTTATTATCACTGGCTGATGGGTGGTTTTGCCTTTGGTGCAATATATATGGCAACGGATCCCGTCACTGCCGCACATACCGAACGAGGGAAATGGGTCTACGGACTTATGATCGGTGGCCTGATTGTCATTATCCGGGCCTTCAACCCGGCCTATCCGGAAGCGGTCATGATGGTCATCCTGCTGATGAATGTCCACGCTCCCCTGATCGACCATATTGTCGTTCAGAATCACATTAAAAAACGACTACGCCGTGCAGCACAGTAATCAATATATCTTCTTTTATGCTATCGGCATCTCCACGCTGACTGCAGTCCTGCTGGCCTTTACCGCGCAGGCCCTGAAGCCGCGACAGGAGGCCAATATCGAGCTCGACTTCAAAACCAGCATTCTGCAATCCGTCAATGAAAATCTGACAGAGCGTAAAGCTATCGAAGACGCATACAGTCAACGTGTGCAGGAGTTGGTCATCAACAGCGCGGGTGAAGAGATTGAGGGCGTTGAAGTCCGGGATATTGTTTTAAAAAATGAATTAAAAAAACCGGTCGAAGAGAGGCAGCTGGCACTCTTTGTCTACACAGGCACAGATGGAAAAAACCGATATGTCATTCCTATGCAAGGCGTCGGACTTTGGGGACCGATTTACGGGTACCTGAGCATTGAAGATGATTTCAGTACCATTTACGGTGCAGTGTTTTCGCATAAAAGTGAGACACCGGGCCTTGGTGCCGAGATCGCGGAGGCTCCATTTCAGGAACAGTTTCCCGGCAAAAAACTCTTTGATAAAAGCGAAACATTCGTGTCGGTTAATGTCATTAAGCAAACCGCCAAAACAAATCTCGATCGCGTCCATGTCGTGGATGGCATCTCTGGCGGGACCGTTACATCGACCGGCGTAGATGAGATGATCAAAACCTGTGTAGAACCTTACCTGACCTATTTTGAACAATTAAAAAGTGCATCATGAGTACGGATACTATAGCACCTGTCAAAACAAAAGAAAAAAAGGAAGGCCTTTTTTCGAAAAAGAACAGAAAAGCCCTCACGGATCCGTTGGATGACAACAATCCGATCACCGTCCAGGTACTTGGAATTTGTTCGGCGCTTGCTGTGACGATCCAGGTCAAACCCGCCATTATCATGGCGTTGGGACTGACGATGGTCTCCGCATTTGCCAGCCTGATCATAGCCCTTATACGCGACTCCATTCCGGGACGAATCCGAATGATTGTGCAACTCATCATTGTGGCTTTGCTCGTGACTTTAGTGGATCAGGTGCTCAAAGCTTTTATGTATGATGTGAGTAAACAACTCTCTGTTTTTGTCGGACTCATTATTACGAACTGCATAGTGATGGGGCGACTTGAAGCGTTTGCGATGGCGCAAAAACCCTGGCCCTCCTTTCTTGATGGTGTGGGCAATGGATTAGGCTATGGGATTATCCTGATTACAGTGGCAGTTGTCCGGGAGTTTTTTGGAGCCGGGTCGTTGCTGGGCTATCAGCTTGTCCCCCAATGGGCCTATGATCATGGGTATGTCAACAACGGATTGATGGCTCTGCCTCCGGCGGCACTGTTTATCATCGGCATGTATATCTGGTGGCAACGAAGTCGTAAGCCAAAACTTGTCAACGTATCGTGATATGCATCATACCATGACACAATTAAACTATTCAGGCATTTGCTAAAACTATAAATATGGAAGCGCTTTTAAATCTGTTTGTTAAATCCATTTTTGTAGAAAATGTAGTCTTTGCATTTTTTCTGGGGATGTGTTCGTTTCTGGCCATTTCCAAAAAGGTAAAAACAGCCACCGGTCTCGGGATCGCGGTCGTGTTCGTATTGGTTATGACGGCACCGATCAATTACCTGATCCTGACCTTCATGCTGAAAGAAGGAGCGTTGGCCTGGATCCATCCTTCGCTGGCATCGGTGGATCTGACTTTCCTGGCTTTCATTTTATTCATCTCTACGATCGCCGGTGCAGTGCAAATGGTAGAAATGGTGGTCGAGAAATTTTCACCTTCACTTTACAATGCGCTCGGAATATTTCTACCATTGATCACGGTCAACTGCGCCATACTGGGAACATCCCTGTTCATGCAGGAACGCGAATATGGCCTGATAGAAACCGGTGTTTTTTCAGTGGGTTGTGGAATCGGATTTTTCCTGGCAATCGTCCTGCTGGCCGCCATTCGGGAACGCCTCAAGTATTCCAAAATTCCAGATGGATTGCAGGGACTCGGGATGGCGATGGTCGTCACCGGTCTGATGGCATTGGCATTTTTAAGTTTCTCAGGTATACAATTATAATTTCATGATCCCTATTCTATCCAGTAGCGTCGTTGTATTTTCCCTGGTGATCCTGTTTCTGATCTTTTCCATTCTGATCGCCAAAGCCCGTCTGGTACCTCAGACAGATATCTCGATCGTCATCAATGGCAAAAAAGATGATCCGCTGATCGTCAAACCCGGCAATACACTGCTCTCTGTACTTGCTTCCAACAATATATTTCTCGCCTCTGCCTGCGGAGGTGGTGGCACCTGTGCAATGTGTGAATGCAAGGTACTCTCAGGAGGTGGAGATGTATTGATCACGGAGACAAATCACCTCAGTCGGCGTGATGTGGAAAACAAACTTCGGCTTGCTTGCCAGGTGAAAGTCAAAGAAGACCTTGAAATCAAAATTCCGGATGCTGTTTTCGGGGTTAAGAAATGGGAATGCACGGTAGCTTCTAATGACAATGTTTCTACCTACATCAAAGAATTTGTCGTCACGCTACCACCGGGTGAAACACTCGAATTCAAGTCTGGTGATTATATCCAGGTAGATGTGCCGGAAACAACGATTAATTTCAAAACTGACCTGTATAATATTCCCGATCGGTTTAAAGATGATTATGATAAATTTAAGATCTGGGATTTGAAAACGGTGGTCGAAGAGCCGTTATTCAGGGCCTACTCTATGGCCAATCATCCTGCTGAGGGTCAGAAGATCATGCTGAACATACGTCTGGCTACTCCACCCTGGGATCGCGCAAAAGGCGGGTTCAAAGATGTTCCGCCGGGGTATTGTTCGTCATACGTTTTTTCCCGAAAGCCCGGAGACAAAGTGATGATCAGCGGACCTTACGGGGAGTTTCACATCAAGCATACAGAGAAGGAAATGGTCTACATCGGCGGTGGGGCCGGAATGGCACCATTGCGATCCCATATCTTTCACTTATTCCACACGCTGAAGACTAAGCGCAAAGTCTCTTTTTGGTATGGCGCCCGAAGTAAGCGCGAGATATTTTATGAAGAAGACTTCCGTGCGATCGAACGTGAGTTTCCGAATTTTAAATTTACCATCGCATTATCTGAACCACTTGAGGAAGACAACTGGACCGGAGATGTCGGTTTTATACACAGTGTAGTACTCAGCAAATACCTGGACAAACATGAAGATCCGGATGAAGTCGAATATTATCTCTGCGGACCTCCACTGATGAATACCGCCGTACAAAACATGCTCGATGATCTCGGCGTATCTGAGGAGAATATTGCCTTTGATGACTTTGGCGGATAACATGACCAGCAGGCAATGGCTGATCCTCTCTTGTTTTGCTTGCATATGCATGATATCCTGTCAATCTACTCCGCATGCCTATCAGGTACTGGATGGACAGGCGCAGGGCACCACGTTTCATATTGTGTACAAGGACGAACTGAACCGTGATTTTTCTCTATCGGTAGACAGCCTCTTTCAAGTCATGGATCAAAGCATGTCGCTTTGGCTGGAAGGATCAGTGATCAAACGGATCAACGACAACGATCCGGATATCGTCCCTGACCCGCACTTTATACAGGTCTTTCAACAAGCACAGGAAATTGCCCAGGCTACTGATGGCGCTCTTGATGTGACCATAGGTCCGCTTGTCAACGTCTGGAAAATCGATGCCGCTAACGATTTGCCTCTTCCCGACTCAAGCGTAGTTGACAGTATTCTCACCTTCACCGGGTATACTAAAGTGCGCCTGGAAGAAGATCGGCTACTAAAGGAAGATCCGAGAATACAACTCGATTTTAACGCAATCGCACAAGGGTATACGGTAGACCTTATCTGTTCGTATTTCGATCAGCAAAATATCAGTCATTATCTGGTGGAAGTTGGTGGTGAAGTCAGGGTCAAAGGTGTTAATCCGGATAACAAGCACTGGCAAATTGGGATCGACAAACCTGTAGAAAGTACGGCCTGGCGGATGTTACAAACCAGCCTATCACTAGACAATCGGTCGCTGGCTACCTCGGGCAGCTATCGTAAATACAGGGAACACGCGGGGAAAAAGCTGAGTCATGTCATCAACCCAAAGACAGGGTATCCGGCTAACCATTCGCTATTGAGTGTATCGGTAGTAGCCGATGACTGCGCAAGTGCGGATGGGTATGCGACGGCTTTTCTTGTAATGGGGCTGGAACGTACGATGCGATTTGCTGAGGAAAACCGGATTCCGGTGTATTGTATCTATGCAGATGAAGAAGGGGAATTCGCCATATGCGCTACTCCAGATTTTCCTAAGTAGCTGTTTTCGTTTCGTCCTGACCGCAGGCTTCCCCGGAGGTGCGGCCACAGACGCCGCAGGTTGCGCCTTCCTTTACCATGAAGGGATTGTTATTCGCGCAAGTCCCTTTAAACTCTCCGTCCTTGACAAACAGCACACGGAGGCTGAACAAGGCAAATGCGATGATCATAATGGAAATAGACGCAATTAAAACGGGTAGCATATATCCGGGTTTTATATAAAAGTAACAAGAAATCACCTTTTAAAGTTTTCTGCTTCGGAATGATCTGAATTATTTGACAAACAAGGGTAATTTTCTATCTTAAGCAGGAATTTGAAAGGAGGAGAATGTGAGGTAAAAGGAACTGGCCAAAAATCCAACGCAATATGATATCAGTCAAACAACTTCTCAGTGGTAAAAAGAATCAAACCATGCACACACTGCGTCCTGAAAACACAGTCATCGAAGCACTGGATCTGATGCTCCGTGCTAATATCGGAGCCGTGATGATCATGGATGGTGATCGACTCGTAGGTTTGTTTTCTGAACGCGACTACACCCGTAAAGGAATACTGCAGGGTCGAAAAGCGAAAAGCACCCCACTCTCTGAGGTTATGCTGACTGACGTTCATGTCGTGACTCCGGATATGGATATAGATGATTGCATGGCGCTCTTCACTGACAAATTTACTCGGCACCTTCCGGTTGTCGATGGCGATGAGGTGCTCGGCATGTTAAGTATCGGGGATATCGTAAGTGCGATAATGAAGGAGCAAAAAACGCATATCCGGTTTCTCGAACGCTATATTACAGGCGGATAACCCTCCGGCTTTCTTTTCATTTTGACATTTCCTCAACTGGTCTATCTTTGATCTTTCACCACTTAGAATCCTGATTCATGGCCGTACTTATTATCATTGCCTTTGTGCTGGGATATGCACTCATTGCCTTCGAACACCCCATCCGAATTGACAAAGCAGCTCCGGCATTATTCACCGGGGTGATCTGCTGGGTGATCCTCATTTTTGGTATTGAACAAATGCCGGTGATGGAAACGCTGACGGGAGAGCATGCAGATACTGCAGAATTTCTCAAGCACTCGCTCTTCGAACATCTGGGCAGCATCTCTGAGATTTTGTTTTTCCTGTTAGGCGCCATGACGATTGTTGAACTCGTAGATGCACATGATGGCTTCAGGGTTATCACGGATCGGATCAAAACGACCAACAAAGTTAAGTTGCTCTGGATCCTGACGTGGGTTTGCTTTTTTATGTCGGCTACATTGGACAATATGACGACGACCATCCTGATGTGTGCATTGTTGCGCAAGATCATGAAAGATCAGGAAGTCATGTGGCTTTTTGGTGGTTTCGTCATCATCTCTGCCAATGCCGGTGGTGCCTGGTCGCCTATCGGTGACGTCACGACGATCATGCTTTGGATCGGGGGACAGGTCACCGCATATAATATCATTATCAAAGCGATTTTACCATCGATTGTGAGTTTGCTCGTACCGTTGATTGTCGCTTCGTATATCTTACGAAAAGAAAACAAACCACTCGAAAAATTTGATGATGCGGCTTCAACATCAGGGCACATCACCACTGCTTTTGAGCGCAATCTTATTTTCGTATTAGGTGTACTTAGTTTATTATTTGTTCCGGTATTTAAAGCCATCACCCATCTGCCTCCCTACATGGGCATTTTGCTTGCGGTGGGCGCCATGTGGATGATCACTGAGCTCATCCATCGCTACAAAGACGATGACAAGCGAACAGAACTTTCGGTGGCTTCTACGTTGCAGAAAATTGATACCCCGAGTATCCTTTTCTTCCTGGGTATCCTTCTGGCGGTGGGTTCGCTGGAGACGTCAGGGTATCTGAACCAGTTGGCCGGTGTCCTGGACACCCATCTCGGCAGCATCTTTACGATCAATACCCTCATCGGCTTTTTATCGGCAATTGTGGATAACGTGCCGATGGTGGCTGCGTGTATGGGTATGTATGACCTGACTACATATCCGCAGGATCACAGCTTCTGGGAGTTGCTCGCGTATTGTGCCGGAACCGGTGGTAGTATTCTGATCATTGGATCAGCGGCTGGTGTAGCAGCAATGGGGATTCTGAAAGTTGACTTTCTCTGGTATCTGAAAAGGATTTCCCTGTACGCGATCATTGGATACATAGCGGGTGTAGGCGTATACTATGTACAGTCAATGATGCTGTAGAAGTTTAAACCAACATGCTTTTTCCCGGATAAGTAAAACCCAGGTTTTTTTCAGATCATGTCGAACAAACTCGTCTGGGGTTTGCGGGCTTTTTCAAACAATTCCAGGTTGTACTGAAATTTTGTTTTCTCCGGCAGATGTCGTCTGACGGCTAACTGAAACTGCGCTGATATCATTTCGGCATATCTGCCTTCGCCTTTCATGCGTATACCTGTACGGCTGTCATTGAGTTGGCCACCATGTGTATCTCGAATCCGGTTGAGAATTTTGTCTGCTTTGTCTTTGTATTTCTTTCTTAGCCAGTCGGTAAAAATAGGACCGACGTCTCCATTGAGGCGAACCGTGATATATCCGGCGTCTTTGGCACCTGCTTCTGCTACTTCTTTCATTAATTGCATGATCTCGTGGTCATTGAGACCGGGGATGATCGGTGCGAGCATCGCGTGTACGTGAATGCCAGCGTCTGACAGTGCACGGATGGTTTGCAGGCGCTTTGCGATGGAGGCTGTGCGCGGTTCCAAATGCCTGCGCAGGGATTCATCAAGGGTATTAATGGAGATAGCTACGCTTACCAGTTTTTTCTCAGCCATGCGGGAAAGAATATCCATATCTCTGAGGATCAGGCTGCTTTTGGTTATGATTCCTACGGGATGATGAAATCGCTCGAGAACCTCCAGGATTTGTCTGGTGATTTTGCGCTTTGCTTCAATGGGTTGGTAGCAGTCTGTGTTGCCGGAAAGCATAATGGGTGTTGCGACCCAATTTGGTGAAGCGAGTTTGCGGGCAAGGAGCTTAGGAGCATCTTCTTTGATGAGGATTTTGCTTTCAAAATCGATCCCTGCACTATACCCCCAATATGGATGTGTATTTCTTGCATAGCAATACACGCAACCGTGTTCGCAGCCCTGGTATGGGTTCATGGAATACTCAAGACCGATATCCTGACTGACTACTTTATTGAGGATGGTTTTGGGATGCGTCTCCAGGTATTCAGTGGGTGTTTCGTCCTCTGATGGAGAAAAAATAAGGTCTTCGTGCGTGGCATTGGTATGCTTCGCAAAAGGATTATCGGTATTGATTTGAGCGCCTCTGCCTTTCATTTCAAAATGATTGCGACCTAAATATAGTCATGTTTTGACTATTTTTTCGTCTTTTATTAAAATATTTTTTAATATGATAACAAACGGCTTTTAACTATCAATACATTTGTAACTGTTTTTCAGCAACTTATAATCATCTATTTAAATCAATTTGCCAATCAATTTCTTCCAAAAAAAAATCCATAGGTAATGTTTAAAAACCTGGAAAGCAGTACATCGCAGCATGGTAATGCCCTCAAATGCATAAAAACAGGCAGTAAATCCTGCGAAATCAGATAGCTTTATACCCTTGATGGACGTTTTACAGATAGCCCGAAATAAATTTCGCCGCCCCCTAAGACCTTTATCAGTATTTTCTTGTTTAAAATTGGAGTAAACAAGTGCAGGGACAGGCAGCGAATGGCTGAAATCTGTATCATTATTTAACATATAACAACCCGATAGGCTTTTGCAAGAACAGGAACTGATCCGGAGATGTAATGCAAATGAGCGGAAAGCTCAGCGTTTGCTCTATGATCAGTACGCTCCGTTGATCCTGTCGATCTGCAGGCGATATACCGGCCAGCAAAATGCTGAGGATGTCATGCAAGACAGTTTTATCAGGGTGTTTAAATACCTCTCGCAATATCGGGGGGATGGTTCTTTTGAAGGGTGGATCCGGCGTGTGGCAGTCAATACCTGCATCCGCCATCTGGAAAAAGCCAAACGTTTGAAAGTGGATTATTACGGCGAAAACACACCGGAATACCCGGTGATGCCCGATGCGATCAGTCAGATGAGTGCAAACGAGCTCTTAGCGTTGATCGATACGATCCCGGATGGATATAAAACCGTTTTTAACCTGAGTGTCATCGAAGGTTATCAACACAAAGAAATAGCCGGATTATTAGGCATTGAAGAGAGCAGTTCCCGGTCGCAGCTGACGAAAGCAAGAAAGTACATTCAGCGCACTCTGGAAGTGACTCAAAAAGTTGAACTATGACAGAAAAGAATTTTTTCAAAGAAAAGCTGTACCAACATACCCTGCCGGTGCATGAAGGGATGTGGCACAACATCGAAGCGCAGTTGCCTCCTGAGGAGTCGGCTAAGCGCTTTCCGGTATTCTGGATGACCCTCTTCAGTACTGCCCTTCTCGGCGGCGCCCTGATGATCGGTCTGTTTACCCAGCAGACAAAAGCAGATCAAAAACCTCCGGCTCCTGTCCCAAACCAGGAGGTGATCGCTTCATCCACTTTGATTGACCACGCTTCTGAAGACGCAGATATTACCGGCACTTCTGCCCAGTCTTCTGATGCAACTGATGCGTCAAACAAAAATGCACCCGCACCTTCGGCAACTGAAAATTTCACACCAAATATCTCTACTGAAAAAACAGCAACGCCATCAAGCAAAACTCAATCACTCAATCAACAAAAAACGAATCAACAAAAAATAAATACAGCAGGCACAGCTTCTAATACTACCGCTTCTGCCCTGCAACAATCTACAAGCAATATTTCCTCATCAGCCAGCAACACAGATATTGTCACCATTAAAGACGCTGAAGCAAACCATCTAAACGATCGCATCAATGACTATGACGTGAGTTTGCTTCCCTACCGCAACACTGCCGCTACTTCTCTACTACCGATGGCCGATATGCATGCAGCGACAGCGCTTGAAATGATGGCTGGTATTGCGCCGGATCCTAACTGTTACAAATTTGGCGACATTGGCCCGCATTATGCGTTCTCAGTAGACCTTCTGGGTGGTCCGGGTTTCAGTCCTAAGACTTACGAACAAAACGGTGGGGAGACCGCTGATTATATCCAGGCGCGTAAAGACACAGAAACAAATCAATATGGATGGTCAATTGGTGCCCGACTCAATCTCCACCACCGAAGTGGTCTGACGGCAAGACTGGGTCTGCAGTATACACAGGTCGGTGACATTTTTGATTATACTGATTCGCTTGCAACGCAATCCACCACACGCATCGATTCCTTTTTTGCGGCTGATGGCACTTTTCTGTACACCGAAGTGACACAAGTTCTGATCGACGGCACCCTTGTGAAGAAGATACACAACACATATCGCTATCTCGATATTCCGTTGCTGATTGGTTACGAAATGCGCCTGGGCCGCAACATTGTAGCTTTGAATGCCGGACCGGTATTTAACCTGACGCATACCTACGAAGGCCAGATTCTGGATTCTATGTTACATCCTCGCTACATCACCCCGGGCAAACCGGGCGCAATTGATATATACAAGACCAATGTGGGCATGAGTATCTACCTCGGAGCGGGAATGCTTTTCCCATTGACTGACCGATTGTCTGCTATGATCGAGCCGAGTTATCTGTTCCGCCTCGACCCGGTGACATTGGACAGCTATGAACTCAAAGAGAAGCGCGGATATGCGGGTTTGAATCTTGGATTGCGCTATCATATTAATTAATTGAACACAGGCAGCACTAAGCACATGAATTGTCTCTTCCATATAAATAACAGAGTAATGGGCAAGTTTTTATTAACCGTTGGAATACTGATCACGCTGATGTCGTGCGGCAAGGACATCGATCAGTTTATCCCGCGATCAATCCAGGAACCGTCGGGTGACATTTCCAGATTGATGGACCGATTACAAACGGACATCGCAGGGGATGTCACAACGTACATCTCCTGTCCTTGTTCGGGTGATACCGCGATCTTCGCCGGGAATGACTTACTTCTGGTCATCCCGCGGGATTTTGTGGATCTGAACGAATATCCTTGTACGAATGGGTATTTTGATATGACAATTACCATTTGTGATAGTAAAGGTGACATTCTCATCAGTGGTATCCCTACGATTTCTGAAAGCAAACTCCTCGAGTCACGTATTGAGTTTGATCTCGATGTGAGAGATGGTGACACGCCTGTGAAACTGGCTCATGGAAAACAAATCCGCGTTCTGGTACAGGATCCTGATCCGAGAGAGCGCATGGAGTTGTTTTACGGCGCAGGCGAAGAGTGGGTTCAGGCGGACGGCAACCCTAATACGTGGGATAATGTGATGGCCAGTGAGTGGGTTATTACGCAGGATTCTCAGGACATTATTGGCTTTGGCTATGAGTGTTTCAGCGACAGTCTGGACTGGATCAATGTGGATGTCTTTACGACTACGCCATCGGATGAGTTGACCGCAGTTTGTATTGAGTTGCCGGAAGAGTTTACCAATAAAAACACCACGGTGTTTATGGTCTTTGATGACTACAGAAGTGTTTTGACGATGAGGGGCGATGCTGAGACGATGCAGTTTTGCGAACCTTACGGTGCAACTCCTGTTGGGTATCGCGTGACCTTTGTGGTTTTGTCTGAGATGGGTGATGACTGTTATATGTTTGCGACCCAGTCTTCCACAATTACGAAAGGGCATTTTGAGCAGATTGCTCCCTGGAAGACGCCTTATGAAGAGATTAGAAACTATGTGACTGCTTTATAATACAAAGAAAAAAGGCCACCACCTTTCATGAGATATCCCCGGTGGCCTTCTTAATCGAAATCCTTTTTTCGCCAACAACGAAAGGCCTCGTTCCAACACAACGGGGCTTTTTTTATGGGGTGATTTGGTGAGGGAGTGATTTGTTCTCAAAGAGGGGGTGAAGGATCACGGTTAGGGGTCGAAGGGGGAAGGCAATGTATGGCACACATGTTTCGATTGCGGGAGTTTTCGGGAGTATTGGGGTGATGCATCTAGCCTTGAGGGATGACAGTGTGCCACACCTAGGTGTGGCACACTGTCGCCAGGAAAATCTCATTTTGGAGTGTTCTCGGTGGATAATTGAGGGAAAACGGTGGGAAAGTGAGGGAAAGTAGCCTGAAATGCGTGATTTGGACAGTGTGGCACACCTAGGTGTGGCACACTGTAGCCAGGGGATACTCATCTTGAGCGTTTTCGGTCGATAATTAAGGTAAAATGGTGGGAAAGTGAGGGAAAACAGCCTTAAATACATGATTTGGACAGTGTGGCACACCTAGGTGTGGCACACTGTAGTAGGTGTGGCACACTGTAGTAGGTGTGGCACACTGTAGTTCAATTATCAATATTCTTAGCTCTTCGCCCTTTGCTCTAAGCTTCCTCTGCAGCCGCCATCGCCTTAGCTTTCTTTTTACGCGTCTCCTCGTCAAGGTCAATTTTGCGCATGCGGATGACATTGGGGGTCACTTCGATGCATTCGTCGTGCTGAATGTATTCCATGCACTCTTCTAAAGTCATCAGTCGCTTAGGGGCGATATTATTGGCAGCGTCGGAGCCGCTGGCGCGCATGTTGGTAAGCTTCTTGCCTTCCGTGATGTTGACCACGATATCGCCGGGGCGGTTATTCTCCCCGATCACCATGCCTTTGTAAACTTCCTCTCCGGGATCGATAAAAAAGAATCCGCGGTCCTGAAGTTTGTTAAGGGAATAGCCTGTGGAAGTTCCGGGATCCTTAGCAAGGATAGTACCGTTGCTGCGGGATGGGATGCTTCCTTTCCAGGGTTTGTATTCTGTAAACCGATGACTCATCACAGCTTCCCCTGCGGTCTGCGTGAGCATAGTCGAACGAAGACCGATGAGCCCACGAGACGGGATTTCAAATTCGAGATGCTGGTAGTCGCCTTTGGCTTCCATCACATGGAGTTCGCCTTTGCGGCGGGTAACCAGATCTACTGCTCGAGACGCGTAGTCCATGGGAACGTCTATTACGAGATTTTCATAGGGTTCGCATTTCTGGCCGTCGATCGTTTTAACAAGAACCTGTGGCTGGCCTACGGTGAGTTCGTATCCTTCGCGTCGCATCGTTTCGATCAGGATGCCCAGGTGCAGGATACCACGTCCATATACGAGGAAACTGTCGGCGCTTTCAGTGTCTTCTACTTTCATCGCCAGGTTTTTTTCAGTCTCGCGCATAAGGCGGTCACGCAGGTGGCGTGAGGTAACAAACTTCCCATCCTTACCGAAGAAAGGTGAGTTGTTGATTCCGAATGTCATGCTCATGGTGGGTTCGTCCACGGCGATGAACGGCAGTCCTTCCGGCTCCTCATTATCAGCAATCGTCTCCCCAATTCTAAAGCCATCGAGACCGATGACAGCACAGAGGTCACCGGCGCTTACTTCGGTGACTTTCTTTCTGCCCATACCTTCAAAGATGTAGAGTTCTTTGACCTTGCTCTTCTTGATACTTCCGTTTTCCTGTACAATACTAACGGTCTGTCCTTCCCGAATTGAACCGCGGTTGACCTTTCCGATCGCTATGCGACCCTGGTAGGAAGAGAAATCCAGGGAAGTGATCTGCATCTGCAAGGTGCCTTCCAGCGCTTCCGGAGGTGGTACCAGTTTGATGATCCCATCGAGCAAAGGCGTGATATCTTCTGATGGTGTCAGGGAGTCATTAAACCATCCGTTTTTGCCTGATCCGTAATAGGTGCTGAAGTCGAGTTGTTCTTCTGATGCATCCAGCGCGAAAAACAGATCAAAAACGTCGTTGTGGATGTCCTCCGGCCGGCAGTTGGGCTTATCGACTTTATTGATGACCACGATCGGTTTTAGGTCGAGTTCCAGGGCTTTCTGGAGTACGAATCGGGTCTGGGGCATCGGGCCTTCGAAAGCATCTACAAGCAGCAGGACGCCGTCCGCCATGCGAAGTACGCGTTCTACCTCACCTCCAAAATCGGAGTGTCCCGGAGTATCGATCACATTGATTCTGATGCCTTTGTAATTGACCGCGGCATTTTTGGAGAAAATGGTGATCCCCCGTTCGCGTTCCAGATCGTTGGAATCCATGATAAGTTCGCCGGTCTCCTGGTGGTCTTCGAAGACTTTGGTGGTGGCCAGGATCCTGTCTACGAGCGTGGTTTTACCGTGGTCTACGTGGGCGATGATCGCGATGTTGCGGATGTTAGCGTTTATCTGTGCCATTTTGTTGTTTCTGTGTTGTCAGTAGGTGTTCAAAAGCGGGTGCAAAGGTAAGCATTTAATATGTAGAATTAAGGGTTAACGGTAAACGGCAGAACGGTGAACGGTTAACGGTTAAGGGTTAACGGAGGAAAAGAGGAAGAGGCAGAAAAGGTTGACTAAGGGCTGTTGAATACTTACCTGCCTGAATTCAGGGAATACAGTGTGCCACACCTAGGTGTGGCACACTGTAGCAGTGGAATGCCTCCGAACTGGGCTAAAAAGTGAAAAATCAACCTAAAACGGGGTCAGATTCACCGAATTTCTCTCATTTGATATAATTCGCCCTGCTTACCTGTTTGAATCACAGATTACGAGGATTACACTAATCCCGTCTCGCTATATAGCGGAATCGGGACCGATTTATTTTTTAGGAATTCAGGAGATTTAGTGCTTCTGTAAGAGTCCTGTCGGCCTTCCCGATGGTCGGGAGTTTGTCAGTTCGAGTAGCTTGCTTTTCCCGCTAGCCCGGCTAGCAACCTGCTACTGGGTCCGCAAGAGGGAAAAGGAAGGCGATGAAAAACGATCCTTAATGCAACCAGAGCTGCAAAACAAAAGCCCGAATGTCAAAGGGCGTTTAAAGAGCGACGAGTTCCGACCTATCGGAATGGATACTTTTTCCGGTAAAAAGAACAAATAATGTAAATCATATTAGAACATTTTTTACCGATTCCGTGGGTCTGCGGTTTCGGGACAAGTGACAAAAGCAACAAATCTGTCGATAAGCCTGATTTACACTGATTTCTTTCGTAGGTATTTGAAGGGTATAATCTACTAGGAAAATTCCTGTCGGCCTTTATTGTTTGACCGTTCGGGCAGCCTGCTTTTCCCGTCCGCAAGAGGGAAAAGTAGAGC
>JAUHXV010000110.1 GCA_030426765.1 Bacteroidia bacterium | reverse complement strand
TTCTATTAGCGAAATTGCATATAAACTTGGTTTTGAACAACCTGCTTCGTTTTCAAAACTATTTAAAAACAAAACCGAAGTATCACCTTTGGAATTTAGAAAAGCTTTTAATTAAAAACACCCAGACATTTAACATCTGGGTGTTTCAACTAACAAAAAAACTCAAAAAAGTATCAAAATTTCAATGATACCGATTAACTGTAATCAGCAGTTAATCTTTCTTGCTAGCAACCAATCAACCAAACTTAATTTGCTTCCCCACAAACTAAGCGTTGATTTCTAAAAATTATAGGTTACAATACCTTTTATAAAAAATGGTGTTCCTGGTGTAAAATGAATTTCTTCTACAGACTCTGCTTCGTTTTGCAAACGAGACTCGGTGGCAAACTGAGTTTCATTCCAATCCGTATTAAGCATGTTCTGCACCTGGATACCGACACTAACTTTTTGCCACTTATAGCCTGCATTCATATCCATCACAGTATACCCTTTAGCCACAATAGAATTGTCTTCGTTGGCCGGCCGATTGTCGATATGGCGAAAGTTTATACTGCCATACAATCCGGACCTAAACATAAAGCTCACGCCACCCACCAAAGTAAAATCCGGTGCCAACGGAATATAATCATTGCCCTCAGGCTCATCTACCGCACGTGCATACGTATAGTTGGCATCAAGGTTCAGAAACAACCACTCCAATGGCTGGTAACGCACGCTCAGATCAAGGCCCTGCCGCTTAGTTTTTCCACTCGGCTCCACGATACCTGCATCCCCCACATAGACAAACTCCTGCTCCAGATATAAATACCAGTACGCCATATTGACCAGGATGTCAGCCGAAGGCTTCCAGATATACCCAAGGTCAAAACCATATGCTGCAGGCAGGATTTCATTTCCTTCCTCAGCCACAACAACGCGCGCATCATTGGAATGAAAGCCTTTACCTGTCTTCAGATATAGTTGCAATTCCCGGGAAGCATTATACAGAATATTGAATTTAGGGCTGACGATCGCCTTGTGCTCCGATTGCGGATTGTACGCCGTGAGTAGTTCATCGTTGTATAGAAAGTTAAAGAAGTCTACCCGGACAGACGGATTGAACGTCCATTTGTCAATATCCAATACAAGACCCGTATACGCGCCCAGATTCGTCTCATCAATATCCCCCAATTGGATTGGGTCAAGCGTTTCTCTCCGGTTAGCCGTATGAGAAAGTTCATTCTCTCTGCTTTGGTCATGACGCAAACTGATTCCGGCCTGCCAGCTTCCATGGAGATGACCATTTGAAAATGATTGATTGTATTCAGAATTCAATCCGTAGATCATCCGGGTTTCTTTTTGACGGATCTGATCACCGTTGATGGAGTCCTCCAGGAAAAAAGTAAAGTTGGAATACAATTCGAAATCATATCGACTGAGATATACATAACTCCTGAGGGATGACCTGCCGTCAATTATTTTATCGTAATTGACCAAAAGATCACGACGGGAAGTAGCGCCCCCTTCAGTATCATCAATGGCGCCAAAGCGTGTGATCTGTCCATTGTCCACCGCACGCTGAGGGATCTGTCCCGAGGCATCCCAGGAACTTTCAAAAGAGGAAAGGGTCACGCCTATTTTATCCTGGTCTGTTAGCCACCCTGAATATTTTCCGAAGAGATTTATTCTGTTGAAATTCTGAGCACTCTCAAAATACCCATCCGTTGACAAAAACTCCGTAGCGAGATAAACATCATGATCTGCACTTCCCAACAAATCAAACATCCCTAATAATCGGTAGGTATCAAACTGCCCCACTTCCAGCTTAAAGGTGCTGTTGTCCAGCTTTTCTTTGGCGTTAAACTCCACATACCCTGCCGTTGTAAAATTGCCCTTGCTTTGGTAGTAAGGTCCTTTTCCAAAATCAATTTTTTCAAGTGTCTCCGGAATCACAAAATGCAGATCCGCGTATCCCTGCCCATGGGCATGCGACACCATATTGACCGGCAATCCATCCACAGAAATATTGATATCCGTTCCATGGTCAATATCAAAACCGCGTAAGAAAATCTGCTCCGCCTTTCCCCCACCGGCATGCTGACCCATAAATAACCCAGGCACTTTTCGCAAAATATCCTGTGAGGAATTGACCGGATGTGCCTGGATATCAATATCGGAAATGACATGAAGTGCATCCATTTCAGGAGAGATGGTTACTTCCTCCAGAGCAATAGGACGTTTGTTCATCACAATAGCCAGCGGCTCCTGCATATTTTCTATAGGAACAACAACTGACTGATGTCCGAGAGCAGAAATCTGAAGTGTATCTCCTGTCAAACAATTGTCGAGAATAAAATTTCCCCGTTCATTCGAATGCGTGTGTTGGGCAGTTCGTATATTCTGAATAAACGCTTCTGATATTGGATGCTGCGTATCATCCTTTAGGGTTCCTTTAAAGGTCTGCGCATAGATTGAACCCTGAAAGAGAAAAAGTGAGAGTAGTATATATATGATTTTCATTCTGTTGCCTGCTTTAAAAATTTTAACGGATTGCTTTTCAAAAGTCTGCTAAGTTCTGTGGACAGGCTCGCAGGGCATCCCCAAAAATATCAAGTTTAGGATAGAGTCGCCTACCTGAAATCCTGGGGACCACCCGGCTCCGCCTGCTCTTTCAAAACCAGCGTTCTCAAAGCTGTCTTATACTACTGGCTGCCGCTTTACAGTGCCCGGATTTTTGCCATCATCACCGGACCAAGTTCATACGACGCACCCAGCAGTTCTGATTTTATTTCCGCTAAAGGTTCGCTTAAAGCATTTGCTTTATACACCTCTGCCATGCGATATTGAAGCATTGGTTCTGTCGATTGACCCGCCACATTTTCCCGGATAATGGATAGTGCTTTTTCGGGATCTCCATTTTCCAACTCCACCAGGGCAAGAAAACTATACGACATAGGTGTGGGTCTGTTTAAAACTTCTTGTCGGGCCAGCTGAAGGGCATCCGCAACATCCACAAATCCATCCTGACTCAGGGAGATGTTGTAGGTATTGTACATTACGCCGTAACGGGCATCTTCGACATCATTGAGATATGCATTCAGATACTTGCTCTCCAGCTGAGGATCTCGATCAAAAGATGCGATTTCAGCTTTCAGCAAATCATAATCAGGCGCATGGTAATACTTCGTGACCGAATCCAGAATCCGCATGGCAAGCTTTGGATCTTTCTCATGCGAATACGCTATCCATGCCAGGCCCTTTTTTGCATATGCATCGCCGGAATCAATGGCAAGCGCAGCGAGGTAATGCTTATACGCATCAGCGATCCTCCCGTCGTGCCCGTAAAAGTCCGCAAGATTGGTATGTGCCCATTGTTGTAGTTCGGGGTAACCGCTTTGATGGGCTTCTTCAAGTGCCAACTCCATATACATGATGGCTTTTGGCAAATTACTGTTGTGATCCTCCCATTTGGCTTTCCTGATCAGGTAATCAAAGTCCTTTTCATTCCTGATTTTTAACAGATACTTTTCCGCCATCGATTTTTTGCCAAGCTCCAGGTAAACATCAAAGAGCATTTTTTCAGTGGCTGACGTATTCTCACCATCCGTCTCAGCTAATACCAGCAAGGCAAGTGCCTCCTGAAAGCGATGTTGTGTGATAAAGTTGTATGCGAGCGAGCGCTGTAATGCTGCACCATTCCTACCTGACATTTCATAGGCAGCCATCAGGTGTGATTCCGCTGACTTCAGGTGTGTGATGGTCCCGGTCAGGTCAAAGCGTTCTGTTTCCACAGCCGCGATTTTTATATGATAAGGAAACTGGTTTGGGGCTTCTTCAAGTTTCGAAGTCCAGAACGCGAGGTTAGCTTCGGCTTCTTTGAGCTTCTCCTGCGAAGTTTCAGCCAAATACATTTCGAAGTCATTCACATTGACTTGAAATTTATCCTGGCCTGAAGGTGAACAGGAAGTGAGAACAAGGATAGATACCAGTACTAAAAAATTAAATAAGGTTTTCATGTCCGCTAATTTTAAAAGAGCGTTTTGAAAAAATGCAGGGTACGTGCTTTGGCCACATACCCTGTTGAGAATCAATCTCATCCGCTACCAGGGGGCAGCGAGGTATGGAAATGTGCTGAGAAACATCTTGTCGTTTGCATCGACATGATCATCGGACAGTCCCGGGTTTTCTGAAAAGTCCTCTCCGCCAAAGATCAGCAGCAGTTCTACCGTGATGACATCATCCGCCAGAGCTCGACCCGTCAGCACATTGGTGCCATCGTAAAACGTTGTCTTACCGTCCAGCGAAACATTCAGTACGTCTGTTGCCAGCACACTTGAAAATGTAGCGGCATCGAGTCCAAGGGCATTCATATCCCCCGGATTAGCGTAAGCCGGACTGAGGGCTGTCAGGTTGCTTTCAAACATGGGCTGGAAAGCGGCATTCTGTTGTGAAGGAACTGTTGTATTAAACTGGTCTTTACTGCCGCTGCTCACAAAAACCGTATTGACAGCAGGTCTCCCCATTTGATCCGCCTGCAAATAGGTACCTGAGAAATCCACAGGATCCGGCATATCATCGTCGTCGTTACAGCTGACGAGTAAGAAGGCGGTGAAGAGCGCGAGGGTTAAATATTTTATCTGATTGAGTTTCATAATGATCTGTTTTTAAATGTGTTGATTAAAAAATTGCTTTCGGTTTATTGTTTTCTTTTTGATTCGACCCAGGTATTGACTGTTCCGGATCCGCCGATTAGAGATTTTGGCACTTCCACGACGATAGACATCACATTGGTGCCGGCAAACGTATCGCTACCGGGATCATTAAAACTGGTAGCCGTTCCTCCGAGGATAGCACTATACTGCGCGAAGTCAAAAAAGAAAGGATCGTCTCTGGGTCCGGCAAACATCGACAGGCCATTTTGTGTCGCGACAACTGCCGGCGTACCATATGGTGTGATACCTACAGAACCTTTCATAGCCTGCTCGTCCACCATGCTGTTCAGCCCCAGCGAAGTCGGTGCGGTAGGCCCAAAGAAATACATCTGGCCATCTCGGGGAATCGCCTGAATCACGTAGTCTTCTACATTATCTCCGTCGGAATCGATGTTGAACTCCACGAGGATATTCTCATCGAAAGAAGCGTTTGAGGTTTCTCCCGGGCTGAGCAATCCCTGGACATTTGCCACAAAGACAATATTGTCGGTATTGCTGCCCTGAAAAGCATAGAAGTCGGTGATGTCGCTGGCACCTCCCTGTACAGCAGGGGCATCAATATGGTCAGCAGCGACGAAGACTATACTGGCCAAAAGCATCAGTGCAATGGATAATTTAACATGTAATGGTTTCATTGTTTAAGAATTTAGTGATGGTTGAAAGTTGTTATTTCCCATACCTACGAAGTGATTCAAATTCCGGTTTTCAGAATTTCTAAGAAAAATGGCAGGAAAAGCATTTGGAGGAGGCAAATCCCTGTAAATGAATGGTTTGCGAGATGTGGAAATCGCAAAATTTTTTATCTCTGCGTTCCCGCCTTGATATCGAAGCCAAAGAATATTAGCTCCTCGGGGTTATTCCTATATTTACGAGTCAACCATCATACGCATTTGGAAATCAAACCACTCATCGCGGCCTTACAGCAAAAAGATGTCAGGGCTTTTGAGACCTTGTACAACATGTATAGTACAAGTATCTCAGGCGTGATCTGTCACATCCTCCGCGATCAGGCGCTCGCAGAAGAAGTCTTACAGGATGTCTTTGTTAAAGTATGGCATAATTCATCTTCCTATGATGCGGGAAAGGGTCGGTTTTTTACGTGGATATTGAATATCGCCCGAAATGCGGCTATCGATAAAACGCGCTCCAAAGATTTTAAGGCCTCTAAAAAAAACCTGGATACCGATTTGTTCGTAGATATACTACACGATGACGATCAGTTGGATAAAAAAACAGATGCCATCGGTATCCGAAAGTATATCGGGCAACTGGCAGATAAATGCAAGGACTTGATAGCGGCACTCTATTTCAAAGGATATACACAGAAAGAAACGGCAGAGCTGCTGGATATTCCAATCGGAACCGTAAAAACCAGAAACCGAAATTGTATAAATGATTTACGCACGTTGTTAAATGTGCCACCTAAATGAACGCGCAGGAATACATAGCATCAGGATTGCTGGAACTATATGTGGCCGGTACCCTTTCTGAAAAAGAAAATCAGGAGATCACTGAGGCTATGCAGCAATATGAGGAAGTGCGCCTTGAAGTCGAGCGAATCGAGGCGACCATTCTTCAGCTCACTGCCGCCAATGCGCCTGGGGAAACGAATGCATTGTTACCATCCATAAAGACAAAAGCAGGTATTGTTGACAAAGACAGTGCACCTGTTGAACGCAGTTTAACCTGGATCACCTACACCGGATGGGCAGCAGCCATCATCATGGCGGTAGGCATGTTGTGGATTATGGGACAGAATCAAAGTCTGCGTCAGGAATTGAGTGCAGCAAATGAAGAATCCCGCTTGCTTGAAGAACAAATTGCCAAAGCCAATACGGACCTTGAAGCGAAGAACAATCTTCTGGCGCTCCTTCGCGATAAAGAGATGGTCACTGTTCCCCTGGCAGGGCAGGCAGTTTATCCGGAAGCCTATGCCAAAGTGTATTGGGATAAAGCTTCGGAAAGTATCTATCTCGATGTGGCCGGGCTGCCTGATCCTCCTGAAGGAAAGGTTTACCAGGTTTGGTCCCTCACTTTAAACCCACTTACGCCCACTAGTCTTGGTTTGATCGATGATTTCACTACCGATGAAAACAAGATATTCGCTATTTCCAACCCGAATGCCTCTGAAGCTTTTGGTATTACCCTTGAGCCGGCTGGTGGCTCTCCAACGCCGACTATGGAGCAGCTGTATACGCTTGGGCTTGTGGAGGGGTGATGACTTATAGCGCTACCTGATCCCGATGTGTCAGGACGGAGCGCTAGTCCGCCGGCTTGTCCAGAAGCCGATCACGATGTATAGGGATGGCTGATGCTCAAATTGCAATGGGCAGTGACGGTATCCCCTTCCCATCAAAAGGTAAAATCAAGGAACACAAAGATTCCTCCTTTCAGTCGGAATGACGTTGCCTTGGTGGGTACTGGGAGAGCATGGCGGTGGCTCTTCCACCGCCATGCTCTCCCCTCTATTAAAAACTGAATGTCATTCCGAGCGTAGCGAGGAATCTACTGTAGACGAGAAGGAATGCTTCTATTTTCATGTCTCCATTCCGTTTCTAAATTGTTAATCGATGTTCCTTGCTCGTTAATCAATTCTATCAATGGAGAGTGAGTCGT
>JAUHXV010000109.1 GCA_030426765.1 Bacteroidia bacterium | reverse complement strand
AGATGCGTATGAACTATATCAGAATACTGCCCGGCGACAAGGTATCAGTGGAAATGTCACCCTATGACCTTTCCCGGGGAAGAATCACGTACAGGTATAAATAATTGATCCTGAGATCATTAAAAATACATTGAGATGAAAGTCAGAACGTCAGTAAAGAAAAGATCCGCCGACTGCAAAATCGTTCGCAGGAAAGGAAGAATCTATATTATTAACAAGAAGAATCCAAAATTCAAACAGCGTCAAGGCTGATAAAAACAGATTAAGCATATGGCTCGGATAGCAGGTATAGATCTTCCAAGAGACAAAAGAGGTATCATCAGCCTTCAGTACATATATGGTATTGGGGCTTCTCGTGCTAAAGATATTCTTGAAAAAGCCTCCATCAGCGAAGAGGTGAAAGTGCAGGATTGGAGCGATGAGAACGTGATGAATATCTCACGTATCATCCAGGAACAATACAAAGTGGAGGGTGAACTTCGCTCTGAAGTACAACTCCAGATCAAGCGACTGATGGACATTGCGTGCTACCGTGGCCTGCGCCACAGAAAAGGCCTCCCCGTAAGAGGGCAACGCACCAAAACCAACGCCCGTACCAGAAAGGGTAAACGTAAGACCGTCGCAAACAAAAAGAAAGTAACGAAATAATCAGGTTCTGATTTTTTTATTGATCAGTTTATTATGGCAAAGACAGTTAAAAAGACAGCGAAAAAGCGCAAAGTTAAAGTGGAAGCGGATGGGAAAGTATTCATCCAGGCCACTTTCAACAATATCATCATCACCCTGACCAACCGTGCAGGACAAGTGATTTCATGGGCCTCTGCCGGTAAAGCCGGTTTTAAAGGTTCTAAGAAAAACACGCCATACGCGGCTCAGGTGGCTGCATCCAGCGCTGCACAAGAGGCATATGATGCCGGCATGCGATCGGCTGAGGTATTTGTCAAAGGCCCGGGCTCCGGTCGCGAAGCTGCTATACGCGCGATCGACGGCATCGGCGTACGCATCTCCAAAATCCAGGACCTTACGCCGGTACCCCACAACGGATGCCGCCCACCAAAAAGAAGAAGAGTCTGATGCCATTTTGTGGCTGAAATAGTTTTAATCCTATCCATTCGAAATAATTATGGCAAGATATACCGGACCAACAACAAAGAAAGCGAGAGCCTTAGGGGAGATGATCTTTGGCTACGACAAGAGTTTCGAGCGCAAAAAATATCGCCCGGGACAGCATGGTAACTCCAAGCGTCGTCGCCAGCGTTCAGAATATGCAAATCAATTGCTCGAAAAGCAAAAAGCAAAATATACTTATGGTGTACTGGAGCGCCAGTTCCGCAACCTGTTTGAAAAAGCCTCTTCCAAGAGTGGGGTAACCGGTACGGTGCTTCTTCAGTTTTTGGAAGCACGCCTGGACAACACCGTTTTTCGCCTGGGTATCGCCAGAACCCGCCGCGCTGCCAGACAGCTGGTTTCACACAAGCATGTGCTGGTCAACGGGGAGCTGTCAAACATCCCTTCCCGCCGCCTTAAACCAGGTGATGTGGTTTCCGTACGCGGGAAATCAAAACACCTTGAGGTGATCAATGATAACATTGGCGCAAAAGCAGATATCCGCAAATTCCCTTGGTTGGAATGGAATGCAGATCGCATGGAAGGAAAGTTTCTGTCTTTCCCGGAACGCGATGACATTCCGGAAAAAATCAACGAACAGCTGATCGTCGAATTGTATTCTAAATAATCAACAATCTGTCCGGACATGTCCCTGTAGGCTTTTCCGGATGGATGTCGTTATATCCATTCATCTTGTAATTTCCTTGTATGAGCATCCTGAACTTTCAAAAGCCCGATAAAATATTACTCCAAAAAGCGACTGACTTTCACGGTCAGTTCGAGTTTAAACCACTCGAACCGGGATTTGGTCAGACGATTGGAAATTCACTGCGCAGGATTTTACTTTCTTCTCTCGAAGGTTACGCGATCTCCGCTATCCGTATCGCAGGTGTGGATCACGAGTTTTCATCGATCCCCGGCGTTGTCGAGGATGTTGTGGACATCATCCTCAACATCAAGCAGATCCGCCTGAAAAGTAAGAATGAAGAAGATAAAGCCACCGAGCACCAGATCTATATCACCGTCAGTGGCCAGGAAGAATTTACTGCGAAGGACATTGAGTCAAAAACTAACCTTTTTGAAGTCATGAACCCCGATCTGCTCATCTGCAGAATGGAGCCTTCCGTCAACCTCGAATTGGAGATGACCATCACCAAAGGAAGAGGATATGTACCGGCTGAAGAAAATATGCCGGAAAACGCACCTATCGGTGTGATCCCGGTAGACGCGATCTACACGCCTATGAAGAAAGTGGCCTACCACGTTTCCAATACCCGTGTAGGACAGCGCACAGACTACGAAAAGCTGAGCATCGAACTCGAGACAGACGGCACCATCCATCCGGAAGAAGCCATCAAAGAAGCGAGCCGGATCATGATCCAGCACCTGATGCTCATCACCGACGAACACATCACATTCGATGATAAAGTCGGTAAAGAAGATGGTATCGTCAATGAGCACATCCTCAGCATGCGTAAGCTGCTGAAAACCTCACTGGAAGATCTTGATCTCTCTGTCAGAGCGTACAATTGCCTGAAAGCCGCTAAGATCAACTCACTCGCTGAGCTGGTGAAGTTTGATACACACGAGTTGCTGAAGTTCAGAAACTTCGGTAAAAAATCACTTGTTGAAATTGAAGAGCTCCTGCAGATTAAAGGCCTGACCTTTGGCATGGATCTCACGAAATATAAGCTGGACGAAGAGTAATCCTTCATCCTACCTTGCAGTAACCAGACAATATGTGTCGGTGCTGCGGAGTCATTAATTTATTAACCAAAATTCTATTCGATCATGAATCACGGAAAGAAGATCAATCACCTCGGTCGTAAAGCAGGCCACCGTGCCGCTCTGTTGATGAACCTGAGTCTGGCCCTCATCGAGCACAAGCGCATTTTTACCACGGTTGCCAAAGCCAAAGCACTGAAGCAGTATATTGAACCACTGGTAACCAAAGCCAAGACGAACACCACACACAACCGAAGGGTAGCTTTTTCATACCTGAATAATAAAGATGCCGTGACAGAACTTTTCTCCACGATTGCAGGAAAGGTCGGAGATCGTCCGGGTGGATACACACGCGTGATCAAGACCGGTTTCCGAAAAGGAGATGGCGCCGAAATGGCCATGATCGAATTGGTTGATTTTAATGAGATCTATACCAATCCAAAGAACAGAAGGAGTGAGAAAGCAGGCGCTAAAGCTGCCGGAAAACGCACTCGCAGAAGAGGCAAAGGAAAAGGCAAGTCAGCTGCAGCCACTTCCTCAGCAAAAGGGAAAGCCGCTGAAAACGCTTCAAGTGAAGAAGAATAATTGCCTCTCTTCTAAGACTATACAGGCCCGAAAGATTTTCGGGCCTTTTTTATGTCCCAAGGAGAGCGGGATTGGTTGATATTAAATAAAGACTAATAATTAATTTTCCTATATATTTGATCCCCTGAATGAAAGGATTATTACATGCTATCTGATTCAGCAGCCCGAGAGGCTATTCTCCTCCTCGAAGACGGAACACATTACGAAGGCTATGCTGCCGGATTACCCGGTACAGCCACTGGTGAAATATGCTTTAATACCGGTATGACCGGATACCAGGAGATTTTCACGGATCCTTCTTATTTCGGACAGATTATGGTCACAACGCACGTGCATATCGGAAACTACGGGGCCCGAAATGCTGAAGTCGAAAGTGACCGTATGCAGATCAATGCACTCATTTGTAAAACGTTTATTGATGAGTACAGCAGGGCACAGGCCGATGAGTCGATTCAGGCTTTTTTCGAACAACAAAAAACGCTGTGTATCTACGGGATCGATACGCGTTCAGTCGTTCGACACATCCGCAGCAAAGGAGCCATGAATGCCATCATCTCATCGGAGATTCTCGACCTGAATGAACTTAAAAAGCAGCTGGCGAAAGTGCCGTCCATGGATGGACTCGAACTGAGTACTTCCGTATCTACAAAAGAACCTTATGAGGTGGGTGACCAAGATGCTCGCCTGCGCGTGTCGGCATTTGATTACGGGATTAAAAAGAATATCCTGAACTGCCTGGTCGAGCGGGGTTGTCATGTTAAGGTGTTTCCTGCCACGGCTACCTACGATGAAATTATGGCATTCAACCCGCATGGTATATTCCTGTCCAATGGACCGGGCGATCCGGCAGCCATGACTTACACACATCCGGTGGTGAAGCAACTAGTAGAAGAAGGCCGTCCCCTGTTTGGTATTTGTCTGGGCCATCAGGTGCTGGCTTTGTCACAGGGAATTTCTACGTACAAAATGCATCACGGTCACCGGGGGATCAATCATCCGGTCTTAAACAAACTCACCGGCAAAGCTGAAATTACCAGCCAGAATCATGGCTTTGGCGTCAGCAATGATTCTATTGAAAAACAACAGGAGCAGATTCAGGTGACACATATCAACCTCAATGATCAAACTGTTGAGGGGTTGCGTATCGTTGGGAAACCCGCTTTTTCCGTCCAATACCATCCGGAAGCATCTCCGGGACCACATGATTCGCGATATCTGTTTGATGAGTTTGTTTCCCTGATGGATCAGCATAATTGATCCATGAATCTTCTATATTTACCTGAAGAAAAATTTTCAGGCAGCAATTCGTCATTGGGATAGCTGCTGCCTTTCACATTCCATTCGTTTCAACCATGAGTATTATTATTGACGTGCTGGCCAGAGAAATTCTCGACAGCCGAGGCAATCCCACCGTAGAGGTGGAAGTGATCACTGAATCCGGTCATAGCGGTAGAGCAGCAGTACCGTCGGGCGCCTCCACCGGAAAGCACGAAGCCGTAGAACTCAGAGATGGCAATCCTGATCGATACCTGGGGAAAGGCGTACTCGACGCCTGTAGAAACGTAGAAGAAAAGATTGCTGAACAGATCATTGGACTGGATGTTTCCGAGCAACTGGAGATCGATCAGTCCATTATCGAGCTGGATCCCAATCTCAATAAATCAGGTATCGGAGCAAACGCCATGCTGGGGGTTAGCCTGGCAGTCGCGAAAGCAGCAGCAGCCGTGCATCATCAACCGCTGTTTCGCTATGTCGGCGGTGTAAACGCACATATACTTCCGGTACCCATGATGAATATCCTGAATGGAGGATCGCATGCAGACAACAGCATCGATTTCCAGGAGTTTATGATCATGCCTGTGGGTGCGGATCAGTTTAGCGACGCACTTCGAATGGGCACTGAAGTATTTCACCATCTGAAGAAGGTATTACAACAAGCCGGGTACTCAACCAATGTCGGTGATGAAGGAGGCTTTGCACCGAATATTAAGTCCAATGAAGAGGCTATCGAAACTGTGCTCAAGGCCATTGAAAATGCAGGCTACAAACCCGGCGAGGATATTGTCATCGCATTGGATGCAGCAGCCTCAGAGTTCTACGACGAAAAGGAAAAACTGTACCACTTTCACAAATCCTCCGGGATGAAAAAATCATCCGAAGAGATGGTTGCATTTTGGAGTGAGTGGTGCGACCGCTATCCGATCTTTTCCATTGAAGACGGACTCCATGAAGATGACTGGGAGGGTTGGACCCGACTCACCGGTGCCATCGGCAACAGAGTGCAGATTGTAGGCGATGACCTGTTTGTCACCAATGTCGATCGGCTGAGTGAAGGCATTGAAAAGCAGGCGGCCAACAGTATTCTGATCAAACTCAATCAGATCGGTACCTTATCCGAAACTATCGATGCGGTACATATGGCCACGCGCAATGGATTCACTTCAGTGATGAGCCATCGAAGTGGTGAAACCGAAGATGTGACTATCGCGGACCTGGCTGTGGCGTTAAATACGGGGCAGATTAAGACAGGTTCATTATCGCGTTCGGACAGGGTTGCCAAATACAACCAGCTTTTGAGAATCTCTGAAATACTCGGGGATTCAGCTTTCTACCCGGGGAAATCACTACTGGGAAGATAGGCAGGACGGAAAACCGGATTTCTGAACCCGGGAATGGGCTTTTGGCCTGATACATTCATTTGGGGCTGAAGGATATATGAGACTTATTTATCATGTTTGGTCAGATCAGCAGAATGGGTTATCTTTCGGACTTCACATAAGGGCTCAAACTACATGAAAAGACTTCATTCTCTCAGGAAGGTGGTGGCGGATTTGATGACTTCCGGTTGGCTCAATAAGTACACCGTGTCAGCCAGCTTGTTTGTCGTCTGGATGTTATTCTTTGATAAGCATAACTTTTTCACCCAATGGAGTTTGAAAGCCTCTGTCTTCAATCTGGAACAATCGATTGAGGAATACAAACAACAATTGGCTGAGGCCGAAGCTGCGCATAAGGATTTGATGAACAACAAAGAAAAATTTGCTCGTGAAAAATACCTGATGCACAAGCCGGATGAAGACTTGTTTTTGTTTCAATAATTTTTAGAAGAATTTATTAGGATTTATGAGTGTACTCGTTGGAAAGGATAGCCGGGTAATCGTACAGGGATTTACAGGCACCGAAGGAACATTCCATGCCGGCCAGATGATCGAATACGGTACGAACGTAGTAGGAGGTGTCACACCTGGAAAAGGAGGGCAAACCCACCTGGATCGACCGGTGTTTAATACGGTTGAGCAAGCCGTCGCAGAGACGGACGCCAATGTATCAATCATCTTCGTACCGCCTGCATTCGCGCCCGATGCTATTCTGGAAGCTGCGGAAGCTGGCATTAAGGTGATCATCTGTATCACGGAAGGTATTCCTGTCCAGGATATGATTCGCGTAAAAGACTATTTGAATAAAACCGGCAGTCGTTTGATCGGACCTAACTGTCCCGGTATCATCACACCGGGTGGTGCCAAAGTAGGGATCATGCCGGGATTCATTCATACGCCAGGTCGGATTGGAATTGTTTCCAGATCAGGAACACTGACGTATGAAGCAGTAGATCAGGTGACCAAAGCAGGGATGGGACAATCCACCTGCATTGGCATCGGAGGTGATCCGATATGCGGGACGACAACACTACAGGCGGTTCAGTTGCTGATGAATGATCCCGATACCGATGGGATCATTATGATTGGAGAGATTGGCGGAAGCATGGAGGCGGATGCGGCACACTGGATTAAAGAGAATGGCACAAAACCGGTAGTCGGTTTTATCGCCGGTAAAACAGCACCTGCCGGTCGCACCATGGGACATGCCGGAGCAATTGTCGGAGGCAAAGCAGATACTGCTGCAGCCAAAATGGAGATCCTTGCTGCATGCGGTGTACATGTCG
>JAUHXV010000108.1 GCA_030426765.1 Bacteroidia bacterium | reverse complement strand
AGGGATAGGGTCCGAGCCATTCGCTGTAAAAGGTAAGGGCGCGCTCGGCATAAACATGTGCCTGCTTCCACGCTTCGTTGTACAACGTGTCGATATACATATTGAGCGTAACCGGTTGATCACCTCCTGCGTCTACCTCATACGCTGTGTGGTGAAAACCCGGGCTCGCAAACCAGGCAAAGTCAATCACATTTTCTGCGGTAAACATCCAATGTGTAGCCGTATCAGTTTCCGTCATCTGTTCGACAACTCCAGTGGCGGCAACAACATATCCGTTTGGAAGCGTAAGCGTCACTTGATAATCCGCGAAATCATTGAAATATTCTCCCAGCTCCAGATACGGCATGGTGTGCCAACCTTCCTTATCAAACACAGCAAGATGCGGATACCATTGTGTCACCTGGTAGGTAACTCCAGCATGACCCGAACGGGAGAACGTTTCTGGTAACTGCAGCACAAACGGCGTGCGGATGGTAATGGATTCAGAAGGGCGCAAGGGCTCGGACAAAACCAACCATCCTATATCTACATGATCGGGATCAGGGTTGAAATCAATCTCTTGGGCCGGGCTGGAAAATTCCAGCGCAGAAATACTGCCCAGTTGATCCGGTTTAGCCCGGTGCAGTTCGGGCTTATTCTGGAGAAGCATTTGTTTGTCCAGCGCAGTATTCTGCCGGCTGTATGCATTCGGCCAGAGATGAATACCGAGACGATCCATGACCTGGTACGAATAATTTGCGTACGTGATCTCGATAATCCCGGTGACTGTGTGATTCGAAGTGTCCAACCGGGCATCAATGGTGTAAATCGGGCGTTGGGCGCCGATCGTACAGGCAAGAAGTAGTAAACTGAAAAGAAGGTATGTTCTGCCGGTTGCGACACCCACGGAAAAATTGGTCATCAAAGTTTGTATCCAGCGCTGCGGCATCAACCAAAGATACACAGGCAAAGCAATTCATGGATGCGCTATAGATTCACCTGATTCCATAGCAAATAGCGTCATTTCCGTAATGCTGCATGCATGAAGAGGCAGGTTTTCTTAAAATTTTTCACAACTTGCGGCAACGAATAATTGCTATGATTAATACACTGCTACCCATACTTCGCGAAGCCAGTCAGGCCATCCTCGATATTTATGCGGATGAAAATCGTTTTAATACGGAGATCAAAGGCGATGACAGCCCACTGACCGAAGCGGATCGAAAAGCGAATCGCATAATTTGCGATGCATTGAAGGATCATTTTTCGGATATTCCGATCATATCAGAAGAAAACAAAGCGGTTCCGTATGAAGAAAGAGCTCAGTATGATCGGTTCTTTCTGGTGGATCCATTGGATGGGACAAAAGAGTTTATCAAGCGCAACGGGGAGTTTACCGTCAATATAGCGTACATCGAAGGACAGCATCCCGTCGGAGGATTTGTCTATGTGCCTTGTACGGACATGGCGTATATGGCCGAACGCACCAAAGGGGCATTTGCCATTGACCGAAATGATCAGAAGACTGAACTCCGGTCAAAACCTTTCAATCTGACCGATACGGGTTTAAAACTAGTGGCCTCCAGAAGCCACATGGATCCGCTGACACAGAAGATCATGGGCTTACTCAACGAACCGGAAATCGTTTCAACGGGTAGTTCGCTGAAGTTTCTGCTGATTGCGGAGGGGAAAGCCCATTTTTATCCGCGCCTGGCACCTACCATGGAATGGGATACTGCGGCTGCGCAATGCGTTTTGGAAGAGGCTGGCGGTAGTGTTGTGCAGTTTGAAGACCTGTTACCGCTGGTGTACAACAAGGAGAATCTTCGTAACCCATACTTTCTGGCAACGGGCGCCATGCTGGATCCGGAAACGCTCAGAAACCTCATTCAGCAGCTTTAGAACATATTAAGGATTTTTGGCATGTGTTTTGTATCAGATGGAGTACATAATTCATCTAAACCAAACCTATGCGATTTTCTAAGAAATCCCTCCTGGCAGCACTATGTCTGACGATGTTATTTTGCTGTTCCCCTAAACCCTATCAAAAGGTCATGGTTCGGCCCTCTTCCTGCTCTCAGGTAGTACAATTTGCCGAAGCCGCCAGTATGGGGCATTTGTTAGAATTTGCTGACCTCATTCAAAAGCCCGTTTTCCTCTATTTCTATGCGCCATGGATCGAATCCTGTCAGCGCATGGATCAAAGAGTGTTTACCAACACCGAGCTGGCCTACTACTTCAACAATTACTTTATCAATTATAAAATCAATGCCGACGGCGTCCAGAAAGACAGAGAACTGGCGGATCGTTACGGCATCACGACCTACCCTACTCTCGTTTTTGTTGACGGCAAGGGCAAAATCATGAAACGCCACATCGGCCCCGCTACGTCCGGCCAGGTCCTCGAAATGGGTTATTTCCTCCACAATGCCGTGGAAAAGGAAATGATTTCCATGGGTACGAAATAGGCAAGGAGCAAAGGGCGTAGGGCGTAGGACGTAGGACGTAGAATACCTACAAATTTCGACTTAGTTATTACCAACAAATAGTTACACAGTCTGCATTATTTGGAAAATAGAATCTCAAATAACTCCCTAACATTCAAAATCACTCCTCACCACTCACTACTCACTATTCACCCCTGATTACTGACCACTCACCCCTGTAATACCTCCTATCGTCGGAGTACTGGAGATACCCATGTGAATAGGGTAAACCCTGAACAACTGAGTGCACAGGGCAGGCCTATTCACTCCATCCCGCTGTACAGCGTGATCATTTTTCACTTTTCGCTTCCAGGATTTTCCTTGCTGTCGATTTTCCAACGACTTCTGCGAGTTCTGCTTCTGAGGCGGCTTTGATCTTTTTTACGGAGCCAAAATGTTTCAACAGTTTTTCAGCTGTCTTCTGGCCGACGCCTTTAATGTTGGTGAGTTCGGTTTTGATCATGCCTTTGCTGCGCGCATTGCGATGAAAGGTAATGGCAAAACGATGGGCCTCGTTGCGCGCCTGCTGGATCAGCTTGAGGGATTCTGATTTCTTATCGATGTAAAGTGGAATGGAATCCTCCGGAAAATAAATTTCTTCCAGCTTTTTGGCGATACCCACCACCGTCATGCGATCCCGAATACCAAGATGATCGATGGATTCCATGGCGGCACTCAACTGCCCTTTTCCTCCATCAATGATCACCAGATCCGGTAACGGTGTGTTCTCTTCCAGCATGCGTTTGTAACGCCGCATAACAATTTCCCGCATCGAAGCAAAGTCATCCGGGCCTTCTACGGTCTTCACATGGAAATGCCGATAATCCCGTTTGGCCGGTTTGGCATTTCGAAACACTACACACGAGGCGACCGGATCCGAGCCCTGGATATTACTGTTGTCAAAACACTCAATATGCAAGGGAACCGTCGTCATCCGAAGATCCTTCTGCAGCGTTTTTAGTATGCGTTCTGCCGGTGTCTGACGCGCAGTATGTTTGAGTTTTTCATTTTGCTTCTGCAGCAGGAAATACTTGACGTTTTTCATGGATAAATGAAGCAGTTCCCGCTTTTCACCCCGCTGTGGAATTGTCTGCGTTATACCCTCCTCTACCAGTTCGACATGAAACGGTACGACGATCTCTTCTGTGATGCTGTTAAACTTTTCCCGCAAACGATCGATCGTGTACGCGAGCAATTCCGCTTCGTCATCATTCAGATTCTTTTGCAGTTCCTGGGTATAGCTGTTGATGATCGAGCCCTGTACCACTTTCAGGTAGTTGACATACGCATTCGTTTCATCAGTGGCGATGCTAAACACATCCAGATCACGATCCAGTTGGCTGACGACGGTTGATTTTGATTGGTAATCTTCAAACAACGTCAGCTTCTCCTTAATCTGCTGTGCTTTTTCAAATTCCATATCTCCCGCCAACTTTTCCATCTGCTCTTTCAAATGAGATTTCACATCCCGAAAGTGGCCTTTCAGAATATTGCGCACCTGATCAATCCGGTCATTGTACGACTCCTCTGTTTCGAGGTTCTCGCAAGGTCCGAGGCAATTTTTAATATGATACTCCAGGCAAACCTTATACTTCTTTTCCTCAATCGGCTTTGGATTGAGCAGCAAGTTGCAGGTGCGGAGTGGAAAAATCTTTCTGACTATTTCCAGGATCTCCGCGACTTTGGCTTTGGCGGTATAGGGTCCGAAATAGGTCGAGCCATCACGGATTACTCTTCGCGTTAGAAAGACGCGGGGAAACCTCTCTTTCTTGATACAGATAAACGTATACGACTTGTCATCTTTGAGATTGACATTGTACTTCGGTTGAAGTTGCTTGATCAACGTATTTTCCAGCAAGAGCGCATCCTGTTCGGTCTCAACGATCGTGTATTTAAAATGATCCGCATTGCGGACCATCGTGCGCGTTTTAAAGTACTGGTGTTTCTTTTCCCCAAAATAGGACGACAAGCGATTTTTCAAATTCTTCGCTTTCCCCACATAAATAACCGTCCCCTCCGAATTGATAAACCGGTACACACCGGGTTCCTTCGGAATCGAATCTGCTACCGCCTTGTAATCTTTGTTGGTCATATATCTGTATGCTCGTCAGCAATCATGCCTTTGAGGAGAAACTCCGCAGAGGCAGGATTTGTGGCCAGGGGAATATTGTGCACGTCACACAACCGCATCAGCATCTGAACATCTGGTTCGTGTGGATGTTTGCCCAGCGGATCTCGAAAAAAGAAAACAAAGTCTATCTCTCCGTCGGCTACCTTCGCCGCGATCTGGGCATCGCCCCCTTTTGGACCTGAAAGCACTTTTTCTACACTAAAACCTGCTTTTTCAAGGAATGTTCCTGTTGTGGCTGTGGCAATTAGCCTACTACTTTGAAACAATACCTGATTGTGTAGTAGAAAAGAGACCAGATCAGCTTTTTTACCGTCATGGGCTATCATGGCAATTCGCAACATCGGATGAATTCTTTTTATTTTGCGCCTAAAGTTCAATAAATTTTCAATTGTCGCCCTGGAAAGGCGTTTTACTCGTCACTATGAAATACACAGCTTCTACCATTATCTGTTTGCTCTTTGCCCTGAGTATACAGGCACAGTCCGCAAAGTTAAAGACGCTCGACCACGCGGATTTTCTGATCTGGAACACCATCCAGAGTGAACAAATCAATGCGCAGGGAGATTTTGTCATCTACCGCACCGTCCCGGGTGAAGGTGATCCCACGCTCCATATTGTGACTAAAGGCAATCCGAATCCAAGAACAATCAGTCGTGTGTCCAAAGCGCACATCGACTATGACGGATCATATTGCTACGGCCTCATCACGCCACACCGGGATACCCTTCGAAACCTTGAGCGCGCTAAAAAAGATAAAAAGGACTGGCCCGGAGACACGCTCTTTGTCATGCACCGAATGGAAGAGTCCTATGTGCGGATAGCCAATGTGGAAAAATATAAGTCCCCTAAAGAATACGGAGACTGGATCGCATTTACAGTAAAAGAACTAACCACTGAATCCGATACCACGAAGGAAAAAGGAAAATCAAAAAAAGAAGCTGCCCATCTGATCATCCGTCAGTTGTCCAACGGAAAACAAGACACCATTCCCAATGTGACGGATTTCATTTGGGCGGAAAAAGCGCCTGTGCTGCTGGCAGTAACCGCTTCCCGCGACTCTACAGAAACAGCAGGCGTTATTTACTGGTCTGGTTTTGAATCGCAGTATATCAAGAAACAAAAAGGCGAATACAAACAGTTGTCCCTGGCGGAAAACGGAAATCAAATTGCTTTTGTGGGTAATCTGGATACTACAAAAGCCAGGATTGAACCCTGGGAGTTGTTCTACTACGATTTTAAAACCGATTCTGCGCAGTCCATCGCCGGTACAACGAAAGGTCCATTACCACTCATTAGTCCACACGCCGATTTGGTATGGAGTGATGACGGCAAATATCTGTTTTATGGCCGCGCAGAAATACTTCCGCAACAGGATACCACGCTTCTCCCGGATGAAATTGTCGACGTAGAAGTCTGGTCCTCCAATGACCCTGTGTTGTATACCATGCAGAATGTCAACCGCAGTAAGGATGAGAAGAAATCCTATGCCCAGGTGTACGACACGCAACTCAAGCAACACAAGGGAATTTGTTCGCCGGCATGGGAATCAGCTGTTTTTGCACCTGATCGAAATTCAAGATTCCTGATCGCTTACACGACGCTACCTTATGAAAAAGAAGTGACCTGGATGGGAAGTAAGCGAAGAGATCTGGCCAAAGTAGATTTACTGACCGGCGCTGTGATTCCCATTCGCAAAGGCATACTCACCTATCCGCGGATCTCACCGGATGGAAAATATGCCTATGGCTACAGCGAGACAGACAGCACGTGGTGGGCGTACTCCTTTACCGAAAGTCGGTTTGCACTGATGACGAGAAATAACCTTCCTGCGTTTTACGATGAATTGAATGACGTGCCGACCTACCCTAATGAATATGGATCGGTTGGATGGGTAGAGGGAGATCAATCGCTCGTGATCTACGATCGCTATGATATGTGGGCGTGGTCCGGGCGTGAAAGTGAGCGTCCAGTCCAGTTGACACACGGTCGGGACAACAAGTTGGTATATCGTTACATACGGACGGATGACGAACGCGATGATCTACCGGTGCAAAGCAAATGGTTGTTGCGCGCAAAAAACGACTATGATAAATCCACCGGGTACACGTGGTTTAACCCCAATGGCTTTCAACTGGATACGAATCTTCGGTTGATTCCTTTTGAAGTAAGCAGGCGTGTGCATAAAGCCCGACTGGCAGATGTCTATATGTTTACAAGAGAAAACTTCGAAGTCTTTCCGGACCTGCGTGTGTCGGGCAATGACTTTGTGTCCAGTGATCGTATTTCTTTTGCCAACCCACAGCAGGACGATTATGCCTGGGGAAGTATTCGGTTGTATCGCTGGATAGATTTTGATGGCAATGAACAAGTCGGTCAATTAGTGCTGCCTCCGGATTATGATACACTGAGAACGTATCCGACGATTGTTAATTTTTACGAACGCTCTTCTGATGATCTGCACGAACATCGCACCCCTGCCCCGCATCGTTCTACGATCAACTATTCGTTTTATGCCAGCAGAGGATATGTGATTTTCAATCCGGACATCCGTTACCAAACGGGGAAGCCGGGTGAGAGTGCTTATCAGATTGTGATGTCAGGCGTGCGCAGTCTGGTTAAGGACAGAATTGCTGATCAGGATCACCTTGGGTTACAGGGACATTCATGGGGTGGATATCAAATATCGTATATCGTGACCCGAACGAATATGTTTGCCTGTGCGGAAGCCGGTGCACCGGTTTCCAATATGACCAGTGCGTATACCGGTATCAGAGATGAAACCGGATTGCCTCGGTTGTTTCAGGATGAAAGA
>JAUHXV010000026.1 GCA_030426765.1 Bacteroidia bacterium | reverse complement strand
CAGGAAGGAAAGATTAACATAAACGACCCCGTTCCCATCTCTCATTGGAAAGATGATCCGATCCGAAGTCAAATCACATGGAAGCATCTCCTGCAAATGAACTCAGGATTGAAGTGGAAAGAATTGTATAGCTGGCGATCGACGGCCAGCCGGATGTTGTACATGGAAAATGATGTCTTTGACTTCGCGTCTCAGGCCACTGCTGAATATCCACCCGGTACATACTGGGAATACTCTTCCGGGACCTCAAATATTTTATCCGGTTTGATCCGACAAGTTCTTAATGATGATGTAGCCTACCACAACCTTCCATCGGATGTACTAATCAATCCCATCCGGATGTCCAGCCTGGTGATAGAAACCGATCCTGCCGGCAATTTTATTGGTTCGTCGTACAGTTATGCTACCGCCCGCGACTGGGGAAAGTACGGACAGCTCTATTTGCAAAATGGCAATTGGAATGGCCAACAAATTCTTCCACCGGATTGGTCTTCATTTGTTGCAGAAGTAGCTGAGGGGTCGCAAGGAAGATATGGCGCCCACTTCTGGTTAAATGCAGATGGTCATATGCCGGATGTGCCAAAGGACGCCTACTTCGCCGATGGGTTTATGGGGCAGCGGGTGATGATTATTCCGTCAGAGTCACTTGTTGTCGTGCGACTTGGAACCGGTATACATCGGGATACGGATATGAATGCGCTGGCAAGGGAGATTGTCGGCATAGTAAATCGATAATCTGTATCAGGTCTATGGGCTATCTGGCAGAAAGGCGGAAAGGCGGAAAGGCGGAAAGGTAATGGGATTAAACGGTTATGAGGGTGATCCGAACTGCGACTCTGCGGCTCTGCGTGAGACTTTTTTGGAGCAGAATTGCAGTTGGGCAAAACCCAATCCGTCTTTAGTAATTCGTAATACATTTATTTTTGCGCGCAGGGACGCAGAGGCGCAGTTTACTTTTCAAATGATATCCATTACTTCATAGGTCTCAGGTCTTGTGTCTCAGGTCTTGTGTCTCAGGTCTTAGGTCTTAGGTCTTAGGTCTTGCGCCTCAAGTCTGATACATTGAGTGATTTGGTGAGGGTGTGATGTAGTGAGGCTGTTTATTCATTAAAATATCTAAGGGTTTAATTGTAGAATGTAAAACGTAATTCGTAATTATTTCTCAGGTCTCAGGTCTTACGTCTCAGGTCTAACTACTTGTGTCTCTTATCTTGTATCTTTCCCCTTATGAATAAAGTGAAAAGCAATTCATTTCTTTACCTCTTCCTGCTAACAGGTGCCTCATTGATGATGACTGGGTGCCAGAGAAAATCGTTTGATGAAAAATGGCTCGAAGAGAAAGCACCTGAAACATACACGATTCGTTTTGAGACCACGAAAGGTGAATTTGATGTGAAGGTCCATTCCGAATGGTCGCCGCTTGCTGCTGACAGGCTCTACCAAATGGCCCGGCATCATTACTTTGATTATGCTATTTTCTACCGGGTCACGGAAGACTTTGCAGCGCAGTTTGGCAGCTCAAATCGGATGCTCATACAACAATGGATGGCCTACCCTGTTCCGGATGAGCCTGTGCTGCATTCCAACAATCGTGGGACGTTGACGTTTGCGCGCGGTGGAAAAGACAACCGCGGCAGTGATCTCTTCATCAACCTGGCTGACAATCCCAAACTTGATACGATCGAACAACAGGGTGTCCGCGGGTTTCCACCTCTAGGGGAGGTGGTCAGGGGTATGGAGGTTGTCGACAACCTGTATGACGTGTATGGAGATGATCTCATGCAGGAAACGCAACGCATGTATTCCAACCGCAATGGATTTATGCAGATGTATCCGGGGCTGGATTACGTGAAAAAAGCGTATCTGGTGATAGGGGACTGAAGTTTTGCACGTGGAGAATCTTGTAATAATCCATAACTTTATCAATGTTGTTGAGTAAAATCCACCAAACGAATACAGTTAATTCAGACAAACAAATAGAATACACTTTAATTTCTTGCATTATGACTAAGTACATTATAACCCTGATTTTATGTTGCGCGATGACCGCGGTTTTTGCCCAAAATGAAGAAGTGTGGACCGATGCCAAGGCACCGGATGCGGTGCTGAGAGAGTTTATTAAAAACTATGGTGATGCAAAAGCCACCTGGCGGGAAATGGATGGCACCTATGAAGCCACGTTTAAACTCATTGGCATGCCGGCTACAGTCTGGTATGACTCAACCGGACACCGAAAGAACGTAGTCGTAGATATAAAAGAAGATCAATTGCCCTCCATCGCGCGGTCCTACATTGACCGAAATTATCCTAAAGCCAAAATCACAAGGGCTCAAAAATGGACGGATGATGAAAAAGTCAGTAAGTTTCAGGCAGAATTCAAAACAAAGACAGAACAGAAGAACCTTCTCTTCACTTCAAGAGGTGATCTGATTAAAGAGTTAGAATAGAAACTATTGCCAAAGCGATCCATCTGAAATAAAAAAGGGGAACATTTTCATGTTCCCCTTTTCGTCGGGATACCCTGTAGCAGTCGCTACAGGGCAAGCCAAAAATGTAGCTGACACTGTTGGGCAATCCGAATTAGCAAGCGTTAGGAAGAAAGCAAAAAAAAAACCACTGTAACAAGACTGTTACAGTGGTTTGTGTCGGGATTCCTCCCGATAGGATCGGGATCGTTCGAATCCCTTGGTATCCCGCTTATTCGATTTACAATACACCATGAAATAAAAAACCGCTGCAACATAATCGTTACAGCGGTCTTCGTCGGGATACCAGGATTCGAACCTGGGACCCCCTGTTCCCAAAACAGGTGCGCTACCGGGCTGCGCTACATCCCGCCTAGTCCGCCGAAACCTTGGTGAAGGCGGAAATAAAATTATTAATCTTGAAATGCCGTCGCTAAAGCTATGGCATTCAATGGCGGTGAGGGAGGGATTCGAACCCTCGGTACCCCTTTACAGAGTACGACGGTTTAGCAAACCGTTGGTTTAAGCCACTCACCCACCTCACCAGAACTCCATTCCACTAGGAATCAAGTCTTTAGGCTTATAATTTGTTCTGTCAATCGTTCAACTTCCTATCGCCCTGTCGACTTTAGGAGGCGCAAATATATAAATTCTACAGCTTTTCACTCCCGAATTCACCACGAAAACGATCCATCACACGCCAGTGAGCGACAAGGATCCATTCACGCAGTAAACCAAAATCCCTACCCTCACATACAACCTCCTGAATGCCAGTGATATTGCACTGACTTTCTCCGGCTACCGATCTCTAAAATGCTCTCGCCTCACGGGAGATAAACTGATTGGCCGCCTCAAAATTAGTGACCCGCATATCCTTCGAATCCCAATCCAAACGAATACGTCCAGGATACTCCCAAGGCGCCCATCCATTTTCATTCGCACCGGGCTTCAACGTCTTATAATCATAACACCGCACCGCCAGATTACCCATCAGAAGCGTTTCCGTCAGGGGAACGGCATAGTCAAACGGCGAACTCGCCTGCCCATTTCCCTTACAGGCCTCCGCCCATACTTCCTGATGCTTGCCTGTATACCTTGGCTGCGTTCTCATTCCAACTACTTTCTGAATACCTGACTTCGTCAACACCCTGGCATCATCCCCATAATTACTGGCAATGATTTTTCCTTTCTCCCCTTCAAGCAAAATACCGCCATCCCAATTTCCAAACGGATCATTCGAACCCAGCTCTTCCGGGCGAGGAGGTCTCAAACCTCCATCATACCACCAAAGTGTACACGCGGGTCTGACATTATTAAAATCGATTAAATCATGACCATTCACCTTTTCCATAGGTATTCTTTGCGCAAACTCCAATTTCACCTGGCTGGATGGCGGACACGAATCCACATAATTAGCCTCGACAAAATCGCCGACCCACATCGTGGTACAATTGGCTTCGGCAGAAACAGGCGCATCCAATCGCAATGCCCGATACACCGGATCCAACAAATGGCATCCCATATCGCCCAATGCACCGGTACCAAAATCCCACCAGCCCCGCCACTTGAAAGGCAAATAACTCGGATGATAATCTCGATACGGTGCAGGCCCCAGCCATAAGTTCCAATCCAGAGTCTTAGGTACCTTATGCTTATCCACCGGAGTCGGCACACCCTGCGGCCATACCGGGCGGTTAGTCCACACATGGGCAGTATGCACATCGCCGATAGCACCACCCTGAACCAGTTCGGCAAACTCCGCATTGCAATCCATACTAGCGCCCTGATTACCCATTTGTGTAACCACCTTATACTTCCTGGAAGCTTCCAGCAATTGTCGGGCCTCACCAATATTATGCGTCAATGGTTTTTCTACATAGACATGCTTGCCTAACTGCATCGCAGCCAAAGCCGGAAGTGTATGCGTATGGTCAGGGGTCGAGATCACAACCGCATCAATCTGCCCGGACATCTTATCCAGCATCTTGCGGTAATCTTTAAAACGCGGAACATCCGGATACTTTTCAAACGTAGAAGCTGCTCTCACTTCATCCACATCACAAAAAGCAACGATGTTTTCTCCACTCAGATCATCAACATGATTGGCACCGCGTCCTCCTGCGCCTACAAAAGCAATATTAAGTTTGTCACTCGGAGACCTGTACCCGCGCCCCAGCACATGACGGGGCACGATCATAAACCCTGCTGCGGCGAGGGCAGATTGCTGAATAAATGATCTTCGTGAATTACGTTTGGGCATATCGGTTGGTTTTGACTGATGAAGTTATCAAAACCGATTGGAAATGCCGCAACGAACTGCCTAATAAAAAATGATTGAAAAAAATTAATGATCCGATGCAGAAATTTTCTCCGCGATCGCCTGCGCAGCGAGTTCACCACCAGTCCATGCCGCCTGGAAGTTAAAACCTCCTGTGAGTGCATCTATGTTCAATGCTTCACCCACAATAAACAAGCCTGGTGTAACTTTACTCTCAAACCTCCGCATATCGATATCCTTCAGGTCGACTCCACCGGCAGTGACAAATTCTTCTTTAAACGTACTCTTTCCGGTGACGCGATACGTATCCTGCATCAGCACCATGTGTATAGCTTCGGTATGTTGCTTACTCATTTCTCCAAAGGTCACCTGACCCGGCAATCCGGCCCGCTGACACAGATATTTCCAGAGGCGGGAAGGAAAACCCGCAAGCGGAAGATTGTCCACTTGCTTTTTACCCTGAACTGCAATTCCGTTTTTCAAATACATGCTAACGGCCTCATCATCTTCATCGCCTAACCAGTTTATGGCTGCGTCAAACACATAATTGGCATCGTACAATTCACGCGCCGCCCAAGCCGACAATTTTAATACCGCAGGACCGCTGAATCCCCAATGCGTGATCAGCAAAGGACCTGAAGTGGTGAAGGAATATTTTGGAAGTGTGACGATCACCTCTTCTTTACTGACTCCGAGGAGTGCATTTAGTTTTTTGTCTTTGATATTAAAGGTAAACAACGAAGGCACCGGTGATATAATATGGTGTCCTGTGTCACGAAGATGATCCCATGTGCGTTTATCACTTCCACTCGCAATCAAAAGATACTTTGAAGAAAGGATCGTCCCTTCATATAATTCAACTTCCCAGCTGCCATCCTCCTGCTGCGACCATCGGTTGGCACGCGTGGAAGTTCTCAGTTCCACTTTCATCTTTCGCATGGCGGTCAGAAAACAATCTATAATGGTCTGTGAAGAATTGGTAACCGGAAACATACGGCCATCTGCTTCTGTCTTCAGGCGAACTCCTTTTTCTTCCAGCCACTGCACCATATCCGCCGGTTGGAAGCGATGGAAAGATCCTAATAATTCCTTTGAACCTCTTGGGTAGTATGTGGTCAGCTCTTGAGGATCAAAACACGCATGTGTGACATTACATCTGCCGCCTCCCGAGACCTCAACCTTGGATAGTGGCTTTCGCGCTGATTCGAGTACGCATATTTTTGCTCCGGGCATACACTCGGCAAGGCGAATGGAAGCAAAACATCCGCCGGCCCCTGCACCGATCACAACCAGATCATACGTCATTGCTGCTTGTTTTTAAACCGTTCGGCTTCAAAAGCGATCACCTCATAACTCATTTGGAATGGGTATAACCTGACTCCTTGTCCGGTGCGTTCTCTGTGCTTCACGACACTTTCATATCGATCATCTTTCTGCAAAAACGTATGCACCACTTTCGACACCTTTTTGTAGCGCACAAGGTCATCGACAGGTGGGATTTCCGGACTTCCAATCGCACGGCAAAAATTCTGAAAAGCTGTGAGTCCCGGATACAAAGCATACTGATCGGGATACCGGCCTGCCAGGTACAAACTTACCATAGCCGCATCCTGGTGATGATACGCATCGACAGTGCGAACGTTTCCGGCACGAAGTATTTTGAGGAGTTCATCGCAATAAAATGAAAATCGGCCGAGCCTGCCTTCCAGGTCAGTGCTTTCATTAAGCAAGTCCTTCCAGGCCACGATCGCGAGTTCGGTGTTTGCCCCAATGAGTTGCAGCATAATTTCTTTGGGTCGGTATTGTTCCCGCTTCCACCAGCGCTGAGTGTACGTACTCTTCAAACACAAATCATACACATTAGCCAGCGTGTCATCGGGCGGATCCTCCCAGTGCGCCTGAAAGGCTTGGATCATGCTGTGCGGATATCGCCAATCTGGTGCATCTGCGTCTGAGTGCTTTGTTAAAAAAGAGTGAATCGTATCCTGGATCAGGTGAACCTTCATGTGTTGATTTGTGGTGGGCAAAGGTACAATCCCGTTTTATCACAAGGCCATAGGCTGCCTTACCAACGGAGCGAGCAGGCTCATTTCAATTGACGTCTGGCGGTCAGAAAACGTTTAAAATTTTATTTCCAAAAATAAACCACACTTGTCATTCAATAACTTATATCGCTGATGATTAAATATTATGTTTTTATTTAATATGAATTAGGTCATCAAAACCTTTAGTTTCAATAAATTGTTTTTTATATTTTGTCGCTATCCATTCTTTGGAGAGGGAATCACAACTTAACTTTTTATTACTTCAAACACCTAACGAATATGATGAATGAACCTTTATCCTCCATTATGACCACAAAAGTCATTACTGCAGGACCCGATGATAAACTGAGTGTGGCCAGAGATGTTTTTATGAAAAACAGGGTTCATCACCTCCCTATCGTCCGGGGCACCCGGCTTGTCGGCATCCTGACGACCTACGACATGTTTAAATTGATTGATTCAGGCCACGATTATCATAACGTCCTTATTAAGGATGTGATGACACAGAAAGTGGCTACCCTCGAACCAAAAGATAAGGTAGGTTCGGCCGCCGAATTGTTTCTCGAAAACTTATTTCACGCTGTACCGATTGTGGAAAATGGCGAACTGAAAGGAATCGTCACATCATTTGACGTCATCAAATACGAGTTTCATAAAGAATATCCGACCCAGGTCATATAATTTGACGATGCTCCATGCGCATTGATGGGGAACGTCTGATCAGATTTCGTCTCCAGGTGCGGAGGCGCTTGCGGATGTTTGGGTATATCGCTGCATGTGCTCTTCCGCTTGGATTGTTATTCTATGTGACCTTCCCGTCAAACGTATTACTACAGGCACTGGGTGTGCAATGGGTCGCGCTTGGTCTCGGCTTTAGCTGGTATCTTTTCACACACAGGAACGAACTTCTTCATCTCCTGGATAGACCGACAGGGGCGACGCTGGAAGATGTCACGGCTTATTTCTTATTACGCAAACTTGCCTGGGAGAAATGGTATCCCTATCTGTTGATTCTCGGCATTCTGATCGCCATTGGATTTCTGTATGCGATTCTTGTCAGCGAAGACAGACAGCTGGGTCAGATAACGGGCGCCCTGATTATTTCTTACCTGCTGGGTATGATCGGAAAAAACACCCTTGACTTCATGGATCAATTGCTACTGCAGGACCTTCGACATGCGTTTAATGATCACTCTTCGTGATAGCTGGCATACGCCTGGCGAACGATCGTGCCTTGCAAAATTGCAGCCGGATCGATCTGACTTTGCGTGATCACACCTTTGTACTCTCCTGACAATAGCAGTTTGGCACATTCCACCATAGGCGCTGCCGTACATGTCTGAATAGCGCGCAAGGTGATTCCGCCTATGATCAGTGGATAAACAAACTGCGTGCTATGCAAGGCACGAAGTTTGCCCTGCTGATCGTAACCGGTGACATAGGCATAGATAACCACTACATCATCTTCCATGTGTGGAATATTTTTCACCATGTGCTCTTCTAATTGACCGATCTGGGAAGGGGGATCTGAAAGCGTTTTTAGATAACTTCTCACCCAGTCATAATGCCCCGGATAGCGAATCGTCTTGTAATCTAAATGCCTGATCTGATCTTTAAACTCTTCAGGCAAATCCGCAGCTCCGCCACTGGTAAGATCTGCTTCATACACACGACCATTGATCACAATAGTTTCCGGTTCGGATAAAGATGGAAGCGAAACAATTTCATGGTTCCGGACAGCAATTGAGTTCTTTACATATTCAGTGGCGACCCCAATAGAACTCCAGGTAAACCCATAGTAGTGGGGTGACTCACAAAACTGAGACAGCGCCCCAACACGCATGGATAGCTTTTCCAATTTGTCTACCTCATACCGATTCATAAACGTCTCTGCCAGATGTACCCCCAGGTTGTTAATATATCCGGGAGCTAATCCGGTCTGGAGGATAAATCCCGTTTCAGCATCTTTGGCAAGCTCTTTTATCTCATTGGTCTCGTTGACGTACTCCGTCAGGTTGACATAATGCAATCCGTAGGTGATACACAGACGGGCCATCGCCGGAGCAAAACGGCCGGGCAGGCAATCCAGGAGAACGTCGGCATCTTCCAGGACATTGGCAAAGGCTTCCTGATTGCCGTCTTCGGGCATGATAAAAGCGCTCAGTCCCTGGGTGTGTCCGATCCCCCGATGGATCCATTCATGTGCATCTTCCAGTTGCTGCCTTACGGTATCCCCGATCACCACTTCGCATTTCCACTCCTGAGCGTCCAGGATCAGTAAGGCTGCCGCACGTCCTATTCCGCCGGAACCTGCAATGAATATTTTGTCCATCTGTACGTGTATTTAATGATTTCTGAAGAGGCGCCAAAGGTAATTATTTTGACGTTCCATAGTCAGAATATCCCAATCCGGAGCAGGAGCCTGAAAAACATATTAAAAAAATAAATCATGTATATTGTACTAAATTAGTGTAGATAGCACTATATTTGAGGGTCATCCCAAGACAGGAATAGTCATTATACTATGTCCATATTTGTACCGAAGAAGAAGAAAGCCGGCCCAAAAGGGCGGTCTGCAGCTAAAAAGAGAAGCCAAAGCACCCCTTTGATCAAGGATCAGCGTCTCCCCAAACTCATGGGGATGCTCGTGGTCATGGCCGGGGTCTTTGTCCTTGTCGCATGCATTTCCTACCTCCTCACCTGGAAAATCGATCAGGACAAAATCCTCAATACGCCCTTCCAGGCATTAGGCGAAGGAGACCTGGTGCTGAGCAACTGGCTGGGCAGACTGGGCGCCGTCACCGGTAATGCGATCATATACTGGGGATTTGGCGCGCCATCCATCATACTCCCTATCCTGGCGATCGGACTGGGACTACGTAAATTTTTAGGCGTATCCCTCACCCCCTGGTTTTCCCGCGCTGGCAAATCAATCCTGACCATGGTCTACCTGTCCATGTTTTTCGCTTTTATTTTTCCGGAGGCCAACTTCCCCTGGGGAGGTTCTTTTGGCGAAACCACCACCCTGTGGCTTTCAGCTTTCATGGGCAGCACCGGTTTAATCCTTGTGTTTGCCTTCACACTCCTAGCCACGATTATCATAGAGTTTAATCCTTCGATTCAGTGGAAAGGCGATTTCATGACTTTTTCAAAATTCAGATTGCCTGAATGGAAAATGAGCATGGCCGATCTCGGATTTGATCTTTTTAAAAGAAAACCTCGCCCGGAAACTGAGGAAACAGAAGACCCGCTCACCGCTCTGGAAGAGGAAAATGAAGAAGCAGAAGAAGATGCCGGGTTACGACCCGGATTCCTGAATCAATACATGAAGGAAACCGGAGACGATACTGAACAGGAAAGTGAGGTAGATGATATAGAAGCGCTTGAACTGGAACTTGAAAGTTTCTCCTCCACAGAGGAAAGCAAAGAGGACGATACGCCTGAATTGGAAATCAATGAGCAGGGTGAACATCCAAAAGGCTTTAAAGATGAAGCCTCATCATTCAGTGGTGTCCAGGATAAAGTCTTCCTGATGGACCAGGAAAATGATGATCACAGCGAACCTTATGACCCAACGCTGGATCTGTCTTCTTTTGAATCTCCGCATCTCGAATTGCTTCAGGAATATTCGGATGGCAACATTCAAATCGACCGGGCAGAGGTGGAAGCCAATAAGGATCAGATCATCGAGACCTTACTCAATTACAAAATCGAAATCACCAAGATCCGCGCCACCATCGGCCCTACTGTGACGCTGTACGAGATCATCCCCAAACCAGGTATACGTATTTCAAAAATCAAAAACCTGGAGGACGATATCGCCCTCAGTCTCTCCGCGCTGGGGATAAGAATTATCGCGCCCATTCCGGGAAAAGGAACCATCGGGATTGAAGTTCCTAACAAGAAAAAGCAGATCGTCTCGCTCAAGGAAGTACTTCATTCCGATAAGTTTGTTTCCGGAAAAATGGATCTGCCCATTGCCCTTGGCAAAACGATTTCGAATGAAGTGTTTGTCGCCGACCTCGCGAAAATGCCTCACCTGCTGATCGCCGGTGCCACCGGACAAGGAAAGTCCGTGGGGATCAACACCGTGCTGATGTCTCTGCTCTATCGCAAGCATCCGTCACAATTGAAACTGGTGCTGATCGATCCAAAGAAAGTGGAGTTATTTCCATACGCGAAACTCGCCAATCACTTTCTCGCTTTTCTGCCGGATCAGAAAGAACCGATCGTCACCGAAACGAAAAAAGTCATCTATACCCTCAACTCGCTTTGCATCGAGATGGATGACCGCTATGATCTGCTCAAGAAAGCACACTCCAGAAACCTGCGCGAGTACAATGAAAAATTTGTCAACCGCCAGCTCAACCCACTGAAAGGACATCGGTTTATGCCGTTTATCGTGCTCGTGATCGATGAGTTTGCCGACCTCATTATGACGGCGGGCAAGGAAGTTGAAATGCCCATCAGCCGATTGGCGCAACTCGCTCGAGCAGTCGGTATACACCTGATCATCGCCACACAGCGACCATCCGTCAACATCATCACCGGGGTCATTAAAGCCAACTTTCCTGCCCGTTTGGCCTACAAAGTGGCGTCGAAAGTGGATAGCCGTACCATCCTGGATATCGGGGGTGCGGAGCAACTCATCGGACAGGGCGATATGCTCCTGTCGATTGGCAGCAATATGATCAGACTCCAGTGCGCATTTGTCGATACACCGGAGGTAGAATCCGTCATCAACCACGTCGCGGATCAGAAAGGGTATCCGAACCCATACTTCCTTCCGGAGTACATTGGGGATGACGAACCGATCCAGGGAGCGGACGGCATGACCTACGCTGAACTCGATGATATGTTTGAAGACGCCGCGCGTCTCGTCGTGCAAAATCAGCATGGCAGCACATCCATGATTCAGCGGAGACTTAAGCTGGGGTATAATCGCGCCGGAAGAATCATGGATCAGCTTCAGGCCATGGGTATTGTGGGGCCCGCAGAAGGCAGCAAACCCAGGGAAGTGCTCATGTTTTCAGAGCAGGAACTCGAAGGCCTGATCGAACAAATGCGCACGAAAAGCTAGCCGGAAGCGCGCGTTAACCTTTCTTTAGGGGTTGCAGCTGATACATTTCATTTAATTTTGCGTTCTCTCTACAGATGAACAGCAAAAATTTTATGAAAATTGCAATCTCATTTCTCCTGACTCTGATGGTCATGATGCTGCCGGGATACACTCACGCTCAATACCTCTCGGCTGATGATTCCGATAAGGAAGCCATTGAGCTGCTTACCGCCGCAGCAAAAAAGTTTAGCGACAAACCATCCCAGGTCAGATTCGTTTTGAAAATATCGTACCCGGGACAAGAAAAAATGGTCACGGATGGCACCCTGTACCAGTCCGGTAAAGCCTATCACCTCGATCTGAAAGAGTATGCCATTTTCTCTGATGGTACGACACGCTGGGTGTACCTGAAAGGACCTAACGAGATCAATATTTACAATGAGTCGAACGGGCAGGACTGGATTAGTCCGCAGGATTTTTTATTGTTGCATACCTCTGACGAACTTGTGTTGTCACTGATTGGGGATCGACAGGATGGCATAACGATCATTGAGGGAAAACCGCTAGAAGGTCGCTTTGATTATTATTCTAAATTTACCATTGGCGTCGAGCAGGGCAACTTGAAATATATCCATGCCTTATCATCGGATGGATCGCGCCAGGAAATGAGTATTTCCCGCGTTATCTATCCGGAGCAACTTGATACGCAAAAGCTTTTTTCTTTTCAAAAAGAAAACTATCCCGGCGTCTATGTCGAAGATCTCAGACTGGATTAATCAGGAATGCATTTAAAAAGTACCATTATTCATGCTTTTGCCAGGAAAACACGAAAACGTATCCTGCGTGAAGCGCATGCTGCTCCACAAAATCAGATTAAAACGTTTCAGGCGTTGATTAAAAAAGGCAGCTCCACCGCATTTGGTCGCGATCATGATTTTCAAAACATAAAATCGCATCAGGATTTTATCCAACGCGTTCCGATACGAGATTACGAAGCCCTTCGGCCCTATATCGATAAAGCTGTAGAAGGACAACCCGATATCCTCTGGCCCGGCAAGCCACTGTATCTGGCTAAAACGTCAGGGACTACCAGTGGCGTTAAGTACATCCCGATCACACGAGAGAGCATTCACAATCATATCGATAATGCACGGGATTCGCTTTTTAATATGACTGCCCTGCTCAATCTGAAAACACTGTTCAACGGTAAGCTTGTTTTCCTGTCAGGATCGCCGGTGCTGGAAGAGATCAATGGCATAAAGGTGGGCCGTCTATCCGGCATCGTCAATCATTGGTTTCCTTCCTGGCTTCGCAGCAATCAGATGCCTTCTTTTCAAACCAACTGTATCGAAGATTGGGAGACGAAAGTTGATCGCATCGCCCATGAGACGCTGCATGAGGATATGCGGATTATCAGTGGCATACCCCCATGGGTGCAGATGTACTACGAACGCCTGCTGGAATTGTCGGGAAAGGAAAACATTCAACAGTTGTTTCCTAATTTTCAATTGTTTGTCTACGGCGGTGTCAATTTCGAACCCTACCGCCAGCAATTGGAGCGGCTGACCGGAGGAAAAGTCAACAGCCTTGAAACATATCCCGCTTCAGAAGGCTTTATCGCCTATCAGGATCAGGCCGATGCAAAAGACGGCTTGCTCCTGCAGTGCAATTCCGGTATCTTTTATGAGTTTGTTCCGATGAGTGAAATGCATCATGAAAATCCTACTCGCCTAGGGCTGACGGAAGTGGATTTAGATACAGATTATGCCCTCATCATGAGTACAAATGCTGGATTGTGGGCGTATTCAATTGGCGATACGATCCGGTTTGTCAATAAAGATCCCTATCGTGTCAAAGTCACCGGCCGGATCAAACATTTCATTTCTGCTTTTGGTGAGCATGTCATCGGGCGGGAGGTAGAAGAAGCGTTGCGAATGGCTACTGAAAAACATGATTGCCTGATCAATGAGTTTACTGTCGCCCCGCAGGTGAATCCGCCGATGGGCCAAAAGCCGTTTCACGAATGGTGGATTGAATTTGAAAAGCAACCTGCAGACCCGGAAGCTTTCTCCCGCGATCTGGATCAGGCTATGGTCGCGCAAAACCTATACTATCAGGATCTGATTGAAGGGGCTGTTCTACAACCGCTGATTGTACGATATCTGTCCCCCGGAACGTTTAAGGCGTACATGCACTCCATTGGGAAACTTGGAGGGCAAAACAAGGTACCCAGATTAAGCAATGACAGGAAAATTGCAGACCGGCTGGCTGACTTCCTTTCTCCAACTTCATAACTGAGTTAAAGTATTGATTGACAAGGAGAAAGATTTCTTTTGGTTAATGCAATAATCCCTATCTTTGCCAACTATTTTAAAAAGCTTAAATGCGTTTTTACCTTTATACAATACTGTTATTCAGCCTGTTATGTTCGTGCAAAAGTAACTTCGAGCAAATCAGACTGAGCAACAATCCACAGAAGATACTGGAAGAATCAATCAAATACTACGAAAAAGGGGATTACCTGAAGGCACAAACACTGATGGAGTTGATCTTAAACCAATACAGAGGAACCCGCGAAGGAGAAGAGTTGTTCTTCAAATATGCCTATACGCACTACAAGTTGGGTAACTATGCTCTTGCGGCCACCTATTTTACTAACTTCTCTGCCACATTTACCTACAGCCCGTACACGGAAGAATCGGATTTTATGATTGCCTACTCGTCGTACAAACAATCTCCTTCTTATCGCCTGGATCAGACGCCATCTGTCGATGCGATCAATGGATTTCAGGATTTTGCCAACAAGTATCCGGACAGCGACAGAGTTTCTGAATGCAATGAGCTGATCGATGAGTTGCGTGAAAAGCTGGAACTGAAAGCGTACCAGCAGGGTATACTCTATTTTAATTTAAAACAATACAGTGCGGCGGTAACCGCTTTTACAAACTTGCTGACCGAATTTCCGGAATCAAAGCACGCTGAACATGCGCGATTTCTGATCTTGAAATCAGCGTATGACTATGCCATCAATAGTGTCTACGAAAAACGCGAAATCAGGCTTAAAGAAGCCAGCCTGCGTTATAAAGAATACATCACGCGCAACCCCGGTGGAAAACACGCTAAGCAAGCACGTGAGATTAATCAACTAATAGAAGAAGAATTTAAAAACCTGATCCAATGAGTTCAATAAAAAATCTGGCCAATACCATCGATCCAAATGTACGGGCGCGTGACATTAAAGATATGGCGGAACACTCCTCCAATATCTACGAGTCCATTTCTGTCATCGCCAAACGTGCGCGACAACTTTCGGCTGAAGTCAAGAAAGAACTTCACGACAAACTGGAAGAATTTGTAGTGGTCACCGAAACGATTGAAGAGGTACATGAAAACAAAGAGCAGATCGAAATCTCTCGCTCGTATGAAAAGATCGCCAATCCAACGATTCTCGCCACAGAGGAATTCCTGAACGGAGGACTCGAGTGGAAATATCCGGATCCGGCTACTACGCAGGACGAATTGTCGGAGGAAGAACCGGAAGTATAAGATTTCCAATTCTCCAAAACAGGGTGATGACTTCACTACAGGGCAAACGAATTCTTCTCGGTGTATCAGGAAGTATCGCCGCCTATAAGTCTGCCGTGCTGCTGCGCTTACTGATGAAAGCCGGCTGCGAAGTCAGGGTGATCATGACACCGTCTGCCCGAGACTTTGTTTCACCCCTCACCTTTTCCACACTGAGCCGTCAGCCAGTGGCTACGGATGTACACAATGACGAAGGCTGGACCAACCATGTCGAATGGGGATTGTGGGCAGATGCGATGATCATTGCGCCTGCTACCGCCCATACACTGGCGCGTTGTGCGCTCGGCCTTGCCTCGGACATGCTGACTGCGACATACCTCTCTGCGAGATGCCCTGTTTTCTTTGCTCCGGCGATGGATCTCGATATGTGGCATCATCCCGCCACGAAAAGTAATATCAGCAAGCTTCAGTCGTATGGCAATTTTATTCTCGATGTCGGAGAAGGTGAATTGGCGAGCGGACTGATCGGTCCGGGGCGACTTGCCGAACCGGAAGAGATCAGAGACTATCTGGCTGACTTTTTTCGTATCCAACAGGATTTCCTGGGCGTTCGCGTGTTGATCAATGCAGGCCCTACCTATGAAGCCCTCGATCCGGTACGCTATATCGGCAATCACTCCACCGGTAAAATGGGCGTCGCCATCGCGGATGAGATCGCAAAACGGGGCGGTGATGTCACCCTGGTGTTAGGTCCGGAAAGCGTACTTCCGGAAAATGATCGCATCCATGTGCAGCATGTAACGAGTGCGGATGAAATGCTGGAAAAATGTCAGGACGCCTTCGCTGAAGCACAAGTCACAATTCTGGCAGCTGCCGTTGCCGATTATAAACCCGCCAGTATCTCAGGAGAAAAAATCAAAAAAGGGGACGGCCCGATGAACCTTCAACTGGTGCGCACACCTGACATTGCTGAAACACTTGGGCAGCAAAAGAAACCCAACCAGATCCTGGTAGGATTTGCCCTGGAAACGACCAAATTGCATGAGAATGCAAAAGATAAGATGAACCGAAAGCAGCTCGACATGATTGTCCTGAACAATCCCAAAGAGGCCGGGGCCGGATTCGGACATGACACCAACAAGGTTTCGTTTTTGTTTCCGAACAATAAAGCGCAGGAGTTTGAGTTAAAAACAAAGAAGCAAGTCGCTTTCGACATAGCCGAAGCGATTCACAAACTATTAAAAGACAATGCATAGATTTCTTCTCCGGGGTATTATTATCGCTTTCAGTATCATCCCTTTTTGCTCAGCAACCTTCGCCCAGGAACTAAAAGCAGAGGTCAGCCTCAGCACACCAAAGTTGCAGACAACGGATCCGGTGGTATTCAAAACGCTGGAGCAGGATTTAAGAGACTTTCTGAATGCAGAGCGATGGACTGATGATGAGTATCGTCCGTACGAACGAATTGAATGCAATTTTCAAGTCAACATCACAGGTGAGTTGGGCAACAACACCTACAGTGCTGATATAGCGTTTAAAGCGATACGCCCGGTGTATGGCTCGGATTACAAAACCGTCCTGGTCAATCATGTGGATCGCGATGTGATCTTCAAATACCTCGAATTCCAGCCGATGGTCAACGGTTCGGATTTTTTTAAAGACAACCTCTCGGCCGTGTTTAGTTTCTATGCACATCTGATCATTGGGCTGGATGCAGAAAGCTTTACACCAGAAGGTGGATATGAACATTTTCTGGTGGCTCAGAATATCCTCAATCAGGTACCGACCGCTATTTCAGATTCTGATAAAGGCTGGGGATCAGTTGGCAAACGAAACAACCGGTACTGGATCATCGAGAATCTGCTGAGCCCAAGGTTTCTTCCTTTTCGAGAAGCGTGGTATAACTATCACCGCAAATGCCTCGATATGTTGTTTATCAATCCGGGACTATCTCTTCAAACACTCGTTGAAGCTTTGGCACAAGTCGAAAAAACAAACGCGTCGTATCCCAATACAATCGGTATCCTGATGTTTTTGACGGCAAAAAGTGAAGAAGTGGTCGACATCATGGTCAATGGCAGTAAGGCACAGCGAACGGCTACCTACGATATTATGCGCAAACTGGATCCCGCAAACAATGCCAAGTACAGTGCCCTCAGAAACTAAATTCCGACTCGCTGTACTTGCTTCCGGAGGAGGGAGTAATGCGGATAAAATCTGTTCTTATTTCAAGACACATCCCTCGATTAACGTCGTGATAATCATTTCCAACAGACGGCATGCAGGTGTCTTTGATGTTGCAGCAAAGCACGATATCCAGAGTGCATATATACCCAAAAATCAATGGGAGGATTCGGAACCAGTATTCGAACTATTGCAACAAAACCGAATCACACACATCATACTCGCAGGGTTTCTGCTTCACATTCCCGAATGGCTGATCCAGACTTTTCCAAAAAAAATAATCAACATTCACCCTGCCCTGCTTCCTCGCTTTGGGGGAAAAGGAATGTATGGTCATCATGTGCATGAAGCAGTCAAAGCAGTCGGTGATCTTGTCAGCGGCATTACGATACACGAAGTCAATGAGCGCTATGATGAGGGTCGAATCATATTCCAAAAAGAAGTTGAACTCGATCCTTCAGACTCTCCCAAAGAAATCGGTGCCAAAGTGCTGAAGACTGAACATACCGAATACCCGCGGGTAATCGAAAAGTGGATTTTGGGATAAGAAGTCGCCCTTTCTACATCAACCCTTCCTGTTTCATTTGTGTAGCCACCTTACCCCAGTCGTCCGGATACCGGTAGCTGAACCCACGCATTCCCTGATGTCCACCGGAATGGATCACGACTGCCTTATCGATTTCAGAAAAATAACCGGCTCTGAGTTTGTCTTCAACAGCAAATAACAATTTGCCGGTATACACAGGGTCAAGAGGGATACCTGTGCGTCGGTAATAATCAGCAACAAAATCCACGAGGGCTTTAGTGTATCGAGCGAAACCACCAAAGTGATATGTTGGCCAAATCTCCCAATTATCCTTATCGGGAATCTGAAACTGAGATAATGTTTCCCGAAAACGCTTCTCTGTACACCCTTTCCAGGCAGGTACAACAACCAGTCTCATCCCGGATGGCATTGAGGATATAACACCCGCAGCAGTACTCAACGTGCCACCCGCAAGTACAATATGTGAAGGTATAGATGCTATCAATTCGCCCGTAAGATCCGCAGCGCCTTTCACACCCCATGCAGATGCCCCGCCTTCCGGTACAAATACTGCTTCCGAATCTATGGCTTCTGCTTCCGATGCTCCAAATACTTTGTATTCACCAGGCGTCACATAGAAAACCCTGTGGCCATTTTCTTTGAGCATTGTGATCGAGGGATTTTCCTCATCCGGTTGATACGACCGTACGATAGCGATCAGGTTTAGATTAAACTCACGACATGCCTGTGACAGCGCGGCGAGGTGATTACTGAACATCCCTCCTTTGCTGATAATCGTTTTCCTGCCTTGCCGAAGGACATACCTGAGCACATACTTGAGTTTGTAGTATTTGTTTCCGTTGACCCAGGATTCAAGAAGATCGAGTCGCTTAACAAAGTAGTTTGGAAATGGATCTGGTGTGGAAACTTCCTGCAGTGGCCCTTCGCGAAAAGCAGCCCATTGTATCCTGTGTGCTTCAGAGGAGTGATCCATGGTGTGAATGATCAGGACCTGATCAGGACCACTCGTTTGGTTTTGATGGTCCGATTGGTTTTGTCCAGCAATCGAAACAGGTAAGTGCCTCTTTGCATGGCACTGAGATCAACTGAGATCGTTTGTCGGCGATGCGTGACTTCAACGGCAATGTCTTTGACGGGTACACCGAGGATATTATAAATCTTAAGATGGTAGCGGCCCGGAGTCAGATTGGCAAGTTGAAAGCGGACGATGTCATAACTCGGATTAGGATATGCAAAAATATCCGGCTTGGAGGGCTCCTCCGTAAAGACGCGTGTGATTATGGGATGTGTTTTAAACTCGATGCTCACCGGCACCTGCTGGCTGTTCACTTCCATCTCAACCAACTGTACATCGTCGATGTCAGAGAAAAATCGAAGAAACTGGCGGTTGGTGATGAGGCGTACTCCGGGCACCTGGGCAGTCACATCGCGCCAGACATTTTTGCTTTTTGATTCAATCTTCAACGCGCGTTTCAATTCCACTTTCTGCCGGGTAGCTTTATCTATTTCAGTGGGCAGATAGAGCAAGCCTTCTGCATCCACCATGGACTGTTCCTGGATGGTGTACGTGATTCTGCAGGAATCAGGTAACGGATTAGGGGACCACTGACAGATTGTGTTTCGTGGCCAGGCAAACGTCGCCACGATTTTTCCGTTGTACACATTTTTCTCTCCCAATACCGCACTGGTAAATGGTTTATACGATGGCGAAACCGTAAACGTCAAAAACTGATCCGGACAAATCGGGTTGGGTTCTACAATTTGTGTGACTTCCATACCCTCCGCGGAGAGTAATACTGTAGCTTCTGCTTTCGCCCCATTGATCAGACTGGCCGTTTTCTTCCCGGAAGACTCACCGGTGATGATCATCTGTCGGCTTATGGAATACGGTGCTTTTAAAGTGCGAAAATCCCAGGTTTGCGCCGGCCCCGCCAGCGTAACCATCGAACGATCGGGATTATAATCTTTAGCAAAATAGGTGGTGTCTTCTACCAGGCCACTCCAACTCAAATCCTGCGCACCCACCGTGGCACAAGCCATCCCCAGTATTAAAAACAGTATTGATCTCCCTATTGCACCCATTGAAGTCCCACAAATTTAGCGTATTCACCATTAAGTTCCATAAGGGTGGAATGCGTGCCGGATTCAACGATACGTCCTTCCTTCAATACGATAATCTGATCAGCGTGCTGCACTGTGGATAATCGGTGCGCAATGACAATGGATGTTCGTCCTTTCATCACACCGGATAACGCTTCCTGCACCTGTCTTTCTGATTTGGAATCCAGTGAAGCTGTGGCTTCGTCAAGAATCAGTATCGGCGGATTTGAAAGCAATGCTCTTGCCAGTGTGATTCGCTGTCTTTCTCCCCCACTGAGTGTACTCCCGCGATCCCCTACCATCGTATCATACTGCTGCGGCGTACTCATGATAAAATCGTGTATCTGCGCAATTTTAGCCACCTCGATGACCTGCTCAAGTGTGGCATCCGGCTGCCCAAACGCAATGTTGTTAAACAGCGTATCGTGAAACAAAACCGGATCCTGATTGACGATACCCATCAGGCTCCGCAGTTGCTTAACATCGAGCTCTCGAATATCAGTTCCATCAATCTGTATCGTGCCTTCTGAGACATCATGCAGGCGTGGCAACAAATCCGCTAACGTGGATTTACCGGAACCACTTCTTCCTACGATCGCAAGCACTTTGCCTTTGGGAATGGTCAGGTTGATGTCACGCAACACCCACTCTCCTTCGCCATCGTATGCGAAACCAACTTGTTGGAATGCAATCTCCCGGTTGAAATCCTGAATCGGCTTAGGATGTTCCACCTGCGCTATCTCTTCTTCGTTGTCCAATACCTCATTGATGCGATCCACCGCCGCGAGTCCTTTCTGAATATTGTAATAGGCAGAAGAGAAAGACTTCGAAGGTTCGATGACATTAAAAAATGCATATAAAAAAGCAAAGAATGTCTCGGGTTGAAGTTCGCCTCTGAAAACCAACAGGGATCCATACCAAAGCAAAACCGCTACGATGGAGATGCCAAAAAATTCTGACAATGGAGAGGAAAGATCTCGCCGGTACATAATCCGCGTCAGCAGACTGCGATACGAATCATTCATCGCATCAAATCGCTTTTCCTGATACTTCTGTGCATTGAAACCCTGGATGATCCGCATGCCATTGATACTCTCTTCAACGAGGATCATGAGTCCGGACAGTGTTTGTTGTACGACACTGGACTGACGCTTCAGATTGCGACTGATCCTGCCGACGATCACCGCTGTGACGAGGATGAGGATAAACACAAACAAGGTTAGCTTAACGCTGATAAAAAACATAAAGGTGATGCTCCCGATGATCACAATCGGAGATTTAACGAGGGCAACGATCACGTTAAGAATGGAAAACTCTACCTCCTGAACATCTGTGATAATTCGGGAAATGAGATCGCCTTTTCTCCCTCGTGTAAAAAACGCCAGCGGAAGATGCATATACTTTCTGAACACCTCATTGCGAATATCCATGACGACACCGTTTCGCACCTGCGCCATAAAGACAAGGGACAGATAGCGAAACAGGTTTTTAAGAAAGAAAATAACGGCAAATGAAATACACACGACGATGAGTGCAACTTCATTTGAATACGTCTCAACCAGCTGGCCAAACACATATTCAAGCCAGTCCTGTATGTTGCTGATGCTAAACGGTACAGGATCGGGTGAGTATGTAATCCGTCCGAACAAAACCTGAAAGAACGGAATGATGATCGGAATACTGATCACCATAAACACGGCCATCAGGATATTACAGACCACGTTCATCGCCAGTGGAAACGTATATCCTCTGAGGTAATGAATAAATTGTCTGAGCGGGCTTTGTGCTGTGTTGCTCATTACTCTCCCAGCTTGAACGACTCCAGAAAACCTGTGTGGAAGTTGCCCGATCTGAACTGAGGATCCTGCATTAATTTTTTATGAAAAGGAATAGTCGTCTTAACGCCTTCGACAACGAACTCATCCAGTGCTCGTTGCATTTTGCGGATACATTCTTCGCGCGAAGGGGCGCGACAGATGAGTTTAGCAATCATACTGTCATAATATGGTGGAATCGTATAGCCTGCATAGACATGTGTATCCACGCGTACGCCATGTCCTTTCGGACTGTGAAACGAGGTGATGGTGCCCGGACTTGGTCTGAAGTTGTTATACGGGTCTTCAGCGTTGATCCGACATTCGATCGAATGTCCGTTGGGAAAATAGTTCTTGCCTGAAATAGGAATCCCTGCGGCGACTTTGATTTGCTCTTTAATCAAATCGTGGTCGATGACTTCTTCCGTTACAGGGTGTTCCACCTGGATGCGGGTATTCATCTCCATGAAGTAAAACTTCTTGTGTTTGTCTACCAGAAACTCCACTGTACCGACACCTTCATATTTAATGGCTTTACCGGCTTTGATCGCGGCTTTACCCATTTTATCTCTTAGTTTGTCATCGAGAAACGGCGATGGAGATTCTTCCAGCAGTTTCTGGTGACGCCTTTGAATCGAACATTCGCGTTCGGACAAATGCACGACACGACCGTGCTGATCGCCTACAATTTGAAATTCGACGTGACGAGGCTCTTCAATAAACTTTTCAATATAGATGCCGTCATTGCCAAAAGATGCTTTGGCTTCCTGGCGGGCTTTTCCCCACAGGTCTTCGAGTTCTTCTTCGTTCCAAACGACACGCATACCTTTTCCACCACCACCGGCTGTCGCCTTCATGATGACCGGGTAGCCGATGGACTTACTTGTGCTCTTCGCTGCTTTGACATCCGGTACCAGACCCCCACTTCCAGGCACCACCGGCACACCGGCTTTTATCATCGTTTCTTTGGCTGTAATCTTATCGCCCATCTGGGTGATCATCTGTGGTGTCGGGCCGATAAACTTTACGCCGTACTGGCTGCAGACGTCAGCAAAATCTGCGTTTTCCGCCAAAAAACCATACCCCGGATGGATGGCATCTGCATCCGTGATCTCGACAGCAGCCATAATGCGGGGAACACTCAGATAGGAATCTTTAGACGCAGCGGGTCCAATGCATACGGCTTCATCGGCAAACCGAACATGCAGACTATTCTTGTCGGCCGTACTGTAGACCGCCACTGTACTGATGCCCATTTCCTTACACGTCCGAATAACACGCAGGGCAATTTCCCCCCTGTTAGCTATGAGTATCTTTTTAAACATAGGAATTGATCTCGTTTATATAAAACCATTGGATGAACAGATGGATCGCTCCAATCCTGAGTTGGCCTGTCCTACCCTTTTGGATCGATCAGGAACAACAACTGATCGTACTCAACCGGAGAGGCATCTTCGACCATCACCTTCACCACTTTTCCGGATACTTCTGATTCGATTTCGTTGAACAGCTTCATGGCCTCAACTATGCACACCACCGTCCCTACGTCAATCGTATCGCCCGGTTTGACATAGGGTGGCTTTTCCGGTCCTCCGGATCGATAAAAAGTTCCGACAATGGGTGAGCGTATTTCGATGAGATTATCACCAGCCGGTTTTTCAGCAGGTTTTTCTGCAGCATCTCCTCCTGCGGCAGGCGCAGGCTTTGCTGGTTCCTGCGGGGCAGGAGCAGCCGGCGCAGGTGCCGGTGCAGCCACCGGAGCCAATGCAGGAGGTACGCCTTTACCCACTCGGGAGGCCTGATAGTGTTTCGTACGGGCCGAAAACTCTATGTCTCCTTGTTTGAATTTGAATTCGACAAACTCAAGCCGATTGATCAACTTGAGTAATTCCTGTATTTCTTTTAATTCCATAGCTAGATGTTATTTGGCCCTTTCAATATAATTGCCGGTCGAACTTTCCACCTTTATTTTTTCACCGGTGTCAATAAAAAGCGGAACTTTTACTTCAGCACCGGTTTCCACAGTAGCGGATTTCAGCGCATTCGTGGCTGTATCGCCCCGCAGACCCGGTTCGGTATAAGTCACCTCCAAGATAATATATTGGGGCAACTCAACCGCAAGAGGTGTTTCTAATTCTGCATGAACCATGATCTCCACCTCTAGTCCTTCCTTCAGGAGTTTGGGGTTGTCGATCATGCCCTCCTCTACGGCTAACTGCTCAAACGTCTCATTGTTCATGAAATGGTATCCCATATCGTCATTGTACAGATACTGGAACTTACGCCGCTCGACCCGAACCTCATCGATCGAATGACCGGCCTGGAAGGTATTGTCTACGACCTTACCGGTGGTGACACTCTTGAGTTTTGTCCTTACAAAAGCATTGCCCTTTCCGGGCTTAACATGTTGAAAGTCAACAACATAATAAATGTCATTGTTGAAATTCATACACAGTCCTTTCTTGATATCGGATGTGTTGGCCATAAATGTCTGGATTGATAAATTGAAAAATAATGAGCGCCAAATATAGGGCTTTTTGGATGCCCTGCTCGCGCGTAAACGGGATTGAAATATATGCTTTTAAAGGGCCCAGGTCCACAAACTGGCACCCCACGTATACCCACCGCCAAAAGAGGTCAGGATGATTCGGTCACCGGGTTTCAACTGATCCTGAAATTCGTAAAGACACAGTGGGATGGTCCCTGAAGTCGTATTGCCGTACTTCTGGATGTTGACCATCACGCGCTCCATCGGGAAATCCAGCATACTGGCCACCGATTGAATGATACGGAGATTGGCCTGATGCGGGACGACAAACCGAATATCATTTGGGGATAAATTATTGCGCGTCAACATCTGCCCTACAGCTTCCGACATGCCTTTTACTGCAGCTTTGAATACAGGACCACCGTCCTGAAATATATAGTGCATTTTTTTGTCTACGGTATCATGGGTTGGCGGATTTTTAGACCCTCCGCCTTTCATGTGCAGAAATTCAGCACCCACACCATCCACGCGCATCCAGGAATCCTGCAAGCCAAGCCCCTTCTCATTACCCTGAAGTAAAATGGCACCGGCTCCGTCACCAAACAAAATGCACGTAGCGCGGTCAGTATAATCTACGATGGAAGACATCTTGTCCGCACCCACAACAATGACATTCTTATACGCTCCGGACTCAATGAACTTGGCACCAGTGGTTGCTGCAAACAGAAAACCGGAACATGCCGCCTGCACATCGTAGGCAAAGGAATTTTTTGCGCCAATGTTATGGCAGATCAATGTACCGGTATCGGGGAAAAAAAAGTCAGGCGTCACGGAGGCACAGATCAACAGATCTATATCGAGCGGATCCAATCCCGTTTTTTCCAACAAACCCTGCACCGCCTGCGTAGCCATGTAACATGTCGCTTTTTCGGGATCCCTCAGGATATGCCTCTCCTGGATTCCGGTACGTGTCCTGATCCATTCGTCATTTGTATCGACCATTTTTTCAAGATCCTGATTGGTCAGGATCTCATCTGGAACATAGCCATGTACTCCGGTGATTGCTGCATGTATTTGTGGCATCGGACAGAATATTTTTAGGACGACGAAGGTAGGCAATTATCAGCGTTTAAAGCCTTTTCCACTGCCAAAAGCGGATTTTGAAAATTTCCTCGAAAAATCCGGTTTGGTACGATATTTGTATATTAACTTTATCGTTTACAAAGGTTTATAAATAACATTAAAATTTAATATCTATGTCACTTTACCTGCTTTCCCTCCTGCTCGTGCTGAGTGCCCCCCTTGAAAAGACCCCTAACTTCTACCCCAACTATCTGGCGGCTAAAGAAGCTTCGAAGAACTACAACAAGGATCTTCTCATATTTTTTACGAAAAAAGCCTGCTCCGAATGCGATCAGGCATGGAACACCTTCGAAAAAGACCCGATCGCCAGCAAGCTTTACATCTCCACATCCATGAGTATACAAGACTTCGATGGTGCTGTATTCCTGGATAAATACGGACTGAAAAATGCACCTTCCTGGCTGCTACTGGATCCGCAAGGACAGGTAAAAGACAAATGGGAAGGCGACTGGAAAAAAACACCTGTTCGCCCCACTACGCCTGCAGTCGAAAATAAAGCGGGCCAACCTGCCACTATACCTGCAGTGAGTTCACCAGCCACCGCGGAAGTAAAAGCCGAAACGGCTCAAACGGTGCCTGCTGATTCAAAACCGGTGAAACCCGCAGTCACAGAAACTACTAAACCCGCGACTCCTGTCGCCGTGCAGCAGGAAGAAACAATCGTTGAGGAGACTGTGATTGCAGAAAAAGAAGAAACACTAGTTGTCGCCCCGGCACCGGTATCTCCGGCATCCGGTTATGTGATTCAGGTCGGCTATTTTGGTTCCGCTTCCAATGCACAGGGACTGGTGACCTCTCTCGAAGAAAAAGGATTTAACGGCTTTGTGATTGTGGAAGAAGAGCGAAATGCCTCCACATTCCACAGAGTGATTTCATCGGTCTATCCTACTGAAGAAAAAGCGCGCATGCAAGCAGATATATTGGAGCAGGCGGGTATTAAATCTTCTGTGAAAAACAAACAGGACCTCTAGCAGAGCCACCTTAGCATTTACACCACACATCACCTGAAAAAGTATTTCACCCAAGGGTCATTACCTTTGGGTGAAATTTTTTTATACCATGTCCAATACCGTTTTACTTCGTCGCATCGCCCATTTGACCGGAATTCTTCCTGAAACCACTACTCGTCTTGCAGGCGAACAAATGAAATCCATTCAGGCCATTGACAATGCTTATCTGCTTATCGAAGATGGTCGCATCAAAGATTTTGGACCGGATGCAAAATGTCCCCTGGAACGAGCCGATGAAGTCATGGATTGTTCGGAAAAAATGGTTTTACCTGCCTATTGCGACAGCCACACGCACATTGTTTTTGCGGGTTGGAGAGAAGGTGAATTTGTTGATCGCCTGAAAGGCTTGTCGTACGTGGAAATTGACAAACGCGGTGGAGGCATTTTAAACTCAGCCAAAAAACTGCAGGCCACCTCCGAAGACGAGCTTTTTGAAAAAGCATTGGAACGATTGCATCAGGTGATTCAATTGGGCACAGGTGCTATCGAAGTGAAAAGCGGGTATGGCCTCACCACTGACAGTGAACTAAAAATGCTGCGGGTGATTCGAAGACTGAAGGAAGCCTCCCCTATTCCAGTTAAGGCCAATTTTCTTGGAGCACATGCTTTCCCAATGGAATACAAACAAAACCGGGCAGCGTATATTGAGCTGATCACAAATGAAATGATCCCACAGGTGGCAGGCGAAGGACTCGCAGATTATGTCGATGTTTTCTGTGACACCGGTTTTTTCTCTGTAGAAGAGACAGAAGCCATCCTCACGACAGGTGCCAAATACGGACTAAAGCCAAAAATCCATGCCAATGAGCTCGATTATTCAGGAGGTATACAACTGGGCGTGAAACATAATGCTATTTCTGTTGACCACCTGCAGTGTACGGGCCCGGATGAGATCAAAGCACTATCCGGCTCTACTACTGTAGCGACTATTCTCCCATCGACGGCGTTTTTCCTGGGACTACCTTACGCGCCTGCCCGGGATATGATCGACAATGGCCTTTGCGTGGCGCTGGCCAGTGACTATAATCCTGGGTCTTCTCCTAGTGGTAATATGTCCTTCATCCTTTCACTCGGTTGTGTCCGAATGAAAATGCTGCCTGCAGAAGCGTTGAATGCGCTGACCATCAACGGGGCGGCAGCTATGGAATTAGGGGCCAGCCATGGCAGCATCACGCCATCGAAACCGGCTAACCTGATCATTTCGAAGACGGGTATGAACCTGGAGAGTTTACCGTATTTCTATGCGGACAACTGGATCGATCGTGTGCTGATCAATGGAAAGACGCAGTAAATACTGAATTCAGGATTTCGCCAGACGCAGACCACATGCCATCTATTAGAAGTTTTCCTACAGAGCCAGGAAATCAGCACATTTTTTCATCCTATGGACAAACCAGGTTTGTTTTGCTGAAAGCGTTAATTTATCAAGCCATTGATACTATTCGGTGTGAAATTTCGTTTCAAATTTGTTTTCACCAAAGGGCAGCCTTTCCTCTCATTTCTTTATCTCTCTAAGTACGCCTGTCTGCAGTAAAATAAGTGAATACCACTAGAACAATGCCGACAGGAAAAGCTATTTTTGCGCTTCATATTACAAAAAATCTTCATACTATTGCATTGGATGGAAAATCAGCATGGTAAAATCATACGGAAATGGGTTTGTCTCCTCGCCATATTAGCCGGTTTTTCAGCTACATCCGGGTATGCGTCAGGGCTTTATGACTCTGCCGTGACAACTGATCTGCAGACCCGAGGTGGAGATCCCGTGACCTTTAGCTTCGGATGCATCAACGGAACACCCGGCGACACGATCTGTGTTCCGGTCACTGTAGAGAATTTCGAACAAATTGTAATTTTCCAATACGAGATCTTCTGGAATAGCAATGTCCTGGATTTTGTGTCGATCGAAAACGTTGGTTCGCCAAATATCAATGTCCTCACAGATTTCAACCTTTCAGGCCCGAATGCGCTGAAAGTGATCCCACTGGGTTTTCCGCTTGATGGCGAGACACTTCCGGATGGGGCAGTCATTTTTGATATCTGCTTCCGCATCGTCGGATTCCCTGACTCTACGAGTTGCGTAGGGTTGAGTCCATATTTTGATTTCGAAGTAGCCGATATCAACGGGCTCGTCCCGGGAGACTCTGTCAACTGCTGCATGACTGTTGAAGATGCGGTAGATCTCGTTGGCTTTGTATATAGCTGCGGTCCTGCTGTAGCGGGTGGCAATGGCACTATCGATGTCACGGTATATGGAGGCGCTGCACCCTACACCATCACAGGTACACCTTCCGGACCAGCTGTCATCGGCGCTGAAGGAGGCACCATCACGCTCAATGAACCCGCCGGATTTTATACCATCACCATCACCGATAATCTGGGAGAGATGGTGACCTACGACGTCAATGTGGCCATACTCGGCCTGGATGTTACCACGCACCTGCGAAATCCCACATGTTATAAGTTTGAAAACGGAACGATCTGGATCAAACCGGAAGGCGGAACAGCTCCATATAGTTATATCTGGCAAAGCATGAGCGTAGCCAATCTGGCCGGATCAGGTTTTATCAGAAATCAAGGTGATTCTTCCCTGGTCACCAGCCTTCCGGATGGCATGTATTCTATTATTGTGGAAGACAGTACCGGGTGCAGAGCAGAACTCATTGTCGAGCTGGCGGACAACCCCTTTGTCTTTACCATTAATGGTCTGATTGATGCCACTTGTGTTGGGTCAGAAGACGGGCTCATCGATATCACCATCAGTGGCGCTACTCCGGATATGAATGGCGACTATACCATCTCCGGTAACCTCACCGGAAATCCATTTACGATATCCAGTAACAGTATTGGTATCGGACTCCTCAACCCCGGTGACTACCAGATCACAGTTTCCGATAATGTCTCACAATGTGATACCATATTTACGTTTACGATAGGGTATTCCGATACGATTTCTGCTACCCTCACCACTACTGACCCGCCTTGTGCAGGGGGCGTCAATGGAAGTGTATCGATCAGAGGATTGACGAATGGTGTTTCGGGGCCTTCCTATTCCTATACGATCTACCAGGGAGGTGCTGTGATTACTTCTGTTAATTCGATTGGAGGTGTATTCAATTATAGTCCTCTCGCTCCGGGCAACTATGCCGCGATCGTCGAAGAAGGTCCGTGTATGTCAGATTCTATTTTCTTTACCATTGGAGAGCCGCTACCCATTCTCGTCAATCTGGTGGGAACAAATCCGGACAACTGCATTCCTACTCCATCCGGTGATGCGTGGTTTGAAATTACAAATGGAACCGGGCCGTATATACTCAGCGCCGGATCAGGATTTCAGGATGCCGATACTATCTTTAATTTAAATTCCGGCAGTTACACTCTAACCGTCACCGATGCGCTGGGATGTACGGCTACCTTACCCTTTATAGTACCCTCATGGGATGACAACGAGGAAGCTGATATTACATTTGAATTTAACGGCACACCTTGTGAGGGTGGCACGGTCACTGTTTTATATTTAGGCCAGCCTATACAACCGGGAACAGGTGTGCTCTGGAGCACCGGTGAAGTTACCCCTACGATTACGATTGAAGAGACGGATACACTTAGTGTGGATGTCATTTTAAGTGCACCCATTTTTTGCATTTTACATGACACCGTGCATGTGGAATGCGAGGAAGCGCTGGAACTGACGATCACGGTTGAACAACCGCTCTGTGGTGAGGGTGCCAATGGCGGACCGTACACCGGAACCGTCATTGTGGATACCGCAAATGCTGTGGCACCGGTTACCTTTTTCTGGTCTTTCCCGGATACCACGACAACAGGTATCTATTCCGGACTGGAACCAGGAAAATACTATGTCACGGTTGTAGACGGAGTTGACTCAATGGCCGTAGATAGTTTTGAAGTTATTGCGCCGGCGACCCTTACACTAAGTTTCAGCAATATCGATAGTACTTCCTGTCCGGGTGTTTGTGACGGTGGTGTGCGCATCATACCTGCTGAAGGAGATCCGGCAGCCGATTATCACCTGTACTGGGACAACGGCACTGCTATGGCCGATACAGGTGTGATTTTTAATATCATTGATCTGTGTGCGGGTGATAATATTTTCACTGTGTCCCAGGATGGAATCTGTTTTTATCCGGATACAATAGCCATACCTGAACCCGACTCAGTTGAAATAAGTTTAGTACAATCCGTCGACGTTACCTGTTTTGGGGGCTCGGACGGACTTCTGCAAGTCACCGCGACCGGTGGATCACCCGGATATATGTATCAGTGGCAAGGCGGACCAGCGGCGACAACGATTGCCAATATTCCGGAAGGCACATATTATATGTCTGTGACAGACAGTAAAAACTGCGTAAAGATCGATAGTTTTTCTATTGGACAACCCGATACACTGGTGGCTGTCATAGACACCAATGCCACACTCAATCTGTCCTGCGGAGGTAGTGAAGATGGTGTCATATCCGTCAGTGTAGCCGGAGGCAATGCAGGTGCATACACCTACACCTGGAGCCCTGATGTCTCTATGACTTTTCAGGCTGCCAACCTCGGTGTTGGAGATTATCTGATCACCGTTACAGATTCAAAAGGCTGTACAGATACCACCTCCTACTCTCTGACCGCGCCACTTCCGATTGAAGTAGAATGGCCCGTGCTGGACACTCCGGCATGCTTTGGTGATGAAGTAGTGTTTATGGTTGGTAATGTCACTGGCGGAAACGGAAACTATACGTATACGATCAACAGTGGCGAACTGATCGATATCAGTGAACCGACTTTCCTTCCTTCGGGCATCTATATCATCCGTGTTTTTGATGATCGGGGTTGCTCGGAAGATACTTCCTATACTATCATTGAGCCCTCTCCCATCTTGTTGTCCATCGGGCCTGATGATCCGATTGTTGACCTTGGCGACAGTATTTTTATCGCCGGTAGTGTGGATCAGAGTGACAATCCGATTGCTATGACCGTTTGGACTTCCACCGAACCAATCGGTTGTGTGTCATGCGAAGGAACCTGGGTGTATAACACCGTACCGGCGACTTTCACCTGGACCGTCACGGATATAAACGGTTGTCAGAGTACGGCATCTATTTTTGTTGATGTCGACTACAACCGCAATGTCTATATCCCGAATGTGTTCAGTCCGAACGGAGATGGCAGGAATGAGAACTTCCGGATATTTACAGGGCTTGGTGTTGAATCGATTAATTCGCTTATGATCTTCGATCGCTGGGGCAATCTGGTGCATCAGGAAGAAGATCTTTTCCCCAGCCCGCAGGGCGCCGGCAATTGGGATGGCATCTACAAAGAAAAAGAGTTAAATCCGGGCGTGTTTGTCTATGTGGCGGAGATCGCTTTTACGGATGGAGCCGTCCTCACCTATCGCGGAGATGTCACCCTCCTGAAATAAATTGCAGAGCCCTTTTGATGTGAACAGAATGAAACTGAAGTTAGCGGATCATCACAAAGCTGCCTGATATTCTCCTTTCTTTCCCTTCACACTTGTAGGTCAGCATGTACACATACTGGCCGGGGAGTATTTTTTCGCCATCCAGAGTGCCATCCCATTCCTGCATTTGGTCGGTGGTATAAAACACTGAACCACCCCACCGGTCGAAGACTTCGAGTTCGATAAATTCACCAAGGAAAACCACATTGCTCATCCCCCAGGTATCGTTCAGTCCATCTTCATTGGGCGTAAACCCGGACGGGAAATAAATCTTATCACAGATCAGGTCAGATGAATCCGCCAAAGTGACACGAAGCGAATCAAACGCTTCACAGAAGCCATAGTTCATATGCACTTCGTAGGTCGTAGACACAGTTGGGCTTAATTGTGGCTCGGCGATCATTGCATTGCTCACCCCTGAAGAAGGAGTCCACTGAATATTGGGTGCACATGTGATAGGCAGGCGTACCTGCATGGATGTGCCGGTAAATAAAACCGTGTCCGGAGAGGCCACCCTGTCTACCGGGAGATACAATTGGCGCACCTCCTGTGTATTTAATGCGCGATTGTAGAACCTGAGTTCGTCCAGGGTACCGCGGAACATGACTTCTCCATTGGCGAGGCAGGGACCGGCACCCAGTGTGAGGATTCCGTTGTTGATAATCCGGACGATGGTAGAGCTGGCTGCCAGATCTACCTGCACACCATCATAATACATGATGAGTTCACGGCCATTACGCACATATACGATGTGGTGATAGCAGCGGTCATCAGGAAGGTCATAGCTCGCACGTGCGGAAAGATTAGACTGCTGGGAGAGTGAAAGACTCATCGCTCTGTTGACCGGATTATACTTCAATTCCATGGTGCTGTCGATCCCGCACACTTCACTCTTGGACAAAATATCCATAATGGAGTTGCTCTGCGGATCGGGTAGAATGAAAAAACTGATCGTAAAATCACTTGCGAATATCAGGTCAATATTGCTGAGAATCTGAACGGAGGTGTTGCCATCAAACAGGAGGCCATTGCCGGATACGCCGCATCCGCACTGGGCATTGCCAATGATGATTCCATCTGTGGCCTGACCTGATTCTTCAGTCGCATCGCAGGCATCAAAAGAGTAATACCCCACGAGCCCATCTGTGGGCTGAGCCGTGAGCATCAGCCCACTGAAAATAAAACTCAGCCATAAAAATCTCTTACGCATTTGTTTAAAACAGTCCATAGATACCTTATAGTATGTCATCCTGTAGCCATTCCATTGATTCCCGACGCAGAAAGGCTCACTGAGGCCTAAATCGCGGCCTTAAATCCCGGCAAAGATATGCATATCGGGCTCTTTCAGGCTTTATATACAACTTAACTTCACATTCTGCGTGGGAATCGTCTATACTTCCCGATATTCGCACCCTGATCCTAATGTCAGGCACCTGATTCTATGGCCAACACAAAAACCACGAAGAATCCCAATGAAATGTCCTTCTTTGAGCATATCGAAGAACTCAGATGGCATATTCTCAGGTCATTTATTGCCATACTGGTCGTCGCGATCGCGGTCTTTATCATGAAGACATTTGTCTTTCAGCACGTCATCCTCGCCCCTACCACCGAACACTTCATTACCTACAAATTATTCTGTACCTATCTGCCGGACTTTTGTTTTTATCCCAAAAACCTGCAGATCATCACGCGCGATATACAGGAGCAGTTTATCAGTCACCTGAAAGTCTCTGCCTGGCTCGGGTTTATTGTGGCCTTTCCGTATATCTTTTACGAATTCTGGCGCTTTATCAAACCCGGGCTTTACAAAGCTGAAATCAAAGCAGCCCGCGGCATGGTCTTTGTCTGCAGCACTCTGTTTTTGATGGGTGCTTGTTTTGGCTATTTTATCATTTCCCCACTGGCCATTACGTTTTTATCCGGCTACAGCGTCAGCCCGGAAATCGCCAATACGACTACCCTTTCTGCGCTGGTAAGTTCGATGACGATGTTTACCCTCCCGATCGGACTCATATTTGAAATGCCGGTCATCATGTACTTCCTCGCCAAAATTGGGATGATATCATCCGCCACCCTCGCGCAGTACAGGCGGCATGCGATTGTCTTTATCATCATCGTGGCGGCCATCATCACTCCACCGGATGCCATCACGCAGATGATCATCGCCTTCCCGCTATATGGCCTGTACGAAATAAGTATCATGGTGACACGCCGGATTGACAAGGAAAAGAAAAAGGAGGAAGAGAAGAATGCCAAAACCGCTAAAACATAACCGGATGCATCGCGTTTCGTCACAACTCACCATCGTCCTTCGCATCGTGATCCCCACCGTTTGGTTTTCGGCGATCCTCTCCTCCATCGTGATGCTGACCTGGGCCGTTCGCGGAAAGGCCGGCCTGTTTAGCAACCCGTATATCTGGCTGGGACTGCTGATCATGGTGGGAACCGGCTACGCATTTATTCATTTCATCCTATGGCGTGCCTATCGAATCGATATGGATGAGGAATACCTGTATGTGAGCAATTATTTTAAAACGTATAAATATCCATACACCGAAGTGGTCTCGATACGCGATGCAGGGTTGTGGAAAAACAGGATATACCGCATCACTTTACAATCCAAAGGATCCTTTGGACAGTATATCTATTTCTTCGCCAGTAAAGTCCTGTGGAAGGATTTTCAAGAAGAGCACCCTCAGCTATCAGACCTCTGGGTCACAGAGGAAGAAGCCTGATCCAATCGTTTACAAACGTCCTCCCGCCTTCGGCACCATACGAATGACCGGGCAGATCATCTCCTCTAAGGATATCCCACCGTGCTGAAATGTATTTCGATAGTAGGAATTGTAGTGGTTGTAATTGTTGGGATACAGAAAGTACTTATCCTCCTTGGCAAAAATATAGCTCGAACTCAGATTTGGTCGTGGCAATCCCGCTTCTTCCGGTTTTCTGATCTCTAACACATCTTTTGCCTCATACTGCAGATTCTTACCCATTTTATACCGAAGATTGGTGGTGGTATTTCGATCGCCGACTACCTTGGACGGTTGCTTCACCCGAATCGTACCATGATCTGTACTGACGACCAGCGTCACGCCTTGCTCTGCCATTTTTTTGAGGGCAGTGCGCACATGGGAGTTGACAAACCAACTATAGGTCAGGGAGCGATAAGCTTTCTCATCACCGGCCAATTCTTTGAGTACTTCCATTTCCGTGCGCGCATGCGAGAGCATGTCAATAAAATTATACACGATGACCACGAGGTCGTTGTGCATCAGATCCAGGGCTTTGTCACCAAGTTCACGAGCCTGATCGACATTGGTCACCTTTTGATAATGCCACTTGATTTCTTTGCGCAGCCGGCGTTTCAACTGATGTCCGAGCAGTTCTTCTTCATTCATGTTTTTACCTCCCTCTTCAAAATCATCCAGCCATAATTTTGGAAAATTATGCTTGATCTCAGAAGGCATCATACCTGCGAAAATGGCATTGCGGCTGTATTGCGTAGAGGTGGGAAGAATGCTGTAAAAATGGGATTCCTCTTCCACTTCATACATCTCTGAAAAAACAGGTTCCAGTATTTTCCACTGATCCCACCGCAGATTGTCGAGCAGTAAAAAAACAACAGGACGTTTGTCATTTAGGTGAGGTAATACATGCGTGGTCATTAGGTCCGGTGACATCAGCGGCCCTTTGTCTTTGTCGGCAAGCCAGGAGAGGTAGTTGCGCGTCACAAATTTGGAAAATTCAGAATTGGCCTCCGCTTTTTGCATGGCCAGTATATCGCCCATCTCCTCACTGCGGGACGTATCGATTTTCAATTCCCAGTTGACGATCTTTTTATAGGCCTGCACCCAGGAGTTAATGTCCAGCCCACTGTTGATTTCCATCAGGATATTGCGAAACTCCACCTGATAGTCGGAGGACGTTTTTTCCCTGACCAACCGCTTGTTGTCAATAATTTTTTTCAGGGTGAGCAGGATCTGATTAGGATTGACCGGTTTGATCAGATAATCATCTATCTGTGACCCCAGTGCTTCCTCCATGATGTTTTCCGCCTCGTTTTTGGTGATCATCACGATGGGCAGTGTTGACTTGATGGCCTTAAGCTTCTGCATGGTCTCCAGGCCGGTGATACCCGGCATACTCTCGTCGAGAAACACAACATCGATGTCTCCGTTGCGCGAAAACTCATCCACGGCATCATGTCCATTAGACACTGTGATGACGTGGTAGCCTTTTTTTTCCAGGAAAAACAATTGGGGCTTCAGCAACTCAATTTCGTCGTCAGCCCAGAGTATCTTAATTTTATCCATATGCAATAGTACAACACCTTAAATAAAATGTTCATATCAGATGAATGTATCAAACGATGCCCGGACAGCTGATATTTTCCCAATCTTTGTCCAATGAACAAAATGAAGTTAATAAATGATCCGGTGTACGGTTTGATCCATATCCGAACACCGCTTCTCTTTGACCTGATTGAACATCCTCTCTTTCAGCGGTTGCGCCGCATCCGGCAGACCGGCTTCACCCACCTGGTGTACCCAGGATCGCAACATACACGCTTTCACCATGCGCTGGGCGCTATGCACCTGATGGGGATGGCGATTGATGAGCTGCGCAACAAACAAACCGAAATCTCTGCAGAAGAGGAAGAAGCAGCCCTGATCGCCGTTCTCCTCCATGACATCGGCCACAGTCCCTACAGTCATGCCCTCGAAGGCCTCATTATCCGAACAGATCACGAATCCATTGGGAAGATCATCTTTCAATACCTGGCCAAATCGCTTGGACCTCAGTTGACACTTGCTTATCAGATTTTCACCGGGGCCTACCATAGACCATTTCTTCACCAGTTGATCAGCGGACAACTGGATCTGGACCGACTGGATTACCTATCACGCGATAGTTTCTATACCGGTGTGGCGGAAGGTGTGGTGGGCCATGATCGGATCCTGCGCATGCTACGTGTTGTGGACAACCAGCTCGTCGTGGAAGAAAAAGGCCTGTATAGTATTGAGAAATTTCTTGTGGCGAGGCGCATCATGTACTGGCAGGTCTATCTGCACAAAACTTCGCTGGCAGCTGAACTCATGGCCAAACATTTGATCGTCAGCCTAGCGGAAGAAAATGACAGCGATCGATCTCCGTACCTCGCTGCCGAACTCAATTTTTTCCTAAAGAACAAAACAGACCTTACGCAAATTGAAGCCCATCAGCAGGAAATTCTGGAAACATTTAAAGACCTGGATGATACGTCAGTGGATTACAGCATTAAACGGCTGCGAAGCTATCCGAAACCCCATATCGCCTATCTTGCCACCAGTATCTTCCAGCGAAAAATTCATAAGGTGAAATGGTACGAACAGCCGGCAGAAACTTCTGTCGTCAACCAAATCAAATCAGAATGTATCAGCAAATACGGATGGTCAGAAGACACCGCTTCCAAGCTCATCTGGACCGGACACGAAGCGAAGGACGATTATGTGAGCCATGACGAAGAAATCAATATCCTGATGAAGAGTGGCGAGATTAAGCCTTTCTCTTCTCTCCTGCAGGCTCCATTAAAAATTGCCTCCAATACGAAGTACTTCATCTGCCATCCGGCCATTACATAGTTGTCGCATGTTGGCCACATTTACAAATCAGGTATGCGCATACGATTATAAGGTCAACCCCATTTCGTAAAAATATGTATTCGCATTTCCGAAGCCTCAAAAACATTTCTCATCTTTAGCATCTTCAAAAACAAACAGTCATATGAACAGCAGCGATATTTTTGATCTCATTCAGAAAGAAGAAACACGGCAGCGCAAGGGTATTGAGCTCATCGCTTCAGAAAACTTTACCTCGAAAGCTGTGATTCGGGCGATGGGGTCCTGTCTGACCAATAAGTATGCGGAAGGCTATCCGGGCAAGCGATATTACGGAGGTTGCGAAGTCGTGGATGAAGTAGAGACCATGGCTATCGAAAGCCTAAAATCACTCTTTGGTGCGACCTATGCCAATGTACAACCGCATTCCGGTGCGCAGGCCAACTCCGCTGTTTTTTTGGCTTTGCTCAAACCTGGTGATACAATCCTGGGATTCAATCTATCACATGGCGGACACCTGACACATGGTTCACCGGTCAACTTCAGTGGGTTGACGTATAATGCGACGCACTATAATGTAGATCGGGAGTCCGGTCGTGTGGATATGGAGGAAGTGTATGCCCAAGCGAAACAACACAAGCCAAAACTGATCATATGCGGTGCATCGGCCTATTCCAGAGAGTGGGACTATACACGCTTCAGAGAAATAGCCGATGAAGTGGGTGCTTTGCTAATGGCAGATATTGCGCATCCTGCCGGATTAATCGCCAGTGGCCTGCTGGACGACCCTCTGCCCTACTGTCATGTCGTAACCACTACTACTCATAAAACACTCAGAGGGCCTCGCGGAGGTGTCATCATGATGGGACAGGATTTTGAAAATCCCTGGGGCCGGACCACTAAGAAAGGTTCACCGATCATGATGTCTTCTATACTCAATAGCGGTGTATTTCCGGGCATGCAGGGAGGACCACTCGAACATGTCATTGCCGCCAAAGCGGTCTCATTTTTAGAGGCAGCTCAACCTTCATTTAAGACGTACTGTCAGCAGGTCAAAGCCAATGCAGCAGCCATGGCCAAGTCGCTGACAGATAAAGGATACAAGATTATTTCCGGTGGAACGGACAACCACCTTATGCTCATCGATCTGACGAACAAAGGATTGACGGGAAAAGCTGCTGAAGAAGCATTGATTAAAGCGGATATCACTGTGAATAAAAACATGGTTCCGTTTGATACCAACAGTCCTTTTGTGACGTCCGGAATTCGCATCGGTACGGCCGCGATCACCACACGTGGGATGAAAGAAGATCACTGCTTACAGATTGTCGAATGGATCGACAAAGCCCTCATGCACGCCGATGACGACAATGTGCTTCAATCCCTGCACAAGGACATCAATGCCTTTGCAACAGGTTTTAAGCTTTATCCTGACGAGTAAGATTCAGACCAAAGAAACTTTCGTAAAACGTGCCGGTATACCACACGATTTTCAGAGTCTTAACAAATGGTAATGCTGTCGTTTAGACTTTTGTCATGGTCATGCTTGTGTGCATGGTCATATTCATCCCTTCAGCCGATATGGTCATTTCCATTTCTGAGCTTGTCTGCATACCACTTTCAATATCAATATTGGTTTGGCCTTTCATTGTACCGGTTCCCTCACCAGATATATCTCCGGAAACATCTAAAGAAACTATTCCGTTGGCAATACTAGTGACTGTGTATAGAAATTTCATGTTCAGTCCGTCTTCTAAAGTTTCAGATACCCATGTTGAGCCAACAGAAACCTTTTCTTTAGGATAATCAATATATCTCCTGTTTTTTGCCATTTGATCCAACCCCGGAAAAGTGGGTTCGGCTCTTGTTTCAAGAATATTCCCCATTCGATCTAAGGTCTGATGAATAGTGGACTTCATCATGGGTTCAAACTGTGCTTTCATCGTCTGCCCATATGGATTCGAGCCATCATCTTCAGTTTCACTTTCAGAATCATACTGCATAGAAACACCCGCTTGATTCATGTTCATTTTAATCGCAGTGATTTTAGATTCCGTCTTTATGGTTTCTTTCGCAACCTCTTTGACGCTCATTGCCATGGTCATGCTCATATTCATCGTGCCAGGCATGCCCATTCCCTGATTCATGTCGACTTTTACAATATACTTGTCTCCTTCATCAAAGTTTAAGCGCAATAAAACAGATTCCTGAGCAAATGCCGTACATGAGGCCAGCACAAAAAATGCGATACATAGTTGTTTCATTATTTCGTTTTTTAATTGTTGTAAGTAAACATTCGATATTCGTCAATGAATCAATGCCACTCAAACCAAACGCCAGATTGCTAATTCCACCTGGGCCTGCCTTAGGACATTTTTTCGCCCTTCACCAGCAATATTGATTTCACTGATTTGTCTTTTAAATGTACGAATTTCAATCGACTATCATCCTTTAAAAACGCCTGTAGATCCCCTTCAGCATCAAATGAGATAAAATGGATTTCATAAGGCGGTTCTTCTTCTAAATCAATAAAATCCTCCCCGGAAGGTCGCAATCTGTACAGCACCTTTCCATTATACTTCTCCATTAAGGGAATGGCATGTTGCTCAAATTCATGAAACGCAGCTTCCTGCCCTTCTTTTACAAAAATCAGCTGTGTGATATATATCATGAATTTGGGTCTGATTAGCCTATAGATGATCAGCTGCTTGCCGCCGTTGATGAGGCAAATTACACAACCTACAACTTGTACACAATCTCCTCCAAAAACAATCCCTCCGCAGGAACACTCCATGGCTGAGGCAGAGGTGTCTGATTATCGAGGCTTTCGCGAAGTTCGTCAAGTGTCATCTTATCGAGCGCCACATTCAGACATGCTCCCACAACGAGTCGGACCATACCGCGAAGAAAACGATTTGCTTTGATCACATACACCGCTCCACCGTCATGGAAAGACCATGCCGATTCCATCAACTGGCACCGAAAATGATCCGCATCCGAACCGGTTTTGCAAAACGGTTTGAAGGCATCGTACTTCATCAATAAAGCAGCTGCTTCCTGAAGTTTTTCAGGATCGGGTTTGATCTGATTGGGATAATAAAATGAAGTTCCCTCCAGGAAAGGATCCTTCTGATAATGCATGTAATACCGATACTGGCGTTCGACCGCATCAAATCGCGCATGGAAGGTAGTTGCTGCTTCACGGATTTGGTGAATGGAAATATCTGCCGGCAGGACCGCATTGATTTGATACATGATCTTGTCTGTCAATTCTACTTCATCTACATCCGTGTGGGCTACGTACTCCCGCGCGTGAACGCCTGTATCTGTGCGTCCGCACCCGACGATCTCAATCGGTTGGCGGAGAATTAAGGAAAAAGCTTCTTCAAGAGTTTGTTGCACGGTCGGTGCATCCGGCTGGCGCTGCCATCCCGAGTAGTGCGTGCCCAGATAACGTAAATTGATCTGCCAACGCATCCCGGAAACTTAGGCTGCCTTGAGTTTCTTCAACTGGACTTTATCGAGTTTGGATTCAGCATATGCCAGATCGATGGTCAGGGTCTTGACATCTTTGGTGGAAGGTATTTCAAACATATCATCCATCATGATGGCTTCACAAATAGAACGCAACCCGCGGGCGCCCAGACCAAATTCAATCGCCTTCCGGGCAATGTATTCCACCGCGTCATCGGTGATGGAAAACTTTACGCCTTCCAGTTCAAACAGCTTTTTATACTGCTTGACAATGGCATTTTTGGGCTTGGTCATGATCTGCACCAGTGTTTCCTTGTCCAATGGATCGAGGTAGCCAAGTACAGGCAAGCGTCCGACTAACTCCGGGATCAGGCCAAACGACTTCAAATCTTTAGGCGACACGTACTGAAACAGATTTTCTTTGTCCACGACTTTCTCTTCCTGATTCGTGTATCCGATGACATTTGTATTCAGCCTTCTCGAAATGATTTTCTCCAGTCCGTCAAATGCACCTCCGGCGATAAACAGAATATTCTGCGTATTGACCTTCAGCATTTTTTGTTCGGGATGTTTGCGGCCGCCCTGCGGTGGAACGAGCACATCGGTGCCTTCCAGTATTTTGAGCATCGCCTGCTGGACTCCTTCACCGGACACATCGCGGGTAATACTTGGATTATCGCTTTTGCGCGCCACCTTATCAATCTCGTCGATATACACAATACCGCGCTGTGCAGCTTCTACATTATAGTCACAAACCTGGAGCAATCGCGCCAGCATACTTTCGACATCTTCACCGACATACCCGGCTTCTGTAAATACGGTAGCATCCACAATAGCAAACGGAACATCGAGCATCCGTGCAATCGTTTTGGCAATCAGTGTTTTTCCTGTACCGGTTTGACCGACGAGCATGATGTTCGATTTCTCGAGTTCGACATCGTCAGTGCTAGTGCTTCGGATTCGCTTATAGTGGTTGTATACTGCCACGCTGATAAAGCGCTTGGCTTCCTCCTGTCCGATGACGTATTGGTCGAGGTATTTTTTAATCTGCTGAGGCGTGATGTGTTCCGGCAATTCAAAATCATCTTCTGCCGGTTTGAGTTTCGTCTGCTGATCATTGAGTTCCTGGCGCACGATGTCATACGCCTGCTCCACACATAGCTCGCAGATATGCCCTTCAATGCCGGCAATCAAAATCAACGCTTCCTTTTTGTCTCTTCCGCAAAAGGAACATCCGAATTGATCATCACTCGTCTTCATATCAGCGAATTTTAATCAGAAAAAAAATTAGTCTTTGCTCCGCGACAGCACCTCGTCGACCAGGCCATATTCTTTTGCCTCCTGGGCCGTCATCCAGTTGTCGCGATCTGAGTCCTTCTCTATATCCTCAAAAGTCTTGCCGGTATGGCTCGCCATGATGTTGTAGAGCTCATTCCGCATGTTTTTAATGAGATTGTAGGAGATCTCCATATCGGAAAACTGTCCCTGCATACCTCCACTTGGCTGATGGATCATCACGCGGCTGTGCGGCAGACAGGTCCGTTTGCCTTTGGTGCCCGCTGTCAGCAACACTGCACCCATAGAAGCAGCGAGGCCCGTGCAAATGGTACCGATCTCAGGCGATACATACTGCATCGTGTCGTAAATCCCGAGTCCGGAGATGACAGAACCGCCTGGACTGTTGATAAACATCTGTATGTCGCGCTTATTGTCAGTAGACTCCAGAAACAGCAACTGCGCCTGGATCACATTCGCTACGTAATCATTGACCGGAACGCCCAGGAAAATGATCCTGTCCATCATCAATCGCGAAAAGACATCCATGCCCACGACATTCATCTGCCGCTCTTCGATCACCTGCGGTGTAAACCCGTGGATGTTCGGAACAGAAGTCTTCATATAGCGTTCCAGGTCCGCACTGGAAATACCTGCATGTTTGGTAGCGTACTTATAAAACTCGTTGGGATTGCTCATGTCTCTTTTGTGTTAGTATGATTGCCCTAAAATAATGGTATTAGGCATGAGAATGTTCACTTTCCTCATCAGAATTTTCATGGTGGTGATCGCCATGGTCAAATACCTGATGATGCATGTCGTGAAATATCTTTTCAAACTCCTTTGCCGTCACCGCTTTCTCTGTAAATGTATACTTTTCGAGGATATGTCTGAAAATCACCTCTTCAAGCGCATTCTCCTTCATAGAACTCATAAAATACTCATTCGCGTATAATTCATCCATGAGTTTTCGAATGTCCGTTTGCATATAGTTGACATTCTGTACGATCCACTGGGTCACCTGACTTTGGACATCTTTATCGGTGACCTCCAGCTTATCGGCTTCAGCGATCCGGTTTAATAACAGAGACCACCGGGCATCCCTGAAGAGTTGGGTGGCTTCTCGCGACCCTTCTTCAATTTTCTTTTCCCGCTGGTGGTTGACCCATTTAAAGAGGAATTCTTCGGGGATTTCAAAGGGATGCAATTCCGTCAGACGAAGCCGCACAGCCATCTTTTTCATATCGGTCGCCTGATTGCTCAGCTCATCGGATGCCCGTTTTTCCAAAAAGGCTTTAAACTCGGATTCATCCTGCATTTCCTGGCCCGTAAGACGGGTAATCTGCTCTCCGGTCAGCGGTGTGGTTTGCGGTCGGTGAATCGCGGTAAGGGTCAAATGATAATCCAGAGGCCCATCCGGATTTGGATCTTCCTCCAGTTTCAATGTATTCTTCACGATCATAGATCGCTCAAGACCCAGCAATTTCTCCAGCTCTGCTTCCAGGGCGTCTCCAACTTTTTTCCCTTTGAGCACATCATATGCATTTCCCGGAGTCCGTTCCAGGTCAATAACGGACTCGATGCCTTCTGCGTCCTTAGCTGCGCCTTTTATCCGAAGCGTTACCCCAACTTTATCATATTCTTCAACAACCCCATCGGTGACCGGTGTATCCTCTCCGAATACGCGACGATAGCGGATGCTGTCCTCTTCAATGGCATTTTGATCCACGGTCGGAACAGAAATATCGATCGGGGTATCAAATTGAAAATCGAGTTCAAAGTCCGGCTTTAGGCCCAGGTCAAACTGAAATGTGTAATCTTCCTTGGATTTGGGGTCAAATTCAACCGGATCAGCGCCTTCTGAAACCATGGGGGAACCGAAAATGCCGATCTTCTGCTCATCCAGATAGGCAAACAGCTTCTCATTGACCAATTGCATGACAGATTCTTCGAGCAACCCCTTGCCGTACATTTTGATCAGGACACTTTTTGGGGTTTTTCCTGCCCGGAAGCCCTTCATTGCTACCTTTTTACTATAAGTTTTAAGGCTCTCTTCCAGTTTGGGCCCGTAATCTGCATGTTCGATGACAAGCGCAACCTTTGCGTTGAGATCATCTAAACGGTTAAAATCAATTTTCATCCTGTTGTTCCTGTTAAAATTTTCGAATCCCCGATGGGAAAAAATAGGTTTTTCACCCTTATGCCAAATCACTATTAATTGGTAATCAACAGATTACATATTATCCTGTATAGCTTGATGCGCTTTGTGATTTGATTTTCTTTTGTGCGGGTG
>JAUHXV010000025.1 GCA_030426765.1 Bacteroidia bacterium | reverse complement strand
GCTGGCCAAATGCCATGACGTCTTCATAACGTGTAAAATCACCTTCAGTAAACTGATGCGCGATCTTCCCGGCGGGAAAATCTTTTGAAGTATCGAGCACCGCGGTTTTCCAATCCCAGGCTGAGGCCGCTTCACACAGCATTTTACCTAACTGGCCTCCGCCGCAGATACCAATGACCTTCTCCGGATTCGTAAATGGGTTGACAATATGCATGGTAGGAATCATTGAGGCTGCAAAACTATGTAATTTTTTGACCCTGACCCTGATGTGACGGGTTATTTCAGGGTATCTTTAGGCCATGGCAGATATTCTTTTGAAAGACGTGCAGGTTGTAAACCGAGGTGAAATCAAGGGCTGTGATGTACTCGTGCGCGGCAAACGCATTGAAAAAATAGATGCTTCCATATCCGTACCCTTCAAAGTGCAGGAAGTAGCCGGTGCGGGCAACTATCTCATACCCGGCATTATTGATGATCAGGTGCATTTTCGGGAGCCCGGGCTCGATTATAAAGCGAATATTTACTCCGAATCGAGAGCAGGCGTTGCCGGTGGCGTCACTTCTTTTATGGAAATGCCCAATACTAAACCACCTGCCGTAACACAGGAACTACTCGAACAAAAGTACCAGATTGGAAAACGCAGTGCCTGGGCGAATTACTCCTTTTTTATGGGAGCGACGAATGATAACATGGACGAGGTCCTGAAAACGGACCCAAAATCAGTCTGTGGCATTAAAGTGTTTATGGGCAGCAGCACCGGCAATATGCTTGTTGACAATACCGAAGCACTTGACCGGTTGTTCTCCGAATGCCACATACTCCTCGCTGCGCATTGCGAGGATGAAAAGACTATTCGCAATAACCTCAAACTGGCGGAAGAAAAGTATGGTGAAATGATCCCACCGTCCTATCATCCCACGATCAGAAGTCGGGAAGCCTGTTTGCTCAATTCCTCTATGGCAGTTGGATTGGCTAAAAAGTATAATACGCGCTTTCACGTTCTCCACATCACCACCAAGGAAGAAACAAATCTATTTGACGCCGGGCCTATTGAAGGAAAGCGGATAACCTCTGAAGCTTGTGTGCATCACATGTATTTTTCAGACAAAGACTATATCCGCCTTGGCCATCAAATCAAGTGCAACCCGGCCATTAAGACAGCAGAAGACAGAGACGCTATTCTACAGGCTGTCCTGGATGACCGTATTGATATCATTGCCACTGATCATGCACCACACACATGGGAGGAAAAGCAACAGCCTTACCTCAATGCACCTGCCGGACTCCCTCTGATCCAACACACCCTTCAATTGATGCTCACACATCGTGAGGAAGGTAGAATTTCACTCGAACGCATTGTGGAGAAAATGTGCCATGCCCCGGCAGATTGCTTTCAGGTAAAAGATCGTGGATACCTCGACGAAGGCTGCTATGCAGATATGGTACTCGTAGACCTCGGTAAGTCATATAAGGTCGAGAAGGAAAATCTTTTGTTCAAATGTGGATGGTCACCATTAGAAGGCACAACGCTTCCCGGGGTGATTCTCTGCACCTGGATCAATGGAAACCGGGTATTTGAAAATGGGCAGATCACCGGCGCACCGGACGGTATGCGCCTTGAATTTGACCGGTAAAACACTATAGTACAAGCCAGCCGATTTCTTTGAGCTTCTCCGCGAGTTGGCCATACCAGAACAAAGTGAAGTCACCCTGTACTGTGCGGTCGTAATCAGCTCTTAGTTGTTTAAACGTCATAAGAGTATTTTCCTGCGGTTTTGTCTTCTGAAGTAGGCGTTCCAGCCATATGCCTTCAGCATGCTGACAAGTCAGATGAAATACATCTTTCTTCGTGAAGACAGTAAGCACACCCGCATCAGTATCATAGCTTGTGGATGCGCCCACCCAGACTACCTGATGTTGGTCTTTCATATCACGTCCTTGAGGTTTTGCCAGATATCCACTGATCAATTCCGGGTTGAGGGTGGTGTCGGGTACAGGATGATCGAACCACTCCTGCAGCGGAAAGTCAAATCCGATGCCATGCATGAAATTGTACAGCGACTTCGCCAAACCGTGCTGATAACGTCCATGATCCGCGCCTGTCGGATCCTCATGTGCAAGATCGTTATTTGCAAAATCACCTTCGTGCGCGTGTACCACTGCTACCTTGAACTGATCCGGATACAGACCTACAGGGCTGTGTGCCGTCATTGCGAAACGATGCCAGTACGCAGATTGCAATACATCGGCTTCAAACATCTGTCGGACAACTTCGAGGGAGTCGATGGTTTCCTGGTCAGTTTGTGTCGGAAAACCATACATCAAATAGGCGTGTACCATGATACCGGCTCGTTTAAAATTCTGGTTGACACGCGTGACTTGTTCAACCGTGACGCCCTTGGCGATCAATTCGAGCAATCGATCGGAGGCGACTTCCAGTCCACCCGAAATAGCAATACAACCGGACGCACTCAGCAGTCTGCAAAGATCGTAATGGAAGCTCTTTTCAAAACGAATATTTGTCCACCAGCTCACGTTTAGATTTCTTGACATGATTTCAAGTGCGACGGCTTTCATCAATGCCGGTGGTGCAGCTTCGTCCACAAAATGAAATCCGGTTTCTCCGGTTTGTTGAACAAGAGCTTCCATCCTGTCGACAATAAGGGCCGCTGAAGAAGCTTCATAGTTTTTAATATAGTCCAGAGAGACATCGCAAAACGTGCATTTCCCCCAATAGCATCCATGCGCCATAGTGAGTTTATTCCAGCGACCATCACTCCACAGGCGGTGCATAGGATTGGTGACCTGAATAACGGACAGATATTGCTTTAATGGAAGGCCGGTATAATCCGGAGTACCCACATTTTCCTGGCGGACATCCGGACGCAAACTTCCATTGTGATACCGCACTTTATTGTCTTGCAAGGTGTATGTTCGCTTGAGCATGTCGATGGGAATGCGTTCGCTAAGAAAATCAATCAACACATCGAGTGGAGCTTCTCCATCATCAAGACATATAAAATCTACAAATTCGAAGACGCGTGGATCTTTAAGTGACCGCAGTTCCGTATTCGGGTAGCCACCCCCGAAGACAATTTTTGTCTCGGGGTAATGCGTCCTGATCCACTGTCCGCATTTGAGTGCAGCAAATAAATTGCCCGGAAAAGGAATCGAAAAACAAATTATGGTGGGTTGGCTGTCCTCGATCTTGTCCTTTAGCAATGAAAGCATTAAGGAGGAAATTGTACTTTCCTTTTTTCTAAGTTCATCATACAGCGCATCAAAACTATTCGCAGACAATGCCAACCGTTCCGCATAGCGACTGAAACCAAAATGTGGATCGGACAACTCCACAATGTAATCACTCAGGTCTTCGAGATACAAGGTTGCCAGATGCCTCGCTTTATCTCGCATACCCATCGTACCAAAGGCAAACTCGAGGTCATCCAGTTGATCAAATTTAGAAGCTTCAGGAATAAAGTTTCTGCCCGAAATGAAATACGCCATAGATGGATCTCTGTCCTGAAGGAATGCAATGACCGAATCAATGGTTTGTATGTAAATATCCTTCAGCGCAAAAATCCGCTTTGCATTCTCCGAAGCAGAGGCAACAGACTCTTTTGTTGTTTTGAAAATCTCAGAAAGTCCTTCTGTCGAGAAAATTTTCAGAATCGTTTCCAACCCAAGATCAACCTGGTCACAGGGAATCTGTTTGGTATTGAGGTATCCCTTCAGATACGCTGTCGCAGGGTAGGGCGTATTCAGTTGGGTAAACGGAGGGTTGACCAAAAGAAGTTTATGACGTATAAGAGAGGCCATTCGTTCTCAAGATAGGCAGGCTGATGGGATTTAAGTAGACGAATGTGTAAATGTAAAAGCAGGAAATGAAATACATCTGGTTACGTGAAACACGCTTTTAGTAATGCCTTCATTTTTCCGGGACCTAATTCACGAAGATACTGCTGGTTGCGTTCTGGAACAGTATGAATATCCGGGTGCGTGTCGATAGCCTTTGAGATATCCTCTTCGTTGAGAATATGCAGGACAGGGTAGGGCGACCGATTGGTGAAATTTTCCACATCATCATAGGCTGTATCGGCAAACTGATAATCCGGGTGGAAGCTCGCAATTTGAAATTGACCGGTCAACGCCATTTCCTCAAGCAACTCATCAGCGGCTGTAAGAAACTGATTATAATCTTCAAAGTTGCTTAATACGTGCGGGTGTATCAATAAGGTAGTTTCAATCGAGCTGTCCTTAGCAATGAGTCTTAACTCATCGTATAAGTGCAGCAAGAGTTCTTCCTCCGATTGCGCATTAGAATATATAAAGCGGACACCCTGCCGGAAATATGCTTTAGCAGCAAAGGGACATAATTGCAGGTCGATGACTACGGACTCAACCCATTTTCTGACCGCATCAATATAATTTGGTTGTGCCAAATGGAATTCGTTTCAAATTGAAGTGTATTATTTCACCAGCGTGACCGTAGACGTATGATACCCTATCTGACCGGTTTCCTGGTTTGCATACTGGATGTGAACGACATATACGCCCGGGTTGAGTGAACGACCCTGATTAGAACCGTCCCAGGTCTCATCAAAAGAGTGCCCTTCAAATACATTTTCCCCCCAGCGGGTAAATACATTCCAGGTGATGTCGGTCATCCCGTAGGCCTGAATTTTTAATTCATCATTGTTGCCATCCCCATTGGGTGAAAAAATATTGGGAACATAGAGCAGGACTCTGTTTTCCACACATAATTCCCTGTAAAGGGTATCCGAACATCCGAGGTCATTAGATATAATCAGTGTGATCAGAAAATCGCCAATATCATTGTACTCGTGTTCCGTCAGTTCTCCCTGGATATAAGGCTGAGCCCCGCTTCCATCACCAAAATCAATCGTGCCCTGCGTATAGCCTGTCGCTAAATCAATGACCTGGACGGTATTGTCAATGATGTCAATACAAGGCTGATTGGGTATAAGTGTAAAATTGGCACTCAGCGGTGGTGGTCCCGGAATCTGAATATCGAACGTCTGTTTACATCCGCTGAACAGCTCGGTGATTTCAGCTTCATAGATGCCGGGATTTCCTTCAAGATAAGGGCTTTCATAAATCGAATCCAATTGCCATTCCACAAGATATTGTCCCGGTATCGGTGGCACGATCTCAACATAGCTGGTGTCATCGAAACATACGGGTGGGCCTGAAAGAACCTCAATGTCAAATTCCTGATGCACATGAATAAAGGCAGTACCGGTATAAGGCTCTGAACATCCGTCGGTAACCGTGACAGTATATTCCGTACTCATTGATGGACTCACGATATGACTTGAGCCAAATCCTAAACCCTGATCCCAGGTAGATGTCAATGTGCCCACGCCGCCACTGGCATCTACTTCGACAACGGTGTTTTCTCCAATGCAAATTGAATCTGTCGGACTAGTCATGCCTTGAATTTCCGGACTTACGCTGATAAAAATTCGTCTCTCTGATCCGCAGGGACCGGAACCTCTTGTGTAAAAAAGCTCATGTGTACCTGTTCCGAGCACAGAAGGATTGAACTGAGGCGGCGACAGCACTCCGTTGATATAAAAGTCTCCGTCAGTAGGCATCAGAATGACGTTTATGACGGTATCCGAATTACAATACAACTGATCTACACCTGAAATACTCACCTCTTGCCGAAGGATGATTTCGATCGAATCCAATGACAGACATCCTGTTGGCGACAGATACGTGATATAATGAATGCCGGGCGAGAGCAACTGTGGATCAAACAATCCGCTCGCTCCATCTAAAAAACCCGGTCCTGACCACGAACCTCCGGGAGGATCCGCCGTAAGGAGTTGGGCAGGACTTAATTCACAAAAACTATAATCCGGAATCTCCGCAAATGGCTCCACATCAATTGTGAAACTATCCTGGCATCCAACGGCTTCAAAATAAATGAGGTGTGTGCCGCCTCCGGCTAACGCGGGATTGAAATACCATTCATCATTCGCTTCGGTAATGGTAGGTCCGGTAAACGTGCCCCAGTCAGGTGCGTAGTCAACGTAATCACTCAACTGATACCACTCATCTTCCTGACAAAACGAAATAGGTTCGTATGGGTCAGCATACGGATCGGCAATGTAGAGCGTAAACTCATCTGTACATCCAAATGCAGATATCGTATAATCATAACTGCCTGGTCCCAGCATACTGATATCAAAGGCGTTTTCCAAAGGCAGATATACACCCGGGCCAGACCAGTCTCCTGCCTGGTTGAGAAACAAAAGCGAGTCGGAATCACAAACCGTAAAATCAGGACCTGCCCATAGTTCCTGAATATAAATCTCCATCGTATCGGAACAACCTTCCAGTGTATATATGTACGTGTAGGTTTGATTAGAGGGAACCTGCCAGGGGCGAATGCGCCCAAGAACGGAATTGACAATGCCCGGTCCAGACCATCGCCCTCCATACGGATCAGCGGTGAGATCATATTCCTGCGAACTACAGATCGTGTCGACATCCGGCATGATGATGCCCGGCTCTACGTTGATCCGTTTATACCCAACACATCCATTCGGTGCCGTATAATTAACGACAAAAGATCCCACGGCTACAGGGCTGAAGGTGCCATCTGAAGTAATGTGCGGACCTTGCCAGATGCCACCTGAAGGAGACCCTCCGTTGACCATAAAATCAGGTGACCCGACACAGGCCGCTTGTATACTCCCCGCATTTACAGGAAGTACTAAAACTGTATCAAAGGCTAAACATCCGTTCGGAGCCGTATAGGTGACTATGTCCGTACTTAGGGTCGTTTCGTTTTGCCAACGCCAGAATTGGTAGCGGCCATCATCCTGCAACCAATCGGGGATGATGTCAGAGGTATACAATCCACCGGGAAGCGTAGACTGATAAAAATGGTCAGACATACTCGAGCAAACCGTATCCTGAATAGGATTCAGAATGACCGGATTTTCCAACGGCACATAATCATACGTGGCTACGACCATATTCATGCTGCCGGGATCAGTTACCGTAACAGACAATGTGACCGCGATATCGGTACATATATCCACAGTCGCCTGATTGAGCGCTGTATGTGCCCAGGCAAAACTATAATTCACACCCACATCACCTCCAATGACCATTGCAGTGACTTGTCCACAATCCCCCTCACAAGCCTGATCATCTAACACGATCTCAACGGTAAACGGACAGTTGGTCAGTTCAAACACAACATTCGCACTCACATCATGCCAATCCCCACAAGCATCCTGAATAGCACCATTAAATAATAAACGATATGTGCCTGACGTGGCGAGCTCACCATTGAACACAACCTCAAATTGCTGACCGGTTTCTCCGGACATACAATCCAGGGGATTGACAGCAGCAATGGAAGGACCACCCGGGCCTATAATGGAAAAGTTGGAAGCCGTAAAGACATCACAATCTACCGGGATGTCAAACTGAAAAGCGATCACATCAATCGGGCATTCCAGCATCGTGAGTACTTCAATGACCGGTGGTTCCGGTTCGTCAATCTCTACAATCCAGTCCAACTCCCAGCCGGAGGCCACAATATTGTCATCACTAATAAAGTGAAAGGTTATGCAACCACTTGTGGCCACAATCACCGGAGGAGGTTGAATGACACCTGTTAAACTCGCCAGCAAAGGAGCGTTCGTGTCAGGGCCATCATAAATTGCCAGGATATCGTAATTCTCTTCGGTGGAGAAAAAGTTAAACGTTGCGATGATCTCATCCGCATTGTCAACACAGATGGTAAAGGTGTAATCTTCATTGTGATCATACTGTCCTTGTTCGGGTCCCATCTCACTATCGGTAAGTGTGCCCTCACAATCATCCACAACAAGGTTTTGCATCATGTAAACAGGCTGCGCATGTGTGACTTCTGACAGAAGCACACCGCCCCACACGATCATAAGGATCCTGATCAAATGGATGATTGTCCGGAAGTGTCTCATGCGCCTCAATTTCATTTAGTTCCGAAGTATGGCCACAAAGTCCGTTTCGAGAAGATTACTTTCGTTGCCGGCTCTGTCAAAGAGTTTGATTTGAAATTTGGTGAGTTCCGTGTCTCCATTACCAAATAAAAAGAGGCTGGGAAATTCAATACTCAATTCGCCCTGAATCGGTGCATTGGCTCCGGGAGGGGCAAGAGGACCCACATAGAAGCCATCAAATTCCTCAAGACGTATATCACGGACATAGAGCGCATATTCCTCGGGATTTTCAAAACCGATATCACCATTGCCATCTTTATACCCGATTCGGAGGTTGAGTACATCTTCATACTGAACGATGGTATCGCTTGATATTTCTATCAATGAAATCTCCGGAATAGTTGGGAACTTTGGCACTTCATCCTTGGTGCAACCCGCTACCAGGAATAAACCCAGGAGTAGTACGCTACTCAGCCCACCGAAACGACATATAGTCTTTGATGTAGTAAATACCATTATCATTAGGAATTTCCATTAAAGGGTTTTGATCATCCTGAACATAGACCCTAAAAAACCATTGTGCCTGAAGCGGGTCAAAATCCGCTTCAGGATTTATATCAATGTAATGCGTGTAAGACACAAGGTCTCCGTAAAAGCCTCTTTCGACTCGGGGGGATGACAAAATCTGAAGAGGAAAATCGGATACACTGTCAAACCCATTTACGTCACTCGAAAAAGCGATTCGATTGTATTGAAAATCTGCCGGCATCATATTATCGTGATGAAAGGCAAAATACAATCGAACACCTGTTGCCGTCTCGGGCATGATGATCGGTCCTGTAAAATCAGAACGCATCATCCAGACATCGTTTTCTGTTGCCCCTGCACCAATGAGTTCAGGAACCGGTGAATTGAATTGTCGGATATTTCCGGAGATATCAGGGGCGCCATTGCTTATCCATGTTTGAATATTGCTGATATACTGCGCTTTCTTTGCGGGCCAGTCAGAATCGGGTTCAACCTGGATAGGCATAGCCGGGGTAATCAGATTATTCAATCTCGCCATCAGCACAGAAGTCTGCGGACTATAAGGCTCAACACGAAATGTATAATTACCATCATTTTTTATCGGTACCTGATACACCAGTGTGTTGTAAGAACTCTCCATCGTTCTGTAATCTGGTTCGAATGTTCCGTCATGACAACCGATATTAGCACAAGTGGGTCTGAGGATATTCTGGTAGATTCCGGCAAACGACGTGGGTTCCGGCTTAATAATTTCCAGTTTTACGGTATCCTGATTGACCACCTGGCCGTCAAACGGATTGACAGGTGGATCGCTGCTTTGTTCGCACCCCCAGAATAAGAGTAGGGTGAGCCCAATCAAACTAACTATTCCATATTTCATACTCATATCCTGTCAAAAAGTGAACGAGCTGTCGGATCTACTAACCCCTGACTCATGACGGTATCTTTTATACCAAACAAATCAGCGATAGTCGGAACGATGTCAGAAGCATCGCCAATCGGATTTGCCGGATCTCCTACACGCAATCCCTGATCAATGTTCGGCCCGGTCATCAGGGTGAATATCCTGCGGGTGTTGACATTGTTACCGGAGTGATCGTATGCAAACCAGTCATTGTCATCCATGATCGGATTCGGTTCGAGATCACGACCATGTTCAGGCATGACGATCATCGTGGTCTTTCCGGCCATTTCAGGTATGCGTTGAATTTCCCTCCACAGGAAACCCACACCATGGTCTCCGCGATGCAAATTCTTGAGATAGGCTGTATAATTGCCGTGGCAAACATCGATATTAGTCATGTCGACGACCATAAGTTTCGGCTTAAACCAATTGAGTAATTCAACAGCAAATCCGATCGTCTTCAGGTCACCATTATCATTGACGGGAGGCAGTGATATGGATCCCATCTCTACCTTTTCAAACGTCTTGCGGACAAATTCTTTGATGGAGTCTTGTTCGTCCACACTGTTGTACAAATGCGCAATCTCAAGACCTTCATTTTTAAAATTTTGGTTTAAAAATTCACGCATCTCGAGGATCTTACTCCACTCCGTTTCCTGATGATAGTTTTTAAAGTCCATAAAATGCTCCATGCCGGGAGAACCAAATGTCGTGGTCGGTGCGATAAAGTTGCCGCCATACCGTCTGCCATAGTCTGCGGTGCTGGAATAATTTAAAAGAGGTCTTGATCCGGTGATTCCGACACCCACAAACCAGCAATCGGTAGCTTTAAATCCGGCATGTCTTCTGAGATACTCGAAGATGGTAGGTGCTACGGGACGATTTCGAAGACCCTGGATGGTGGAGTAATTTCCGGATACGCCTGTGCTCAAACCACTGAAGTGCCCTGCACCTCCTTTCGAGAATCTGACTTCGGGAAACAGCGTTCCAATTTGATCAAGCGGAGTTTGTAAAATAGGATTGATTGGGATACCTCCGATGATATTATTGGCAGTATCATCCTGTCCGTAAGCAATCTTATCATCCGGTGGTGCTCCGGTCAACATATTGTACATGATATTGCCTTCCACATCCTCATTCTGACCTTCTGCCAGGTAGCGTTGTAGTACAGCTTCCTGTTGTCGAACACCACCGGCAAATAAAACAAATACCACGTGTTCTGCCATCGGAGGCGTAGTAGTCATATTCAGCAATCCAGATGGAAGGATATACGGCATAGATATCGAGCCTGCCGTAGCCAGGGATGATTTTTTTATAAACTGTCTTCGTTTCATACCGGACGAATTTTAATAGTGTGCGTGTTCATTGGACGTGGCAAAAGAAAAATAGACTAATTCAGTGGTCAGGGTAGGGCGGCTTTCAATATAGTTAATCATCCACTGCAGTTCTGCTTCCGTAGGCTGCCTTACAAGGAATCGCTTGTAAGTGTCGCGGACAAATGATTCAGGATCCTCGCGCATCGATTCGTCGGAAGGCAACTTAACATTCGGATCATTCATGTACTTGCTGACCAGGATATCGTAAGCGACCTGCTTGTCACCGATGGATTCGATAGCTTTTAAAGCTTGCAGCATCTGGTTGGGCCCGATGGCAGTCTGAAACATATTGGCATACAGGATCGAGATATACTGCGAGTGGGTTTTAGGTTTATCCTTGAAGGAATTGACCGGAGTAATCTCGACATCCTGCACTTCGTAGACGTAGTAGTCCGTCTCTTTTGTGCAGGAGAGCATGAGCGCAAGGCTGAGTAACAGAAATGCGACGAATAGAATTCTAACGGAAGTTGGCATATTCATCGGTAACTAATATTTGAGCAATGACCCAGTTAATGTCTTTTGTCTGCAGGTAGACCGGCAGTATAGTGACGAGTTCGCCAGATGTCGGTGGGCGACTCATAAATACCTGATAACACCAGATCACCATGCCTTCATACATTTCATTGGACTCGGTGAGGATCCGGATGTAATCGTGTTTGCTGGATCCGAGTTCGCCAAAAATTTCCTCCGGCTGATTGAATTCAATCATGTCAAAACACTTGTCGAATTCCTGTTCGGTCGGAAGACGCCAGAGGAGTTCGTCGAATGTCGCACGCACAAAATTGAAGGTGTTCATATTGATAACATCATAGATCGTATTATCGATCATGAAGGCAAACATTTGGTGGTAGTAAATGTGTCCGTCATACAAAGCCTGACGACTGTTCAATGTGGCTTTGTTGCGCGCGATCTGGTACTGTTTGGCAAAATAGCCATCCATGTTTCCTTCCAGTGAGTCTTTATACGCCTGTCCGCGCAAAACGCCAATGCGTTCCTGCAGATCTGCATCCGGTACGCCTTCGATGCAACGCACTTTCGAAAGGTTGTAGAGATTTTGCACGTATGCGGCTTTGTAGGAAAATTCATTTTCCTTGTAGGTCGTGTCCGTCATCAGTTGGTAGATGATACTATCACGCGTGATGCGGTCGAGCCCTGCAGCTTTGAGGCGATTTACTTCGTAGACCAACTCATCGTCAAGCGGCTCACGACCGATGATATCGATATAGAGTCGATTGACATAGTTTTCGATTTTGATGTCGGAAATATTGAAAGTGGAATAGGGTGGATTATCACCCACCACGACCAGGTTTTCTTTTTCACACGCTATCATCAGCAGAAGACCTGCCGCGAGAAAGCAAATTTGGTAGACCGAACGCATATACTTGACTGGTTAATCCCTTTATAAGACCCTGAACACAAGCTCTTTGCTGCCTCAAAGTCGGTTTAGTTGATTCATATCATTCTGAGCTGGCGCTCTTAGGGTGAAACCAACCGTAAGGTAAAGAAAAATACCTGAAAACAAAATCAGAGGAAAAGCGTGGGAATAACGGTAGAATGCAGGTGAATGAGCGGTTTTTACTGCGCTAATACTTCCTGTAGTGTGAGGCGTTGATCGACACCTGGACGTCCTCGATCATCCATTTTTATCGTAATGCATTCGGTTTCTTTATCATGCTCCAGAAACAGATAATACCCTTTGTCTGCCCACGCCGTGAGAAATTCAGTCTTTTCAGAGAGTGTCACCAGCGGCCGGATATCGTAACCCATGATATAGGGCAATCCTACATGGTGAGCCGACGGAATCAAATCTGCAGCATAGATGATAGTCACCTTGTCGTTAATCTTGATCTCCGGAAGGATCATGGATTCAGTGTGGCCATAGGATAGTCGAATGGTAATTCGATCATCCCAGCGATATCCATTTTCTTCCGGGAAAAATTTGAGCACGCCCGCCTCTTTCAGCGGTACAAAGTTCTCTTTCAGAAACGATGCTCTTTCCCGGGCATTGGGATTGAAGGCCCACTCATAATGGCGTTCAGTCGTCCAGTACGTGGCATTTGGAAAAGCAGGGTAGAGACGGCCATCTTCTGATTTGTCAACCGCACCTCCTACGTGGTCAAAATGAAAATGGGTCAGGATGACATCGGTGATATCAGAGAGTTCGTAGCCTGCACGCTCGATTGATTTTTTGAGTGTGCCCTCACCGTGCTGGTAGATATGACTAAAAAATTTTTCATCCTGTTTGTCTCCCAGCCCGGTATCGATAAGGACGACCTTATCATTGTAGTCGAGCAGAAGAGAACGCATCGTCCAGCTACAGAGATTGTTTTCATCGGCCGGGATCATTTTACTCCAGAGGGTTTTCGGCACGACGCCAAACATAGCCCCTCCATCCAGTTTAAAATGTCCGTTATCTATGGGAATGATTTTCATGAGTAGCCGATGCTTTTCTTACCTGATGTATTCTTTCGCGCGATGTCTGCGAGTTGCAGTGCTGTTCCTGCTGCTTCCGCGCCTTTATTGCCATGCGCTCCACCGGCTCTTTCGATGGCTTGTTCCGGAGTATTGGTGGTGACAACCCCAAAGATGACCGGTGTTCCAGAGGTGAGTCCGAGTTGCATAATGCCCGTTGCGACAGCATTCGCGATGTAATCATCATGCTTGGTTTCTCCCTGGATGATGCATCCAAGACAGATCACAGCATCTCTTTTTCCATTGGTGAGGAGTTGCCGTGCGCCCCAGGGAAGTTCAAATGAACCCGGAACGTGTATGATTTCAATATTCTCTTTGCTAACGCCGGCTTGGGACAGAATGTCTTTCGCTCCATTGAGAAGTTTGTCCGTCACATCGGGGTTCCATTGGGCAACAGCGATACCAATCTTAAAGGATGATCCATCCGGTAAGTGGTCCAATGATGGTGATGCATCCCGGGAAGCCATGATTATTTCGCTTCTGCTCTGGCGATATATTTGTCGATGGTCAGCGCTTCGTTGCTGTTCGGGTAGCGTGATTTGATCTCCCTGAAAAGAGCCAGTGCCTCTTCAGTTTGGGTTTGCGCTTCGTGGAGAAGGGCCAGTTTCTTCATATAATAAGGTGTCAACAGGTCATTTTCCGATGCTGATGCTGCCTTTTTATAGTTTTCCATGGCTTTATCCATCTGGTTCAACTCGGAATACGCATCGCCAAGTGCACCGTATTTCAATGTTGGACCAATTTTGTCCGTGGGTTTGAATTTATTGAGATGGGTCAGTGCCGCATCGTAGTTACCCAGGTTGAGGTAAGAAAGGCCTGCATAGAAATTGCTCAGGTTGCCAGCTTTGGTGCCTTTGTAGTCCTTGATGATAGACAAGAAGCCGCTGTATCCGCCGCCCGGATTCTCGAGGGCGACCAGGAATGAATCCTGCTCAAACTGGTATTGGGCCTTCCACATCTGGGCCAGGGCTTTTTCTTCCTTTGGCTTCTGAATCAGGTTTTTGTAGACAAAAATACCTCCAAAAATGATGACAAGTCCGGCAACGATTGCAATGATCTTAGTCTGATTTTCTTCAAGAAAATGACTAGCGGATGTACGTGCTTCGGAAAGATCCAGCAGCGTGTCTTCGTTGCGTTTATTTCGATTTCTTTTAATTGCCATGGAAGCGAATTATTTTAAAAAGTGGTGCAAAAGTAATCATTTGCACTAAATCCTCAAATGAGAAATTAAAGTATTATGTGTTGAATTGAAAGTCAGTAGCTTAGTTAGCCTTCATGCCTGATTGTCACCTTGTTATGCACATCAGAATGAAAGCGATTTCGGCAGGAAAACTTAATCTGTGATAAAAGGATAATCTTCCTGAAGGTAATTGTCTGTAAACAGCTCGGCCGGATCAGGCAACGGAGATTCTTCAGCAAACCGTTCAGCCGCATCAATCTCTTCAAGTATTGCGTTATCTATCTTCTCTATATCTTTGGTAGTCATGTGTTTATGCTTAACCAAATATGCCTTCAACTGCTCAATCGGATCCTGCTCCTTATAGGCTTCAAGTTCTTCCTTGGTCCGATACTTGGCCGGATCAGAAACGGAATGTCCACGGTAACGGTAGGTCTTGATTTCCAGTAGATACGGACCTTTTCCGGATCGCACATGGGCAGCAGCTTCCGCCATAGCATAGTGGACTTTCATCACATCCATGCCATCGACACTCGAACTCGGCATCTCATATGAAAGCGCTTGTTTGGACAGATCGGTGACATTGCTGGTCCGCGTAACCGAAGTGCCCATCGCATAGTGGTTGTTTTCCACCACATAGAGCACAGGCAACTTCCACGTCATGGCCATATTGAAAGACTCATGCAGCGCACCCTGGCGCGCGGCTCCGTCACCATACATGGTCAGGCAGATATTGTCGGTGCCTTTATATTGCTCGGCAAAAGCTATCCCGGTACCAATGGGGATTTGTGCCCCTACGATCCCGTTGCCGCCAAAGTAATTGTGCTCTTTGGAGAAGAAGTGCATCGAACCGCCTTTTCCTTTATTAATCCCGGTGGATTTGCCAAATAGCTCTGCCATACACAGGTCGCTGCCAATCCCCCGGCATAAGGCTATACCATGCTGTCGATAGGCCGTCACAATCGGATCGGTAGGCCGTAGCGCTGAAGTGATCGCGCCGGCAATAGCTTCCTGGCCGATGTAGACGTGGAGAAACCCACGGATCTTATTAACAGAATACATTTTCAAGGCGCGTTCCTCAAATTTCCTGATACGCACCATCGTCTCATACCACTGTCGATACGTACCTATGTCAAGGCCATTCGTGCCTTTCTCCGCCTTTGTTGTCTTTTTTCCTTTTACCTGAGCCATAAAAACTATATTCGCCGACACACAAAGATAAACTTAATTGCTTTTGTCAGCCCATGATGTCGCTTGCTGTTCAGGAAATCTTTCTGACAAACTTTAAAAACTACGCGGAAGCGCATTTTCAGTTCGGTCCGGATTTCAACCTGATTTCCGGACTCAATGGAATGGGAAAAACCAATCTGCTTGATGCCGTATACTATCTGGGCGTGGGCAGAAGCTATTTCACACCCTACGATCAACGCGTGGTGCGTCAGGAAACAGCCTTTTTCAGGTTGGAAGGTCACATGAAAAGAGGGGAGAAGACCCATAAGATCGTGTTCAAAGTAAAACCCGGAACGACAAAGGAGCTGGTAGTGGACGAACTAATCGTTGCTCGGATCAGCGATCACATTCGCTTTATGCCGGTTGTTTTCTCAGCGCCAAGAGATATTGATCTCGTGCATGGTCCCAGCGCATCCAGGCGAAAGTATTTTGATCAGTTGCTCTGCCAGCTGGACGGAGACTACCTGAAGTCGCTGGCTCGATACAACCAACTCCTGGATATGCGGAATGCGGCACTCAAACAAGGGTTTACCGATTTGCGCAGAATGATTCAGACCTATGACGAGCAGATGGCGCCTTTGGCATCATTTATCCATGAAAAAAGGAAATGGATGGTGGACTTACTTATCAATCCACTGAAAGAAATGTATGCGGATCTGGCCGAAAAAAAAGAGGCGATCGGCGTAGACTATATCTCAGCGCTCAGTGAACATCCGTATGACGTACTGACGGATATGAATTGGGAAGCGGATAAAGGGACCGGTCGTTCCAACAGCGGGATTCACAAGGACGACTACCATCTTGAGGTTAAAGGTCTTGCAGCAAAGTTGTTTGGATCTCAGGGGCAGGTGAAAAGCCTTGTTTTTGCTCTCCATCTGAGTAAGTTTGGTGTATTGTCCCAACAGAGCGGTTTAAAGCCACTTCTGGTGCTGGATGACATATTTGATAAGCTTGATGAGCGAAGACTGGAACGCCTTATGGATATTTTGTCATCGGAAGCTTTTGGCCAGGTCTTTATTTCCGATACCAGCGGCAAGCATGTCAGCGAGTTTCTTCCGGATGACAAGTTGGTACGGATTGCCATGTAGATATCCGCCAGACAATGCGATTAAAAAGTCTTTTGAAATTCTAACCGGGTTGCGTACCTTCATCAGATGCGAGGAGATAATAATCGACCGTTAAAAGAATGGCTGCAGGTGTTCACGCAGTCCCCGCAATTGAGAGCCAAACTCTATCAGACCCGAATTGAAAAAATGTGGGGTGATATGATGGGACCGGTCGTCAGTGGATATACAAAGCGCATCAAACTGGATCATCAGACCCTTATCCTGTTTGTTGAATCCGCTTCCCTCAAATCCGAGTTGAATATCATGCGGGAAAACATTCGTTCCAAAGTCAACGAGCAGCTTGGAGAAGAATTTATTCGGGAGGTGAAGATTCTCTGAAGCTATGTTACGTGCGCGTTTTCTTTCCCGGGTACAAACTTTTTTCTTTTCGCTTTTTCAATTTCGCTTTCCCTTTCGTTTTTGCAGCGAGTTGCATCGCTCTTACGACATCTGCCATGCCCGCACTCACGCATAAATCTTCTGCAGAAACCTCATCAAAAGTGCCCGGTTGAATAAGTTTGGTGGGAAGTTTTCTGCTGCTTTCCATAATGATCTCCTTGACCTGAAGCGCACTCAGGTCCGGATAGCGTGATCGAATTAAAGCAGCCATACCACTGACTACCGGAGCAGCCATGCTGGTCCCGCTCAGAAACTCATACGTACTGTCAGGGGTAGTGGAATAAATAAAAACACCGGGCGCAAAAATATCGACATCCTCACGGCCGTAGTTTGAGAACTCCGCAACAGCCTCTTTTCCGCCTTCGGGAGAAAGGGCGCCAATGGACAGAAAGTTTTTAGCACGCTTCGAACCGAACAATGGCTTTTTCCTGTACAAGTCATTTGGAAACTTGGGTTCTTCGTCAATGTTGGTCGATTCATTTCCCGCTCCAACCACCAGCAGGACATCATGTTTGGCAGCGTATTTCATGGCATCATCCACGAGGAATTTTTCCGGAGAATATCCTTTTCCAAAACTCATGTTGACCACCAAAGCGCCGTTATCTACAGCATAGCGAATGGCATTGGCTACATCTTTATCGCGTTCGTCACCATTGGGCACGACTTTCAGGCACATGATCGCGACATTATCCGCGACACCATCCATTCCCAGATCGTTATGGCGCGTCGCTGCGATGATTCCGGCGACGTGTGTGCCGTGAACCGCAAAGTCACCATCTACCTGATTGTTGCCGTAATTATTTTTTGAAAAATCAAAATAATCTTCTTCAATGATCTTCCGTGCATCATAATCCGGATTGTAGGTGTATTGTAAATCCTCCTCGTAAGGAAGTATCATTTCTTCAAATTGCATTTCCGCGATCTCGATCAGCCAGTCAATGCTTTCCACTTCAATGCCCTGTTCCTGAACATTCTGAATAATGGAAGCTGCAATTTGCACTTCTTCACGGGTTGCGTTTTCCAGGCGTCCCACATCCAGAGAATCTCCATTTAGTTCTTCTTTTGCTGCGTATAGCGCACCCATTACTAGTTCTGAAGTGACCTGCATCTCTGCCAGCTGTTTTTCTGCCCCCGCGCGCCGGGTCTCTATCAGATCTTTCTTTTCCAGATAGGCCACGTATGCTTTTTTCTTTTTCCCCTTAAGTTTTCCCACATCTGCATCTTCCCATATGGATCGCTCCTTGGCATACTCACGTGTGACTTCCAGCGACTCATGGATCACACTCTCTCCATTTGGTCCGCCGAGAAAATTCCAGCCATGGAGATCGTCGGTATATCCGTTTTGATCGTCATCAATGCCATTACCGGGAATCTCACCTGGGTTGACCCAGATATTGTCTGTCAGATCAGGATGGTGGATATCGATACCACTATCCAATACGGCCACAATGATCTTTTTAGATGAAGTTTTACTTTTCATCGCATACCATTCACCGGATCGGATGCCGGTTGGAAACGTGTCATTTCCACCCTGGTGTTGCCAGGTATCGAGCTGTTCCTGAGCCTGCACGCCTGTCGTGATGACGGCGATGCCGGTCAGAAGAAAAAAATACAGAATTGATCGCATAAGTAAAAGTGTAAGCGGAGTCTTGCGTTCCGGGAAATCTAATGTACAATGATATGATTTTGTTGCCTCGTAAGCGCATATTTTGGATTAATGTCAGGATTCATCTGATTTATTGCGGATGTGCACCTATTGAGCTGAATTGTTACACGCCTGGAGTTTCCTCATCTCAGGTTGCCTATCTTTGTCTGGTATTAGCATGATGGTTCATTTTGTTAATTATCAAATGTAAATTCAATTGCGCCTCCCGACTCTGTTCTGTCTTCTTTTTTGTTTTTTATCCATACGGCCCAGTTACGCTCAGGGCGAAGTGGGTGGATTTGTGGGTATAGCCAATTATCAGGGCGATCTGGCTTCGTACAACTTCGATGACGGAATTAAAATTAAAGCAGGAGCGGTCGTCGGCATCCATGGTGGGTTTGAACTTAACAGACGTTTTCAACTACGAGGCGACTTGTTGTATGCGCGTATATCCGGAGATGATGCGCTCCAATCTAAAGAAAGTAATCGCAGCAGGAACCTGAGTTTTTTTGCTCCTGTTATCCAACTCGTCCTTGGCGCAGACTGGAATATCTTTGGTTTTGAAAGTAATGTCCCGGGCTCCTTTACTCCTTTTGTTACTGCAGGCGCAAGTCTTTTTTATTTTAACCCGCGAACCCGGTATGAAGGCGACAAAGTTTCCCTTCAACCGCTGGGTACAGAGGGGCAGTTTCTCGATGACTATCCCGACCAAAAGCCTTATGCCCGATTCCAACCTTCTCTGCAGGCAGGTGGTGGGCTGAAATATGTCACAAGCAATCAGGTCATTCTGGCCTTAGAAGGGATGATTTCGTTCACGTTTACAGATTACCTCGATGATGCCAGTACCATCTATATCACCTACCCGGAACTGTTGGAAAAAGCCGGTCCTTTGACCGCAGCTTTAGCTAACCGTCAAGGTGAATACCTGGGTACCGGTCCGGTTGTTGTGCAAACAGGATCATCCAGAGCTAATCCTGAATCAAATGACCTTTTCGGCATTCTGACTTTCCGTGTCGGAATACCCATTGAGATCGGCTCCGAAAAGTTCAAAGTCAGGCGACATAACAACAAAACGATTCCGAACCCTAAGTTCTGATAACCCTATTTTCGTTATCTATTGGAAACAGCAGAACGCATATTAAAGCAATACTGGGGCTATGATGCCTTCAGACCACTCCAAAAGGAGATCATCGAAAATGTTGCTTCCGGAAAGGATGTGCTCGCGCTGCTCCCCACCGGAGGAGGAAAGTCCCTTTGTTATCAGGTTCCCGCTATGATGCTGGAAGGACTCACGATCGTCGTGTCACCCCTCATCGCGTTGATGAAAGATCAGGTGAGCCGGCTCAAGTCGCTTGGAATTTCTGCTGAAGCAATTTATTCAGGAATGTCAACGACCGCGATAGATCGCACATTGGATAATGCCCGTTTTGGCCGGACCAGACTCTTGTACCTCTCTCCGGAACGATTGAAAACACCTATGTTTCTGGAACGAGCCGGTGCCATGCCGGTCAAACTCATCGCGATAGACGAGGCACATTGTATATCGCAATGGGGTCATGATTTTCGACCTGCTTATCTGGAAGCAGGCAGTTTGCGCGAAATATTTCCGCAAGTACCTATTCTGGCAGTGACGGCTTCTGCCACAAAAGAGGTAACCCATGAAATTTCACAACAACTTCATCTCAAAGATGTAATACTGGTAAAAGGGAGTTTCGCGCGAGACAATCTCCATTATCACGTAATACACCGACAGGATCAGCTCGATTATGTCGAACGACTCCTTCGAAAATCCAAAGGCAGTGCGATTGTCTATGCCAGACATCGCAGGAAATGTGTTGAATTGGCTGAATGGCTAAACAAGCTGGGGATTAGTGCTACAGCGTATCACGGAGGAATGACTTTGAAGGAAAGAGATCGAGTTCAGGAAGCCTGGATCGCAGATGAAAAGCAAGTGATCGTCGCGACCAATGCGTTTGGAATGGGCGTGGATAAAAGCAATGTCAGAATGGTTGTCCACTACGATTTGCCAACCGGAATCGAAGAGTATTATCAGGAGGCAGGGAGAGCCGGAAGAGACGGGCAAAAAGCGTATTGCCTGGTGGTCATAAATCCCTCCGCACAGGACCAGCTTGTGAAGCGCGTCGAACAAAGTTTTCCGGAGATTGATCAGATCAGAAATGTGTATGTTTCCCTCCACAACTTCCTGGATCTCGCAGTCGGTGCTGGGTTGGGAGACACATTCCCTTTTGATATCCGCGATTTCGCTTCAGTGTACAAATTGCCGATGGCTGAAGTATATGCCTCGCTGGATATTCTGGCCAAAGACGGCTGGATCGCAGTGGATGAATCTGCCCTGAAAGGAAGTCGGGTTCGTATTCTGACGGATGTGCAGACACTATTTGAAACGCAAACGGCTGATCCTGATATGGAGCAGTTTATCAAAGCATTACTCAGGGCGTATGAAGGCTTGTGGAGTACTTCAGTACGCATCCGGGAAAAACAACTGGCCACGCATCTCGATTGGAAACCGGATGCGGTAAAAAAGAAACTTGTTCGCCTTCATGCATTAGGCTTGATCGAATACCAGGAAGCTGGCTCCGGCCAACAAATCACACTTCTGCGAGAGCGTGTGCCTGCGGCAAATTTCTCCATCGACCAGGAGCGGTATACATTCAGGAAAGAACGTGCATTGGCCCGTCTGCGGTCTATGATTGACTACCTGCAGGACGATATCGTCTGTCGGGAGGAGTATATCAGACAGTATTTTGCAGAAGTGGATACCACGGCATGCGGACGCTGTGATCGGTGTTTGCAGGATGGAGGAGACGCGCAAAACTGGCAGCATACAATATACAGTTCCCTGTCCGATAAGGAGGGAATCACGCTTAAAGATTTTCTGGCAGAATACAAGACGGAGCAACAGTCTTCAGTGAAAAAGGAACTGAAGATTCTGGCGGATGAAAATAAGATCAGTATCATTGAGGATAAAATCTACCGCAATTCTTGAGTGACCGCAAGCATATCGTACTGACTGTTACAAATGATCTGACCTATGATCGACGTATGTACAGAATATGTACGGCACTGGTCGATGCTGGTTTCAATGTGACACTGACAGGCAGGTTGCTTAAAACGTCTGCTGCATTTACACCGGGGCATTTTCAAACGCACCGCATCAGGTGTTTTTTCAACAAAGGATTTCTTTTTTATAAAGAATACAATATCCGTTTGTTTTTTTATCTGCTCAGACTTCGTTTTGATATTGCCTGTGCATGTGACCTGGATACAGCGCTGCCTGTGATCATGTCTTCAAAGCTTCGCGGAAAGAAAACCGTGTATGATGCACACGAATATTTTTCAGAAGTACCCGAGCTGACCCATCGCCCGATTATCAAGGCTGTTTGGCAATGGATTGGGAGAATGACAATACCTCGGTTTGACACTCGATATACGGTCGGAGCAGAATTAGCCAATCTCATGGGGAAAGTGTATGGGGTTGCGTTTGATGTAATCCGTAATATAGCTCCGGTGGATCCTTTTTCTGATCAAAAGGCAGATGATCATATCCATCGTGAAAAGGTTATTTTGTATCAGGGTGCCCTTAATGTAGGTCGTGGGTTAGAAGCATGTATAAATGCAATGCGGCAATTAGCAGACTGGACTTTTTGGTTGGCGGGTGAAGGGGATATAACGGAACAACTCAAGCAACAGGTGAGGGATCAAGGTTTGGAAGAACGGGTACGCTTTTTAGGATGGGTGCATCCGGATAAACTCCCTGACCTGATGGCTCAAGCACGCATCAGCATAAATCTTCGGGAGAGGGAGAGTCTGAATGATTATTACTCACTGCCCAACAAATTTTTTGATGCTATTCACGCACATTTGCCTTCCATTCACATGGCCTATCCTGAATACCAACATATCGTCAGCAAGTATCCCTGTGCGGTGCTGATCGATGAAGTGAATGTGGACGCCATTGTTCGCGCTGTACAGTTTCTCGATGAGCATCCCCAGGTGTATTTCGGATTGGTTCAGGGCTGTCAACTGGCTTCAGCAGAATTTACCTGGGAAAATGAATCGCAAAGGCTTATTCAGATTTATCAGACGTTATAGAAGTGTATTGATCAGGCGAAACTTTTCCGGCCAAATCCAGCAAAAAAGCATACGCGAGTGCTACTTCTTTAAATTGTCTGAAGCGTCCGGATGCTCCTCCATGCCCTGCATCCATATTGGTGTGCAGCAAAAGCGGATGCTGGTCCGTTTTTAACGCTCTGAGTCGTGCTACCCATTTTGCGGGTTCCCAATACTGCACCTGTGAATCGTGAAGACCGGTTGTGACCAGCATCGGTGGATAGGCCTTTGCCTCTATATTATCATAGGGAGAATAGCTTTTCATGTAGTGATAATAATCTGCTTCATTTGGGTTTCCCCATTCATCAAACTCTCCGGTGGTCAGGGGAATACTATTGTCCAGCATCGTGGTGACTATGTCGACAAATGGAACGGCCGCAACAATTCCTGCCCAAAGAGTAGGTTCCATATTCATAACTGCACCCATGAGCAGACCACCTGCTGAACCACCCATTGCATAAAGTTTTTGAGGTGCGGCATATCCACCTTTGACAAGCGCTTTGCCGGCTTCAATGAAATCAATGAAGGTGTTTTTTTTCTGCAATAGCTTTCCCTGCTCATACCAATGTCGACCCATTTCTTCCCCTCCCCGAATATGAGCGATGGCATAGACAAACCCTCTGTTAAGCAGGCTTAGACGCGTAATGCTGAAACCCGGGTCCATACTTGCCCCATAGGAACCATACCCATATAAAAGACACGGCGCAGTTCCATCAATCCGTGTGGACTTGTGGTACACAATAGAAACAGGCACCTGAACACCTCCTGCAGAGGTCACCATGATTCGTTTGCTCAGGTAGTCGTTTGCATCGAAACCACCCGGCACTTCCTGTTGCTTGAGAAGTTTTTTCTCACGCGTTTCCATGTGGTAATCAAATGTAGAGTTGGGCGTCGTCATGGACTGATAACTGAAGCGCAGCGTGTTTGAATCAAACTCAGGATTGACGGAAGTAAAGGCGAGGTAAGCCTCTTCAGCAAAGGGGATGGTATGCGATTCGCCTGTATCGTTTATGACGCGAAATTGGGTAAGACCTGCTTTTCGTTCCGAGAGCACCAGGTAGTTTTTAAAAACTTCCACATCCTCCAATAGCACGTCTTCCCGATGTGGGATCACTTCCTGCCAGGCTTCGGACGTGGTCTCCGTCAAAGGCGTTTTCATGAGGCGGAAGTTCAATGCATTTTTGTTGGTCCGGATATACCAGATGTCATCGTGGTGGGCAATGCTGTATTCCAGGCCACGTTTGCGCGGTTGGAAAAGCGTGAAAGAGGCATCAGGTGTCGTGGCATCCAGAATCCTGTACTCATCCGTCAGGGTAGAGGAGGATCCGATCACCAGAAATTTTCGGGATTTAGTTTTGTACACATAGGTGCGGAATGTTTCATCTTTTTCTTCGTAGATCAGTACGTCGTCAGAGGGTTGGGTGCCAACTCTGTGTTTCCAAATCTGATACGGTCTCAGCGCATCATCCTTTACACTGTAAAAAAAGGTTTTGTTGTCCGAAGCCCAGGCAGCATGTCCTCCGGTATTTGGGATATTTTCTTCAAGCCATTCTCCTGAGACAAGGTCCTTTATGCGCAGTGTATAGATTCGACGGCTGACGGTGTCTTCTCCATATACCAGATACCGATTATCCGGACTGATGCTTTGCCCTCCGATAGCAAAAAAGGCATGACCCTTTGCGAGTTCATTGACATCGAGCAGTATTTGCTCAGGGGCGTCCAACGCACCTTCTTTCCGGGTATAGATCGGATATTCCTGGCCTGCTTCATAGCGGGTAATGTAATAGTAGCCGTTATACATATATGGCACAGACATGTCGGTTTGTTTGATACGGGCAATAATTTCATCATACAGGGATCTTTCAAAGTCCTTGAGATGTGCCATCATCTGAGCCTGATATTCGTTTTCTGCTTCCAGGTAGTCCAGTACTTCCGGATTTTCCCGGTCGTTGAGCCAGTAGTACGGGTCGATTCGCTCATCTCCATGCGCGGTTAGTTTCTTTGGCCTTTGATAAGCTACAGGAGGTAAAAGGTCAGGGTTGAATAAGGGCCTGATTTTGTTGGACATAAATCGGGGATTTTACAATCTGGTGGTCATATGCTGCAAACATAATGAAGAAGGGAGGAATGCGTTGGTTCCGGCCCCTTGTCCATGGTAAAACGGAGGGTGAAAAAAGTCCTGATTTTATTCCGGGGATTCAGGAATTAACCCATCGCAAAGACTACCTTTACCCCGCGAAAAATGCCTTTGTATGTCAGCTCAGACCTCTTCTCATATCGTCATGGTGCGGCCTGCCGCCTTTGGGTATAATGTGGAAACAGCTGAAAACAATACCTTTCAAAATAAGCCGGTCTCAGGTAAAGAAACCATCATCCAAAGGGCCATCAATGAGTTTGACAACCTCGTACAAATCCTTCGAGCAGAAGGCATTGTGGTAGAAGTCATCCAGGATACCTCTGATCCGGCTAAACCGGATGCTATTTTTCCTAACAACTGGTTATCCCTTCATGACAATGGGCTGGTAGTCACCTATCCCATTTTTTCGCCTCTGCGAAGGCCGGAGAGAAGAGTGGAGATCATTCAACATCTGGCGCGTCATTATAAGGTGAAAGAACACCTTGCCATGGAGTACTTTGAATCTCAGGGTTTATTCCTCGAAGGCACCGGAAGTATGGTGCTCGATCGGGTCAACAAAGTCGCCTATGCGTGTCTGAGCCCCAGAACAGATCGAGGTGTGCTGGAGGTTTGGTGTGAAAAAATGGGTTACACACCCTTTACATTCATCGCTATGTATGACCAACAGGAAGTGTATCATACCAATGTCATGATGGCGATCGGTGAGGGGGTTTGTGTCGTTTCACTGGATATCGTCAATCAATCAGAGCGGAATGCGCTCCGTAATAACCTTGCCGCAGGTGGAAGAGAAGTAGTGGAGCTGAGCCGAGAACAAATTGGTTCCTTTGCCGGAAATATGTTAGCCGTTCGCAATCAGGATGGAGAGCAATTGATGGTAATGTCCGCTGCTGCCCGTCAAATCCTTGATAAAGAACAAGTTGCCGCCATTGAAAAATATGCCCGGATCATCTCCGGAGACATTCGGACGATAGAATCTGTCGGTGGAGGCAGCGTTCGGTGTATGATTGCGGAAAACTTTCTTCCCCATATATAAAGAATATCTATATTAATAATTTATATTTGTCAGAATGCAGGAAATGAAGTTTTGCCTGATGACTGACATTTTTGTTTACAATAAATTATCCCGGAAAAGTACAACCAAGTACTTCCTGAAATCTACATTCGTGACTTTAATTCACCCGTATAAATTATTGAATATGAGATTATTATTACTCGCTTTTTGCTTAACTCTCTCATTTACAGTTGTAGGGCAGGGCTCTACCACCAGTGAAATGAGAGGAATCGTGAATGGCCCGGATGGTACTCCTTTGATAGGTGCCAACGTAGTGGCGGTTCACGGACCTACAGGAACTACCTTCGGGGCGGCGACCGACCTGGAAGGCAACTATCGTATTCCAGGTATGAAAGTAGGAGGACCTTACAAAGTCACCGTTTCATATACCGGATACGGAGAAGTCACCGTCGAAGGGGTGCAACTTCGCCTTGGTGAGGTTTTCCGACGTGACTACATGCTGGAAGAAAGTGATTATGCCCTCGAAGCTGTTACGGTGGTAGCCGCCGCGGGTGTCATTGGACAAACAGCCGGAACCAGTACACAAATCGATGCTGAAAGACTGGATGAAGTGCCATCGCTCAACCGGGATCCGTTTGACTACCTACGCCTTTCTCCGCAGACTGTCAGTACGTCAAGTGACGGTTTGAGTATCGCGGGGATCAACAATCGCTACAATGCGATCTATATCGATGGGGCTGTCAATAATGATGTATTTGGCCTGGCAGGATCAGGTACCAACGGAGGCCAAACAGGAATTTCCCCGTTTAGTATTGACATCATCGATCAGTTTCAGGTAGTGGTTTCTCCGTATGATGTCACTCAGGGCGGATTCGCCGGCGGTGGTATCAACGCGGTGACGAAATCCGGAAAAAACGAAATGTTTGGTACAGCGTATTACTTCATGCAGAATGAAAATCTGGCTGGTAAGACTAACGGTAAGTTGGCTGAGCGTCTTTTTGGTGAAGATTACGATGATGATGACAGAACAAAGCTGGATGAATTTAGCAAAGCTACCTATGGTGCATCTTTAGGGGGCGCAATTAAAAAGGATAAAATCTTCTTTTTTGTGAATGCTGAAATTCAAAAAGATGAAACACCTGTCCCATTTAACACCGAGCAATACAATCTGACGGATGGTCAGCCTAATGGTCGTGCAACCGATGCAGACTTAAACAATCTCCGTCAATTTATGATGGATACCTACGGATATGATCCAGGCGAATTTGGATCAACATCAGATGATTTGGAAGGCCTGAAATTATTTGGAAAATTAGATTTTAATCTGAGTGACAAACACCGTTTGACGTTACGTCACCAGTATACTAAAGCGGAGCAGTACAACCGCAATGGAGGAAGTTCAACGACGATTAACTATTCCAACAACGGTGTGTATTTTCCAAGCACAACAAACTCTTCAGCTCTTGAACTACAATCCAGATTATCTTCTACCACATCAAATGAGTTGATCATTGGCTACACGACTGTGAAGGATGATCGCGGAACAATTGGATCTGACTTCCCTTACATCTATATTGATGATGTTTCCGGAGGTACTATTCAAATGGGTACAGAAGAGTTCTCCACAGGTAACTTGCTGGATCAATCAACATTTACACTGACGGACAACTTCAAACTCTATAAAGGCAACCACACCTTTACATTTGGTACGCACAATGAGTTTTACTCATTTAACAATGTATTTATCCGACAGAATTTTGGTTCATATCGCTTCAGTAGTATTAGCAGCCTGATGGATGGATTTGCGTATGAGTATGATCGATCCTATTCTCTGGTGGATGATGTCACCGGGGATAACTCCAATGCAGCAGCTGAATTTAATGCGATGCAACTCGGATTCTATGTGCAGGATCAGTGGACGGTTACCCCAAGACTGACCTTGACTGGAGGTCTGCGCCTTGATATTCCTGTGATCACAACAGACCCTGCAACGGACGATACACTGAATATGGTTGCCTTACCGAAAATGCAGGCCCAGTATCCGATTGCCAATGGTGTTCAATCAGGTGTTGCTCCGGATGGCCAACTGATGTTCTCGCCAAGAATTGGCTTTGAATATGCCTTTGATGGATCAAGAAATACCATCCTTCGCGGAGGGGTAGGGATCTTTACCAGCCGAATTCCGTTTGTATGGCCGGGAGGAATGTTTACCAACAATGGTTTGACCATCGGAAGTGTGGATCAGGACGATCTTTCTTTCCCGGAGGACAGTATTCCGTTTATTGCTGATCCGAATAATCAGTACACCAATCCTAACTTCAGTGTGCCAAATGGTCAGGTCGATTTGTTTACCGCAGATTTTAAATACCCTCAGATGTTTAAAACTAACCTGGCGATTGATCACAAGTTTGCCGGCGGATGGGAAACATCTCTCGAAGTATTGTACACAAAGACACTTAATAATATTATTTACACGAATATCAACAACGACAAAACAGATAGCAAAGAATGGACAACACCAAACGACATTCGTACCGTGTATACACGAACCAGTATAGATAGTCGGTATGGTGCCGGCGTATATCTCGCCTCAAATACGAGTGAAGGCCACACGGTAAACATCACAGCTTCTGTTGCTAAAGAATTTAGTAAGAGTTTTAATGCTTATTTCGCCTACAACTTTGGTGATGCGTATTCAAACCAGGACGGCACTTCTTCTCAAAACTCTTCTCAGTGGCGAGGTCAGATAAGTACCAACGGACGAAATGAACCCGTGACCGGTCGTTCAGATTATGCGATGGGCCATCGTTTCCTCGTAAACGCTACCTATAGAAAAGAATGGTCTAAAGGGACAGCTACTTCCGTTTCGTTGTTCTACAACGGGCAGTCCGGTGAAGCTTTCTCATATGTCATTGGCGGAAGTAATGGTCGAAATGTCAATAACGAAACCGGTAGTACCAGCCGAAACCGAAGTCTGGTGTATGTGCCGAGGGACATGAATGATATCAACCTCGTGGAATATTCTGCAGGTGGACAAACTGTCACAGTTGAAGAGCAGTGGGCTAACCTTAACGCAATGATTGAATCTGATGAAGGTTTGAGTTCCCGTAGAGGAGAATATGTAGAGAAAAATGGATCACATGCGCCGTTCAACTCTGTTTTCAATCTCGTCATTAGACAGGATATCGGTGCTGATCTGGGAGGAAATCTTCACCGGCTACAAATTTCATTTGATATCCTGAACGTAGCGAACTTGCTCAATAAGGACTGGGGTGCTTTCTACCTGACTCCGGGAAGTGACTTTAACAATTTCCACCTGTATCAACTCGATGGATATGAGGCAGATGGAACGACACCTAGGTTTTCTTACCGTTTAGGTGATGCTACTGGAAAAGATGCGTTTAACATCGCCGGAACATCTTCTCGCTGGAGAATGCGTCTGGGTGTTCGCTATTTGTTTAACTAAGAATAGCTTTTGGTTAATCCTTTTTAAAAACGCTCCCGGAATTGATTCATTTCGGGAGCGTTTTTTTTATATTTGGATTCGCCAATACATTGTAAAACCAGCAAAAAATTTATCATGCATACGTTAAAAAATCGATTCCTTACCCTTGCCTTCGCCCTGATACTGAGCATGGGATATCTCAATGCTCAGATTGTCATCAATGAGATTAGTTACAACCCTCCCGAATCAGGCAATGATTCCTTAGAATACATTGAATTATATAACGCAGGTGTCACTGCCGTAAACCTGGAAGGATGGTATTTTATTGATGGGGTAGAAGATACCCTGCCCAATGTCGAGCTTATGCCGGGTGACTATTTTGTGACAGCGATCAACGCGCAGGCAATGATGAATGTCTTTGGGATATCTGTACACGAATGGTTAAGCGGTGCGCTGAGCAATGGAGGCGAATTGATAACCCTGGCGGATGCTGATGGCAATGTGATGGATGTTGTTGAATATGATGATGGTGATCCATGGCCCACTGAGCCGGATGGTGACGGTCCATCCTTAGAGTTGATTGATGCGTCTATGGACAACAACGACGGAGCCAATTGGCAGACTTGCGGGGCTGCCACTGGTGTAATTATCAATGGAAATGAAGTATTTGGTACTCCCGGGGCCGAAAATTCCAGCGGTGGCACGGGTACTCCCGATGTAACCGTAGCGGTGGGCAATTTTCAGTTTAATCCAAAAAATATAGTCGTAGAAACAGGTGCTTTCGTCCGTTGGGTGAACAATGAAGCAACAGCTCACAATGTCAATGGTTCTCAAGCTTCTTTCCCCGGAAACCCGGACAGTTTTGGTAACGGAGCGCCGGCAGGCAACTGGACGTATGACTACACAACCACATTGCCGGGTTTGTATAACTATCAATGTGATCCGCATGCCGGTGCCGGCATGAATGGTACCATGTCCGTGTATGACCCGAATAATTATACCGACTTTCCGCTTTCACATCTCCGACTGACAGATGGGATTAATGGGGCTCACATTTTTGATGGAGTGCCTACACGTGTTACAGGTGTGGTGCATGGCGTAAACTTCAGACCGGATGGGTATTCCTTCTTTGTCATTGATGGAAGTAATGTCGGAATCAATGTGTTTTCATTTGATCCGCTTAGCTATGTGGTTCAGGAAGGTGACATGCTCACCGTATCCGGAACTATCGATGCCTTTAATGGTATGCTTGAGATCGTTCCTGACGAGATTGACGTGTTGTCGACCGGCAATAGCCTTGTGATGCCACGGGTAGTGTCTTCTGTCACGGAAGTGGATGAATCAAGCTACCTCCAGTCCGATCTGATGGTCGATAGTGTTGGCAATATTTCATCTTCAGGATATACGATTTACACCAAACATCAAGGTGGGTCATCAGTGGAAGTCAGAGTGGATGCAGACTCCAGTATTCCCTTGGCAGCAGGCGATATCGCAGTGGGTGCCTCGATTTCAGTATTGGGAGCCGGTACTCAATTTGACAATAATTTCCCCTGGAAGGAAGGCTATCAGATACTGGCATTTGATCTGAGTGTGGCGCAAAGTGTGGAACTGATTGATGTCACGAAAATCTCGATGCAGCCTAATCCGACCAGTGACTTTATCACACTCACCAGTGAGTTGGAAATATCACAGGTAGAAATCTATTCGATGAATGGACGCCAATTATTTACGGCTCCTTACCAACACCATCAAATGGAAATTCAGGTCAATACCCTTCCTGTCGGAATCCATCTTGTGAAAGCAATAACGGAGGAAGGCGTGTGGACATCTATGCTTTCTGTTGTTCGATAACACAACCTATCGAAAGCAGGTGTAAAAAAGATTTCACCTTAAATTTAACAGAGGAATTCCTTATACATATCAAGGAATTCCTCTTTTCTTTTTCTTCGGTATTGCATGATCCAGCGGGGATGGGGTAGGGGGATCACTTCGTCCCACCACCCTTGCTCCTCATTCAGCGCACTGAGATATTGAAAATTTTTTCCCTGCCCGAGACAAAATACTTTCTCCGTATGGCAACCAAATCTGAGTTGGTCGGAGATGCTCTCAACGATAAACGGTTTTATCTTTTGCAAAAGCTTCGCGTCGTCGTAGTAATTATAATTTTTACCTTCTTTGATAAATCCCAGTGGCGATAATGAGGTGATATAATATTGATGGAAAAAATTTGTGTGGCCACCGCAGACATCGATCATCTCATGAATGAAAATACTGGAGAGTTCGTGCTTTTGGGGAAATGAGTTGTCGATACCGAGTTGGGTTAAACAAACTGGATCGGTAAACGGAACACCTGTAAGACCGGCACCCAGACGGCCCGGATTTATCCCAAGTATATAGGTTCGCGGCTTTGAATCGTTATAATAGCTGCCGTAAAACGCCTCCATGCATGCCCGCGTTTCCTTGCTATCATATGGATTCAACCACTCAACGCCTCTTGGCAGGCGTATTTCAGGTGAAAGGTTAAAGTGATACTTCAGGACCTGCTGAGCAAAATTGTGCATTGTGGAATTCAGTGTTTTCGGGCTAAAAGTAGCCGTAATCTGAATAAAAACACAATTCATTTGGCTTCATATCGAATGTAATCTATTGCCAACAGTCATATGGTAAAAGATCTACGGATGGTAGCATGAAAGGTTTGCAGTATTTTGCATGTCCAAGTTAGCATATATGATACAATACTTTTTTTCTGTGTTTATTCTGGTTCTTGCGCTGCAGTGTCAGGGTGATAAAGTGCGAAAAGTTCCATTGGAACAGGTGATGTCATTTCCTGGTGAACTAAAAGAGTGTTCCGGTTTGGCGCGGTTGCCGGACGGATCTTTGGTGGCACTCAATGACAGTGGAAATCCTGCCGAGCTGTTTGTGTTTCGACCGGATGACAAAGACGAATTCCGAAGCGTGGAAGTGACGGATGCAAAGAATGTGGATTGGGAGGAACTGGCCGAAGATTCTTCTTTTATATATGTAGGTGATTTTGGAAACAATCATGGAGATCGGAAGAATCTGCGCATTTATCGTGTGAAAAAGGACGAATTGATGACCGAAAAGAAAGTTAAAAGCAAGGAAATTGTGTTTTCATTTGCGGGGCAAGATGATTTTTCAAAGTCGGACATGACTAATTTTGATTGTGAGGCTATGGTCTGCATCGGTGACAGCTTGTATTTGTTTACCAAAAATCACGGAAACCTTCGGACTAACCTGTATAGTTTGTCCAAACAACCCGGGACGTATGAAGCTAAACACCTGGGCGAATTCGATGCACAGGGTTTGGTGACAGGTGCTGATTTCAGGAATACCGGCCGGAATGATGAATTGGTGCTGGTCGGATATACGGATCGCATGCATGGACATATTCCCTTTGTGGTGTATTTTGAGGATTTTGACAGATCAAATTTTGCCGGATCTTCGGTTCGGCGGTTTCGTATGGAAGGACAATACCAGATTGAATCGATTCTATTTAGTGGACCTGCAAAGCTGCTTGTGGCCAGCGAAGGGAAAAAGAAAGAAGATCGGAATGTGTTTGTACTTTCATTTTGAATATACCGGGATCAATCGCATTTGAGTATGTCACCAGTAAATGCCTTTATTCTTAAGGCTGCTTTCTATAAATGTTTGCCCATAATTTATATTATGTTAAATAGAGTTATTGAAAATCTACCCCATAATCACCCAGCCTATGAAATCAACGCATACCTGCCCTAAATGCCAATGCACAGATATTGTGATCGTAAAAGCATTTCCGGGAACCTCAACATCGAATACCATTCAGTTTACGAAATGGGGAACGCAATTAGGATACTTTGATCGCTATATCTGTTCCCGATGCGGATTTATAGAAAACTACGCCAACCTGGACAGTAAGCGCTGGCAGAAATGGCTTAGAAAAAAGGAATCTGACATAGACCCTGAATCAGGATTTGTTTAGCGGATATACACCGTTTTGTCAGCGGGTTTAACCATTTTGCCAATTGGGTCAGCTTGAAGACCGAGTTCCTGAAGCACTAGCCTGACCTCATCCTGACTGTCTGGCGAAACAGCCACTAACAGCCCTCCGCTGGTTTGCGGATCACAGACAATGGATCGTTTCAATCCTTCATCCACTGATAAACCATGCCCATAGCTTGCAAAGTTTCGGTTAGTTCCCCCGGGCACACACCCTTCATGTATATATGCAAGTACACACGGATCTATAACGGGTATTCTATCAAAATCCAGCTCAGCACTGGTTTGACTCGCGTGGCACATTTCCATCAGATGACCTGCCAGACCAAATCCGGTAACATCAGTCATCGCAGTGACACCTTTAATTTTTGCCAACCTCTCCCCTGCTGAATTTAGCCGAATCATGACCTCTGTGGCTAACGATTCATGTTCATTTTTGAGCTTGCCCTGCTTTTGAGCAGTGCTTAAAATACCCACACCTAATGGCTTGGTAATAAACAAGATATCACCAGCACTTGCACCGCCATTTTTCTTGATATTTTCAAGCGAAACACGGCCGGTAACAGCCAGTCCAAATATGGGTTCTGGAGAATCAATACTATGCCCGCCGGCCAAGGGAATACCTGCATCAGCGCAGGCAATTCGGGCGCCCATTACCACCTCACCCGCTATCTCAGGTGCAAGATCATTGATCGGCCATCCCAGAATCGCGATCGCCATAAGTGGCTTGCCTCCCATCGCATACACGTCACTGATAGCGTTAGTAGCCGCTATCCTTCCAAAGGTTTTCGGATCATCCACAATCGGCATAAAGAAGTCAGTCGTACTGATGATCGCTGTGCCATCCCCAAGATCCATGACCGCAGCATCATCCCTTTGTTCATTTCCGACCAGCAGATCCGGATATGTATCCTGCACCTGACCTGCCGCAGCCAGTATAGAATCTAAGACCGCCGGTGCAATTTTACAACCACACCCTGCTCCATGACTGAAGCTTGTAAGCTTGACAGGTGATTCTTTCATAGTATATAAAGTAATGCTTTAAATAAATTACATAAAATACTGATATGATCGTTGATGTAGCTTATGAATACACTTTCTTAGAAGCCTTCTTCAATTGAATGGCCGTATCGTGGACGTCATTGCACGGTGCTATTATGGTAGTCTTGCCTTCAACCCAGTTTCCAAGTTGAAATGTATAGGATTTATCATAATAATCTAGGGCAATAGAGGCCGCATGCGTTAAGTTTCCACTGTCCAGCGCGTCCAAGGCATGCTGATAATCCAATCCGCCTAATCGCTTTTTGATTTTCTCAAAAGCGTCCCGCAATACCCGTACATCATTGACGTCCGCATAATACCTCATGACGCGCTGCAATCGAATAGGTCTATCTACCTGTATAGTAAAGAGTTGCGATGCCCTCATCTTGTGCCATAGCGAATCCGGGACATATACCCGACCGATGCTTTTGGATTCATTTTCCAGCCAAATGGGCCTCTCCGGATTAAGCTGCCGAAAAGCTTCAAAAACGTCATTTTCAAACTGCTCAGTGGTGGGTTGTTTTGCTTCTCCGATGCCCCCGAATGCACTTCCTTTGTGATGGGCCAGCTTTTCCAGATCCACTATTTGTTCGCCTAACGCCTTCAAGGCATACAAAACTTCTGTTTTTCCGGAACCGGTGCAGCCTCCTACGATCATCAGCGGGGTCGACAGTTGGGCAAAGAAATCATGCAAAGCGCGCCGGTACTGTTTGTAACCTCCGGTCAGCAGCGAAACTTCCATTCCACTGAAGGAGGCCAGCCAGTGAACCGCCTGACTTCGTTTACCGCCTCTCCAGCAGTGGATCAGTAGCTTTTTCCCTGATGTATCGCGCTGAGTCCTTATAGCTTCAACCAGGTCGGCCATTTTGGCGCCGGCAAATTCCAACCCCAGGTGCATGGCTGTTTCCGGAGAGTCTTGTTTGTAAAGCGTCCCCACCTTTGCTCGTTCCTCATCCGAAAATAACGGGAGATTGATTGCGCCCGGAATATGCCCGGTCGCATACTCTGAAGGCGACCGTACATCAATAATCTGCCAGGCTAGTCTGTCCCTGAGCACCTCGCCGATAGCAACCGCTTGATTCATTGAGACGAAGATACGAGGCACCCATAAAAAAAAGGAAGTTAACGATTTAACTTCCTTCACTAAAGACCAGATTAGTATGAAAAACTCTACTTCCGAAACTGATGGCATCTCCTGTGCGGAAATGCGTGTAATGCTATTACACCTTAAAGACGCATTTCCGGAGTCGAAGTTGCATAAAGTGCAGCGCCCTTCGGCAAACGACTCATTATTATCGACCGAAGGTCTGTTTTGGGTTCCGTTTGAAAATTCAGCGGCTAATATTGCCAGTGGTCAATGTACTGTAGGAAGAGTTTGGCTGTGTTATACGCATCATCAATCGCACGATGATGATCACCCTCAAATTCAAGTTCATTGTAGTCCAATGCTTTTAATAATCCGGTAGTTTTGGATAACTGGTGGATCGCTGCGTACTGACTTTTGAGGTCGATGCATTTTGGCAGGAAGTCATAATCGATATCAGAACGTCGGCAGTCCTCGATAATCAGCGGAAGATCCTTATCGCCCCACGTGCAGAGGAGATGTGCGCCATCATCGCTAAGCACCCAATCTTCGAATTCTTGAAAAACCTGTTCGAAACTTCCTGCTCGATTTATCTGCATCTGCGTAATGCCGGTGAGATCCTTACAATACGAAGAAAGCCGCGGATAGAGTTTTGGCTTCACAAAAGCCTGAAAATGATCCTTCCATTCTCCATATCCATTGACCCGATAGGCGCCGATCTCTATGATCTCCTGCTCACGGCCCATGGCATTGCCCTGCCAGCACGTTGCTTCCAAGTCGAGAATGATAAAATTCATACGGATAGGTTATTCAGAGACCTGAAGGCTGTCGATCGCACGCTGTATATTTTCACTGTCCCAGGCAATCTGATTTTCAATTTCAAAACTTGCCAGGTGGTTGTGATAATAATATACCAACTGCGCATTTTTCGCCAATACGTTCTTTTTCTTTTTGTCGAAAACGAGTGGCTTGACAGCATGAAATGATCCCAGGTATTTCATGCCATGCGCGATCGCATCGGCGTCAGACAATGCGTGGAACTCCTCTTGTAGGCGGATCTTTTTTTCAGCTTCCATTTGTTTGAGTTGCGTAAGGATCGTGGAAAATGCCTCTTCAAAAACATCTCCCGGGATGGTAAGCATGTCGACCGGCAGACGCATCATCGCAAAAATGTCCATCGTAGGATGCATTTTCCGGAGGAGTTGAAATGCAGTAAAAGCGACCAGATGACTGGTCAGGACCACGTAATATCGCTCGTAATTGCTGACCACTTTATCCGCCAGCTTCCGGGTGTAGACAGATTCGCGTTGACGATTAGCTTCGATTTTTCCGTGCAGCGAGAAGAACTCACGGATATCCACTTTGTGGCCACGTTCATCAATACTGTTGGCCTCAGCATCCAACTTGTACCCCAGCACATCCATAGGTTCGCCGAAAGACAAGTGAAACTCACTTGATTGGGAAAAGAATTTCCAGGCAAAAGAAAGCAGGTTTCTCACCTTGAAGCCTTTCTTTGACGCGCTAACATATTTTTCCTGTCCTGTGAGTTTGAGGTGACTTGAAATCAAGGATCGAGCTTCCAGGGTGCAGTGATACCCCAGGATCATAGGAACCACGATAATTTTTTGATTGTGGCCATTTTCATAGATCGATCGTTGTGCAGACAGCAATGAGTTAAGGAGTCCGTATTTCAGATCCCGTTCGATCATACCGGATCGCGACCTTGTGCCTCCGGGAAAAAACAGGGAGTTGGTCCCTCGCTCGATCATGACCTGAGACATAAACTTCAGACTATCGAGATAGATGGCATTCTTTTTTCGTCGATCGACTTTATAGGCACCGAGTCGTGACATGTAGTAGGCAAAGATCTCGGACTCATACAGGTTCAGTCCAGCTCCGTAGGCAAAAGACGGCAGTCCTACAACAAAATCCAGGGCATACCCGATCATGATGCTATCCATGTTGGAGTGGTGCGTGGGTAGAATGACTACTGTTCCTTTACCAAACATTCTGCGCACATGCTCCACATCCCCATGGACTTTGATCCGCTCATAAAGTTCCAGTTTGGTATTCCAAAACTTCCGATGAATTTTTCCGGCTGCCGCATTCAACAGTCGTTTAAAAAAGAAAGTGAGAAACTTTCGGGCAAACAGGAATGTACTCTCTTTGAAATTTCCCGCGATTTCAGTTGTATAGCGATGGATGATGCGCCGCAGTATCTCGGTATTGTTTTTCTGCCGTTGCTCCGGACTAAGTTTTTCATTGGCCGTGACTTCCAGCCGGATCCGTTTCCAAAACTGTTCTTCCTTGGGTGGGTCAACCTTCCACGGATTATTTTTTAGTCGGATCAGTTCGAGATAGCATACTCTTGAGATAAGTTCGCCCAGCCGGTCACCATGCTTTTCCAGAAGGAAATCAAGGGTTTGTTTGTCCACAGCCGCGATAAGGCCATCTCTGTCCTGATATAATTTACTGATAGGCCAATCCTTGATGTCCGGGATCAGCTGTGGGTAAATCCGGGTGCTACTGGGCATAGTTGGCGTAGGTGTGGTTGGTTTGTTTGATCAGGTCGAGAATTTCCTGCCGACCCATTTCAGTCACACTGCTCGTGACGATGATTTGGGGTAAAAACTCCCACTCTTTGAGTATTTCAGTTTTGTAGGCATCCAGTGACTTCTCCAATTCGGCAGGCTTCAGTTTGTCTGCTTTAGTGAATATGATGCAAAAAGGAATATTGTTTTCTCCCAGTTGTTGCATGAAAAGCCGATCGTTTTCCTGCTGCTTATGCCGTATGTCCAGCAGGAGAAACGTACACATCAGGTTTTTTCGGTTGAGTATATATTGGTCAATCAATTCAGACCATTTTCGTCTTGTACTTTTTGAGGTCTGAGCGTACCCATATCCGGGTAGATCCACGAGATACCAAATCGGTTCCTCACTGACTTTAAACAAGTTAATTGACTGGGTCTTTCCTGGCTTTTTTGACGTGCGGGCAATTTCCTTATTTCCCGTGATACAGTTGATGATGGAGGATTTTCCAACATTGGATCGACCGATGAAACAATACTCCGGAAAATCCAGGTCGGGACAGTCGCTGACGTCCTTGTAACTTCCAATATATTCAACGGGTAATGTCTCTTTGAGCATAGCGTAACGGTGAAACCGGGAATCTGGTGGTAAAGTTACAAGAATTGTGCCTCCAAACAGTGGCGAACTTCATCCCGTACGCTGATAGAAGCTGACAGTCAGGGCTTTAGAAGCTTAATTAGACTTCGCAAAATCAACACCTTATCGCATCTTTTCAAACAAATGGGAATTCGCCAGACGACCATGATCTAATGTATCCATGCACTCCCGAAGCAAATGCTGTGTTTCCAGTAAACGCTCGACCGTCCACTCAAAAAGCTGGGATTGCTGGCCTTTGGAATATCCTTTTTCGAAATAGGTTTGTGTGCGATATGCCACCTGAGCCAGGAAATGCTGGTAGGCTTTATCAGTTTTGAGATGGCCTTTCCGCAAAATAGAAATCAGAAAACGATTCGCATTCCAGGTGGGCAGGTCTTCATACAAATCACTGATATCATCATTGACTTCGGTGACCAGATCATAACAGACCCAGGCCTTCAATGGATATAATGCTTTTAAGTCTGGTTTGCCATTATACACGAGCTGACGAATCAACCGGACATCGCAGGACTTGGTACGGTAAAAGGTGTCAAAGGAAACAGCAGTAGGCCATTTTCCGCTTCGGCATTTTTTTTCGATATGCTCGTATTGCACAATCTCTCTGAGCACTGACTTCTGTTCCTTATCTCGCTCTATGCCAAAGGGCAAAAGGGCACTTCGGATATCGGCCCATAAGGTGTCCAGAGATGCTTCCTCCAGATACCAGTTGGATTCGAGATACGCGTCCAGCTTGTAAATACGGAACTGCAGGTTTTTGAGGTTTTCAATGAGTGGGTCGCCCTCTCCAATCCCACTCTGCCTGAATACATCCGTGAGCCGCCGGTAGGCAAACAAGTCATCAATCTTCCGCTGGATATCCAGATGATCGGTTTTCTTTGTTTTTTTCGTGGTGGTACTGATTGATCTTTGCTGCATTGTAGATTCAAAATAGGTCCCTGTCTTGCGTCCGGTCAAAGCAGATTCCAATACGCAAATGCATGACGCAACCAGATCAAATCTAATGAAAAGTTGTTTGGAGAAGCAGAAGATCATGGCCGATTTATCTATCGTCCCTGATCAATTGATATTATTTTATCATTATTGCGTTGAAATCTAGCTTTCTTTTTATGTATTTACGACTAACGACGATTTGTTTTTGTTTCCTGACTTCACTCTCTTTTGGCCAGAATAATGAAGTGCCGGATATTCATATGGATTTTGAATCCTATGATCCACCCTCTACGCTCGTAGTGCCCGAACATCCGGTTACACAGGCAAAATATCCGTTTATCGATGTTCACAGCCACCACTGGCGCATGGCTGAACAGGATTTGAGCATCCTCGTGCGGCAAATGGACAGTCTCAATATGGGCATCAACGTCAACCTGAGTGGTCGTGGCGGAACGATTTTATCGCAAATGACCCAGAGTATAGATTCTCAGGGTTATGCAAACAGACTTGTGGTCTTTACGAATATTGAATTCAGGAGCATTGATGAGGCTGACTGGGAGGAAAATACGACCGCCCAAATCAAGTATGATGTTGAGCAAGGTGCGCGTGGATTGAAGATCTATAAAAGCCAGGGAATGTTTCATACGGATAGCGCGGGAAATCGAATTCCACTTAATCATCCAAAGCTTGATGCGGTCTGGTCAGTGTGTGGCGAACTCGGAATTCCGGTGTTGATTCATGCGGCAGATCCTAAACCGTTTTGGCAACCGCTGGACAGTTTGAATGAGCGATGGCTGGAACTCAAATTAAAATCCGGCAGGAAGCGAGAAGCTGATGATCCGGCTCCGTGGGAAGTGATTATTGGAGAGCAACACGATGTCTTTCGCCGACATCCAGCCACCACGTTTATTAACGCACATTTCGGTTGGTTTGCCAATGACCTTGATCACCTGGGACAACTTCTGGATGAAATGCCCAATATGTATGTGGAGTTTGGTGCAGTGATTGCTGAATTGGGGCGTCAACCTCGCCATGCAAAAGCATTTTTTACAAAATACCAGGATAGAATTCTGTTTGGTAAAGACTCCTACAAGCCTGAAGAATACCCTACTTATTTCCGCGTGCTGGAAACGGCGGCTGAATACTTTCCATATTATAAGAAATACCACGCGTTTTGGAAAATGTATGGGCTCGATCTCGATGATGAAGTGTTGAAAAAAGTGTATTACAAAAATGCACTTCGCATAATCCCCGGATTGGATGCCAGTTTGTTTCCCAAATAAAAAAAAGCCTGATGTCGTCGCATCAGGCTTTTTAATTGGTTGTTTAGGTAAAACACGTCTGAACGTGCTTCCTGTATAATGAATTAGAAAATGACCAGTTTATACGGAACGGCTTCTTTGTCCAGTTCGAAGAGAACGATATAGACACCATTGGATAGATTAAATTCTGAAAGATCCCAGGTGCCGGTTGCATTCGAAATCTGTCTTGCGTGAAGACGTTTTCCTTCCAGCGTGGACAAAGTGATATTACCATTATTGCCACTCAGGCCATCCCAGGACACAATCACATTTCCATTGGAAGGATTTGGAGCCAGTGTGATGTACTCAGCCCAGGAAACGTACTGATTAGATACTGAGCCTCCAATAAGAATTGGATCAGAAATCGCAATTGTGCAGCCATTCGCGTCTACAACGGTGTAGGTGTATTCTCCAGGAACAAGTCCCTGAATCATAGTGCCAGTCATACCATTATTCCAAGTGACCACATAAGGTGCTGTTCCCCCGTTCACGTCGATGCTGATACTACCATTATTTTGTTCTTCGCTGGTTGCATCTGTGGCGACTACATTGTCCACTTCAAGAATATTTGGTTCGTCGATTTGAACTGAAGCCTCACTTACACATCCATTGTGATCCGTAATCATGCAGGTGTAAATACCGGGAGCCAAACCATCAACATCTGGTGTTGTGAGTCCGATATTCCATAAGTAGGAATATGGGGCTACCCCACCCTGAACATTGATAACGCTTGCTGAGCCATTGGAGTCGCCAAAGCAACTCACAGAAATTGCATCTACCGCGTGAGTAACTTCTGTAGGTTCCTGGATAGTATAAGGGCCGGCTACAAAGGTACATCCGTTTGCATCTGTTACAACGCATTCCACTTCACCAACGGGTAAGCCACTTACGATATTTTCAGATTGTGAGGGTCCTCCGTTAAACGAATAACTATACGGGCCTACACCTCCCATGATATCTACTGCTACTGAACCATTGGATTCGCCGAAGCAAAGATTGTCGATGACAGTTGATCCTACGAGCGCAACCGGTGCGGGTTCGTCGACAGTATAATCAGCTGTGTAAGAATTACCCATGTCGTCCGTGATGATCACAGTATATGTACCTGCAGGAAGATCGGCAATGGATTGCGTAGAATATGTTTCGCCATCTGGTCCGGTCCAGGAGAAGGTATAGTTACCACTTCCGCCATTGACGATCAGGGTAATACTACCTGTTGCACCATCATAACAAAGGACGTCCTGAACATTGCTTATCACGCTGATGGATGTGCCGTCAAACATAACTTCAACGTTTTGACATAATTCACTTACCCCGCAACCATTCTGAACGCTCAGACAAACCTCATAGGTGCCGTCAGCGGCATATGTATGGGTTGGATTTTGTTCAGTAGATGAATTGCCGTCGCCAAATGTCCAACTCCATCCGGATAGATTACTACCGGTGGAAATGTCAGTTCCATTCATGGTCAACCCGCTTGTCTGATACGTATACATAGCATCAGCCGGATCGAGTTGATCCTGGACAACTACTGTGTCAGTATTGGAACATGTATTCTCAGGGTTTGTTACTTCAATAATATACGTTCCGGGTTGATCCACTACAGGGTTGTAGGTATCTCCGCCGGAAACAATATTTCCGTCTGTTGTGGTCCAGCTCAAAGAATGGCCAGGATCCCCATCACCTTGAAGAACAGGCTCGGGAAGTTCGCATGAAATCGGTGTGTCATCACCAGCTTCAGCATTCGGTGGATCTGCATTGGATACCACATAGACGGAACTGCTGACGATACAGCCGCTGAAAAGATCATACACGGTCAGGTCATAATCGCCTTCTGCGTCCACTTCAATGACAGGGCCATTTGTGTCTCCGATAATATTTCCGTTGACGGTAGACCATTCATATTCGTAATCATCAAAACCGCCTGTGACAAAACCCTGTACGCTTGCTATAGGATTTTCACAATCTACTGCCGGATCCGGGGTAAAGAATAACTCATGCTGAGGAACAAATTCAATCTCAACATTTTCTTCCCAGATACATCCGTTGCCATCTTCCACAGTGGCCGTCACTGTTCCGGCCAGAAGGTTATAAATTAAATACTCATCTACGTCTCCATCTGAAGAATAAACGGTGTAGTTGCCGACTCCGCCATCGATATCAAGGAGGATAGAACCATCACCCTGATCACAATATTCAGGTGTTGTTTCGTAAGAAGCTTCAATCTGATCGGGTTGGTCAACGAAAAAAGAATCTTCAAAAAGACATCCGTTAGCATCAGTGGCTACGACGGTGTAGTCTCCCGCTGTGAGTTCATCAATATTCTGGGTATCGTCTCCGTTGCTCCAGCTATAAGAAACCGGCTCAACAGCATCTTCGAGTTCAATGCTGATGGCACCTGTTGCAGATTCAAAGCAAAGTGCATTTTCGATATCGGAACTTCCCAATTCAATCGGCACCTCGGTACCTTCTATGACAATATCTTCTATGACAACGTCTTTGCCATTGTCTTCTGTCACGGTGACACTGTAGACACCGGCTCCCACATTAGCCAGGAATGGTTCGCTTGATCCATTACTCCACTCATAGGAAATCGGTTCTACCCCGCCTGAAACATCAAGTTCGACCGCGCCGTCACCATAACATACAGCTTGCTCGATATTCGAAACAGAACCGGCGAGTAAGCAGCTTTGGATAAATTCCTCCCATTGCCCGGCACCGACCTGACCTAGTTCATAAATTTTCTTGTCGGCACATACAGCATACAATGTGGGATAATATCCGATGTTGTATTCGTTGTCTGTATTTTCACCGGGCTGCAAGTCGATAATGGGAAAATCAACTGCTGCCACCCAGTTACCTTGCGAAGAAGGTGTCAGCCCCAGCAAATCATCCATGCCCGTAGACTGATCGGACTCGATGTAGAAAGTCTGGGCCTGATTCGTTCCATTCGGACCGTGCTCGTTCCAAAATTCGTCCAGCGCACCTGTCTGGTGGTAGTTCCAGCATGGGCCACACCAGGTAGCGGAAAACTTGAGAACAACCATTTTGCCTTCGTCGAGCATGTCGTAGAGATTGTATTCTACGCCATCGATATCGGTATGTGTCCAATCTGGTGCCTCTGCGCCATCAGGCAATTGAGCACTGACTGTGATTGGAGCCAGTAAGGCAAATAATAGAAGAAAGAAAGTAGTTGTTTGCTTCATAGCGGATCGTTTTGGTTTACAGGCATGAAAAATAACAATAATCTGTAATATGCACACAGATTATATGGCAATTCGCGCGAATTTAAGACATTATCACGGCTGAACAGGAAAATAGCCAAAGAAAAAATGGAAAAGCCCTTGTCGGGAAGGTTTAAAGAGCAAGTGCGGAAGGCTGGATCAGGACATAAAAAAAGCTGGGAGGTTCACTTTAGAACTACCCAGCTTTACAAATTATAATCCCATGAACATAATCTTGATATTTTAGATACGATTGGACTTTTAAAAGAGGATAGAAAGTTGCCGGGTGGCAACCTTCTATCCATCAGAATTATAATCCCATGAACATATCTAAATTTGAATCCGGTACTTCTACCCGATCTGTATCTCTTATTAATTGATGATACAATGATCGGGACATCCTCATGCCAAAACAAGTACAAAAATCATCATTTGTTACAGATAAATTATTGCATTGCAAATATCGTATATTTGTATATACCTGTATTTCAATGTAATAGAAAATTAATGATGTGAATCAATTGATATTTTGTGAAGTAAAAGATATCACAGCTCTCTAAGTGATTGCGATTTTTTCAGGAAAAAACAGCTTGCTTTCGCGAAAAAAAGACACTAGAAAGGACTCTGATACGCCGGATTGGTTAAGACGGTGGTATCGGTAAGGGTCAGAATAAAGGCTAAAAGGTCTGATTTCTCAGTTTCTGTCAGGTTTAATGGGCGAATCAACGGGCTTTTGTTGGGCGAATTAAGCCCACCACTGTTATAATGGTTGATCACTTCCTCCAGTGTTTCAAACTGCCCGGCATGCATATAGGGGGCTGTGAGCTCAATATTTCGAAGGGTTGGAGCCTTGAATTTGCCATTATCACTGGG
>JAUHXV010000107.1 GCA_030426765.1 Bacteroidia bacterium | reverse complement strand
GCGCTCTGCTTCTCCTCGCCGTCGGGTATATCATCGGCAATTCAGGTCATCAGGGCTACCACACACAGGAGTGGGCCGAGTATCAGGAAGCTGAAAAATATTATCAGACCCGGGTCAACCAAAAGATTAAAGAAGTAGAAAAACTTCCCGTCAGTGACCAGGTGCTCAATGATCTGCAGATGCTGGACAAAGTCTATGAAGAATTGCGCAGACAATTACTGGAAGATCCAAATGCCGATCCTCAGGTGCTGCTCGCCGCCATGGTAAAACATCAGCAGGAGAAACTGGATGTGCTCGAAAAAATTATCAATCGACTCAATAAATACAATCATCAAAAAAGCGAAAATCATGAGATATAGTGTACTATTCCTGTTAATCCCGATCCTTGCCTTTACAGTAGGCAAAGGAGTTACTCTCGAAAAGGAAATCAATCGTCAGTTTAACATCAAGCCAAATGGGGTTCTGAAAATCGACAACCGATACGGGACCATTGATATTACCACTGGTACCTCCAATCAGATCAAGATCAATGTCAAAGTGACTGCCGAAGCTTCCAATACATCAAAAGCACAGGAATCACTCGACCGCGTGGCCATCAACTTTGAAGAAGGAGGTAATGCAGTGACGGCCACTACAGAACTCAAATCAAACTCAGGGATCAAATCGTGGTTTTCAAGTGACGATATGAATGTGGAAATAAACTATACCGTCGTGGTGCCGGCAGATATCTACCTGAAGCTCATCAACCGATACGGATCCATCTATGTGGAGACGACCAATAAGGATCTCGAGGTGGACCTTTCGTACGGCGAAATTCGCCTGGGGGATATCTACGCTGATGTAAATCTGGAAATGGCTTATAGTGAGGGATCACTGTCCAATATTCACAACGGAAAGTTTAAACTTCAGTATTCCGAACTTGAAATGGAACAATCCAAAGCCGTGGATCTGCGTCTGCAATACACCGACCTGGCATTGGGACAGGCCGAAAGTGCCACTATCGATGCAGCATACAGTGACTTTGAGGCGGGCGAACTAGGTACGCTCACCTATACCGGAAAATATGCGGATATCGCCATCGAGCAAGTCTCTACAATCAACACCAAAAGTGCCTATACAGATATGGAGATTGGTCTGCTCACCGGAGGCGGAAGCATAGCAATGACCTACGGCGAACTCGAGATAGAACAAGTTGGCGCAGGATTTGCCGGTTTGGAAATCAACACATCGTATACCGATGTTGCTCTGGAATTTCAGGACAATTCGATCTATTCGATTGACGCAGAAACCAGCTATTGTGATATCAGTCACAGCGAACTTAAAGTCATTGAGCACATTGAAAAAGGATCAAGCACTTCGTTTAAAGGTTCCAGCGGATCAGGAGGCGGCAAAGTCACGCTGAAGATGACCTACGGAGAGCTGGAAATCAATTGATCTTGATTGGCTATGTCCATTGTGTTTAGGAAGTTGAGGTTTTTCACCTTCGATGAAATAGTTTAAGTGTTTAAATGGAGAATCCGGTCTTGCCTCTCAGGTCTGACTAAGGCAGAATGCTGTAAGATTGGTTATGATCTAAAAAAAAATCAGGTCGCGCTTCAGCGCCTGACCATCCTTAGAAAGAATTAACCTATAAATTTTGCCCCGTGCTTCAGCTCGGGGATTATGAGGAAGCCAAAATCCCCCCATGCCCCATGCCCCATGCCCCATGCTCTTCGCTCTTCGCCCTCCGCTACTGATATCCCTGCGCCTGCAGCTGAAACAATTCGGCATAAAGATTTCCATGGGACAACAACTCTTCGTGCGTGCCCAGTTCAATCATTTCACCATTCTTTAAGACCAGGATGCGGTCGGCCATACGGACGGTGCTGAAGCGATGCGATATGATGACGGAAGACTTGCCATGGGTGAGTTCGGCGAAGCGTTTAAAAACTTCGTACTCCGCTCTGGCGTCCAGGGCAGCAGTGGGCTCGTCAAGGATTACGATCTGCGCGTCGCGCATATAAGCTCTCGCCAACGCTACTTTTTGCCATTCACCACCGGAGAGATCAACGCCATCTTCGAAGCGCTTGCCGAGCATCTGGTCGTATCCGCCGGGAAGCTTTTGGATGACCGGATCAGCAAGGCTTTTCTCTGCGGCACTGACGATCTGATCCTGATTGGAAGAAGCTTCGATTTGTCCGACCGCCACGTTTTCGCCGGCTTTAAAACTAAATCGCACGTAATCCTGGAAAATAACGCCAATCATTTTCCGATAGGAGTCGATGCGAAACTTCCGGATATCTGTGCCATCGATCAGGATTCGTCCTTCTGTAGGATCATACATGCGTGCCAGAAGTTTGACCAAAGTCGTTTTGCCTGCGCCATTTTCACCGACAAGGGCGAGCTTCTCACCAGGCAGGATAGTGAAGTTGATATGGCGCACGGCCCAGATATCTGTTCCGGGATAGGTAAAACCCACGTTTTGAAACTGAATCCCCGATTCGATTTTCTCAGGTGCTTCGATCGCATCGGAATGATCTTTGATCGTAGGCTCAATCGCCAGAAAATCAAAATAATCCTGGAGATATAACGCCGATTCTGAAATGCGCGTAAACGTAGACAGTAAATTCTGAAGCTGATTTTGCAATCGGTTAAACGATCCGGACAGGAAGGTCATATCCCCAACCGTCAATACTCCGGCCACCGTTCGCAGGATGATGAATATGTATGCACCATAATAAGCGATCACACTCAGGATCTGGAGCACCGTACCCCATATCGTCCGTCGGATCGCAATTGATTTGTTGGCATTGTAATAGGCATGCGCTATTTTTTTAAAGCGACCGGTGAGAAACACATCGAGGCCAAACACTTTGATTTCTTTGGCGGTCTCGACACTGGCACCTATGTATCGGAGGTAGTCGAGTTCGCGCCGCTGTGGTGTCCAGCTCCGCACCAGAGAATAGCTCGACCTTGAAAAATATATTTCACTCAGGAACGAGGGTAGTACGGCAATAAAAAGAATCAGAATCAGCCATGGCTCGAAGGCTATTACCCCGACGCCCAGGAAAATAATCGTGATCAGATCCTGAAACTGACTCAGCACCATCGACATAAGTACCACTCGTCCTGTGGTTTGCCGACGGGCGCGCTCGAGTTTGTCATAAAATGCACTGTCTTCAAACATGCCCAAATCCAGCGAAGCTGCTTTATGCATGAGTTCGATCGAGGAATGATTGGCATACAAGTCACCCAGTAAGGCATCCGTGAGGGTGATCAGACGATTAAATATTTCGGATAAAACAGCCAGCCCGATTTCAAAACCGATCCACCACCATAGCTGTTCGAAATCTTTTTCCGGGGCATTATAGAGGCGGATGACTTCGTCAATGATTAATTTTCCGACGTACAGCTGACCGAGGGGGATCGCTGCCTTTAAGAGTCGGAGAATGATATTGGATAAAGTCAGTGCGGGGGATGTTTTCCAGATCATCCGGAAAAAGGGTCCGAGCAACTTCATCGACTGCAGGCTCTCGACAAAATTCTTTTTATCTTTTGGATCCATTTGTATCGGAGACTCTCTACCTCGTGCCATAGACCTAACCTAACATTTTATTTCGAATTTAGTTATGCCATCGTACAGGATTTTCCGGAGCAATAGCTGTTTTATTTCTGATCCTGATCTGGGGTGAAAAACCAATGCAATGAAGGTAATCAACCATTCTGAAGAAGTCCTGTTTGATGAATTTTTTGAAGTGCGAAAAGGAGTACTGCAGTTTGAAAAATTTGACGGTTCATATTCTCCTCCTGTCACCCGATACAGTTTTTCTAAATGGGATGCTGTCGCGATTCTGGTGTATCACACCGAGGAGGACGCATATTTGCTGGTCAATCAAATGCGCTATCCACCGGTGCATCAGGATGTGGATCCCTGGATCACAGAAATAGTGGCTGGCGGAATATCGCCCGGGGAGGATGAGCGCGATGCCGCCTTCAGAGAAGTCATCGAAGAAGTTGGCTATCGCCCTATCACCTTTGAACGGGTGATGCAGTTTTATGTATCCCCCGGTATTATGAGTGAGCGCATAGCGTTGTATTACGCAGAAGTGGATGAGTCTTCGCGCGTGAGCAACGGCGGAGGCTTGCTCCATGAAGATGAAGATATCGAAGTCGTCCGTATACCGGTAAATAAAGTTTATACCTGGCTGGCAGATCAACCCATCGGCGATGCCAAGACGATACTGGCCTTACAATGGCATCAGCAAAAGTATACAAGATGATTATGCATTGGAGGTAATCACCAATTGGGTTTATTCTATCTTAACCCTCCTTCAATGCTCCGATGGTCAATTCAAATCGAACCTCATCAAGAATAAACTTGTCATTCAGATTATCGTAGAAGGTCTTTGATTTATACCGGACATCCCATTTACTGCGATCAATGACAAATGGTTCAGCCACTGCTTTCATAGCTACTCCCGAAGAAAGATCCACGACAGCCTTAAAACTGATCGGATGGGTGATCCCTTTGATCGTGAGGTTGCCGTGAATTTCATGGGTGCCTACCGGATCATTCTCGAGTTTGACGGATTTGAAAATGGTAAACGTAGCAGTTGGAAATTTCTGCACATTAAAGAAATGATCTTCTTCTCCGGCTTCAGTACCTTTCAGATGATTTTCAAGATCTGTTCTTTTCTGCCCCTCAAGATCATGGACTTCCAGCTGATCCATTCGCAATTCGACCGTACCACCGGTGATCAGGTCGCCGTCAACGTAGACCGTGCCTTTTCCGATCGGGACGATACCATAATGGGAGGAAGTGGGCTTAAAACCGGTCCACTTAAGTTCGCTTCTCGGGATATCAATCGTATAGGCTACGCCCGAGGGCGTTTCATTGGAAGCGAGTACTTCGGTGTCGGCGTGCTGATCTGCGTTTTCAGATTTACACGATAGAAACACAAGGCCTGTGAGGGCAAGGAAAAACAGAAATGGTGATTTCATAGTTATTCAGAATGATGTTTAGATCGATGTTGTGCGAGGTTTTTTTGCAGGTCGCTGACAAACCGAATGGTTTCTTCGATACTGTCGATAACGATCACCTGATCCGCATGCATGATGTAGTCATCATCGGCGGCTCTGCCGGAAACGAGAACAGGCAGACTGGTTTTTTCCACGAGTTCTTTGATGAATGGGCCAAACTGCCAGTGGACAGGATCGGCATTGACGATGAGTACACATTCCACATCGCATTTCTGTAAGGCGGATTGGGCACAGTCACAGGATACATTACAACCGATATCTGTGATACACAATCCCTGCTTGCGAACAAAATAGTGCATAAACAGGTGACTTAATTCCTGCTGATTGCCTTTGGGCAGCAACATAATCACCTTCGGGCCGCTGCAATTGTGTTTTAACGTGTCAATCTCGCGGATGGTCTTGCGTTTGATCAGTTCTTTAAAACAAGCTTCATGCGCTTCTTCGATACTGCCTGCGATCCACATAAGCTCCATTTTTTCCAGCACTGGCAGGATTAGATCCATGAGTGTGGCTTCAAAACCATGATGTTCGATGTATTGATTGAGGATAGTATCTGTGCCTGTGACGTCGAGGTCAGCAATATGGGTCAGCAATTTTGCTTCCTGATCTTCCAACTGTGATGAAATGCGGCGGGACTCTGCCTTCATTTCCTCCGGGCTCATTTCAGCAATTGCCGAAATGCGGAGGCCATTATTGTATAAATGAAGGACCTGCATCAGCATCTGAAGGTCCGAATCCAGGTAAAAGCGAATATTGGTCTCTGTACGTTGGGGTTTGAGCAGGCCGTAGCGCTTCTCCCATACTCGCAGAGTATGTGTCTTAACGCCCGTCAGTTCGGCCAGATCGCTGATACTGTATACACCCACCAGAGTTGCTTATGAGATTTGATAATATGCGGAAATTGCCTTTTCCGTATGTTTCTTCAACACTATAGAGTTAAATTTGTTTTTTCCTCCTGACACTATTCTTTCGGTGTAAAGAACTAAAAAAAACAATAATTACTCATGCGTATTGGAATTGTTTGTTATCCGACCTACGGAGGAAGTGGTGTGGTAGCCACGGAGTTGGGCCTTGCGCTGGCCGCCAAAGGGCACCATATTCACTTTATCACCTACAAACGACCTGTACGCCTGGTACATTATCAGGAGAATGTCTATTTCCACGAAGTCAACTCCGAAGAATACCCCCTTTTTGAGTATCCGCCCTATGATACCACACTGACCAGCAAGCTTGTGGATGTCATAAAATACGAAAAACTGGACCTGCTTCACGTGCATTATGCGATTCCTCATGCCACCGTAGCGTATTTGGCCAAACAGATCCTCGCGGCCGAAGGAATCCACATCCCCGTTGTCACCACCCTGCACGGTACCGATATCACGCTCGTGGGCAGCGATCGCTCTTTCGCCCCGGTGGTGTCTTTTGGTATCAATCAGAGTGATGGTGTCACCGCCGTGTCCCATCACTTGCAGAAGCAGACCTGCGAGCAATTGAAAATCAATAAGGACATCGAGGTGATTTACAATTTCATTGATTTCAAACGTTTCAGAAGTCTCGATAAAGCCCATTTTAGAAAAGCTATTGCCCCGGATGGTGAAAAAATCCTGGTACACACCAGTAATTTCCGGAAAGTAAAGCGGATAGATGATGTCATCCAGACCTTCAAAATCGTTCAGGAGAAAATCCCGGCTAAGCTTTTACTCGTCGGTGACGGACCTGAACGACCCAGATTGGAGCGCCTGACGCGCGAACTGGGGCTGTACGAACACGTTCGCTTTCTCGGAAAGCAGGATGCCATTGAAGAAATCCTGGCCGTTGCAGATCTGTTTATTATCCCGTCAGAGAATGAAAGTTTCGGACTCGCGGCCCTCGAAGCAATGGCGTGTGAAGTGCCGGTCATATCATCCAACGCCGGCGGGCTTCCCGAAGTCAATATTCACGGTGTCACCGGATGCCTTGCGGATATCGGAGATGTGGAGGCAATGGCCAAACATGCCTTGACGATCCTGCAGGATGATTCGCTGCTGGCAGAATATCGTGCCCGGGCATTTGAGCAGGCCAAAAAGTTTGATATCGGTGTGATCCTGCCTCAGTATGAAGTGTACTACGAGAAAATCATCAGCAAGTTTCAGGCGGAGTGTGCGAAAACACTCATCTCACAGGAATCCTGAATAGAATATCTCTATTCGTCGAAAGTAATTTCGACGGACTCTGATAATGGCCTTGCCTGACAAGCCAGCACATACCCATCTGCCACTTCCTGATCGCTAAGCGCAAAGCAGGCATCCATTTCCGCTTTTCCCGAAATTAATTTTGCCATGCAGGTAGCGCACGCACCGCTGTGACATGAATACGGGGCATCATATCCTTCGTCAAGCAGCGTATCCAAAATGGTTTTGTCCTTGACTTCGATGTCAATTTCCTCCCCCCGCATGTGCACTTTGACTTTGGCCGCCTGCCCTTTTGCTTTTGCCGGAACAGTACTGCCCGGTTCT
>JAUHXV010000024.1 GCA_030426765.1 Bacteroidia bacterium | reverse complement strand
TGAGCCACCGCCATGCTCTCCCATTACCCACCAGGACAGCGTCATTCCGACTGGAAGGAGGAATCTACTTGTCCTTTGATTCATCTTTTTGATGAGAAGGGGAAACTGTCCTTACCCGTTGCAATTCTAGCATCAGCCATCCCGACTCATCGGCACCGGCTTTTCGGAATATAATACCGCTGTACAGCAGAATCAGCACATGCAACAGAAAAGGATCGGTATAAAGACAGACACAAGCCTGTATAACCCGCCAGGCAATTAAACTAAAGCGGTTCTGTCCCCGGAAAAGACCTTGTATTGTACGGTTATTTACCGTACATTTGTAAAAATTGGATGCACATGGAAGCACAGCTAAGCAAAGACGAACGAATAGAGTTACGAATCTCTTCAGACGATAAAAGAATTTTCAAAAGAGCACAGAAACTAAGCGGGGACAAATCGTTCAGCAGCTTTATTGTTCGCGTCGTTAAACAACAAGCCGAAGAAATCGTAGCAAAACACGATAGAATTCTCTCCTCTGAGAAAGATCGAAAGGTATTTTTTGATGCCGTATTCGGAAGCTCAAAGCCTAATCAAAATTTGGTTGAAGCTGCTAAACGGTACAAATCAAAAAAAACCTGAAGTTGAACATATCGATATTAGATAAAACGCACAACAGAAAGAGCTTTCAATGTGAAGAGCAACAACTCACCGACTATATCCGCAAGCAGGTTAGTCAGGATGTAAAGAAAAAACTTGCAATCTGTTTTGTTGCTACCAATTCTGAAAAAAAGGTAATAGGGTACTACACCTTAACAAGCGAAAGTCTCGGAAGAGAACAGATCCCGGATGCGTATATCAAACGAGTTCCCAAAAATTATAATGCCCCGGTCATTCTGCTCGGACGCTTAGCCAGAGATATCACCGCAAAAGGAACCGGATTAGGTGAGCACCTACTTTTAGATGCATTATTCAGAGCCTATACGCTATCTGAAGAAAGCATTGGGGCCATGGCTGTTGTAGTCGATCCAATTAATGCAAATGCAGTTACCTTTTATAAAAAATATGGATTTGAGCAACTGCCGGATAGTGGAAAAATGTTCCTTCCCATGCGTACGATCAAACAAATTATTTAAGGAAAGATCACTCCACCACATATGAGTATAGGTACACGTAGATCGATCTTTTTCTCCGATCGCGTTGATTAATAATTTGAGATCAGGTGGATTGATACAGAGATGCAGGAAGCATTCCTTCTCATCCACAGCAGATTCCTCGCTTTGCTCGGAATGACCTTCGGTTTTTTAAAGGAGAGAGCATGGCGGTGCGGAGCCACCGCCATACTCTCTCAATACCCACGAGGGCGGCGTCATTCCGACTGAAAGGAGGAATCTACTTGTCCCTTGATTCAGCCTTTTAATGGGAAGGGGAAACTTTTCATGCCTGTTGCAATTCGAGCATCAGCCATCCCGATACATCGGGATCGGTTTTTGGACAAGCTGGCAGACCAGCGCTGCGCTCAACAGGACATTTGTTATTTGACACAGATTGTAAGCATTCCTTTTCGTCCACAGCAGATTCCTCGCTTCGCTCGGAATGACCTTCGTTTTTTATTAGGGGGAGAGTATGGCGGTGCGGAGTCATCGCCATGCTCTCCGAGTACCCACCTAGGCAGCGTCATTCCGACTGAAAGGAGGAATCTAATTGTCCTTTAATTCCGCCCTTTGATGGGAAGGCGGAAGCTCCAACAACTCATTATCCATAAAACGCAATCAAATCCCGAATCATCTCCCCCGTGTGATCATACATCGCCATGTGTCGCGACTCCGGATAGATAACCAGCTTACATCGCGACGCCAATGCTGCCTGGCGATAGGCGAGTTCGATCGGCACGGCTTCATCTTTTCCGCCCATGATCATCAAAATTGGAACGTCAAGATTTTGAAGTGTCTCACTATGATCCGCTCGATCGCGCATCGCTTCCATCCCCAGCGCCCAGGCATTACCATTGTACGAAAGTCCGCGATTGATCAACACCTCTGCAATTCGTTTTGAAGCATCGGAGTCATCGAAAAAAGAAGGGATCATTTTGCGCACCAAAGCATCACGACCATGCGCACGGATGTCGCGGGCAGTGGCAGAGCGCTTCTCTTTTTTCTCCGGGGTATCCGCAAAAACGTGACTATGTACAAGACATAGACTCGCTACCTTTTCAGGATGCTGCGCCGCCATTTCCATGCAGACATACCCGCCCATACTATGGCCCACCAGATGCACCTTCTCGGTTTGACGAGAGGAAAGCGACTGCCAGTATTGTTCTGAAAGCTGTGCTATACTATAAGGTGTATCCACGGGACTAACACCAAAGCCCGGCAGGCTGAGCGCGATGACTTCAAAACTGTCGAACGCCAGCTCTACAGGCAACCAGATGCGCTTGTCGAAGCCAAAACCATGGATCAGAACGATTGTTTCTTTCATGTTATTTGTCTTGATGGGAGCTGTGAAGATAGCGGAAATCACAGCCGAAATAAGGGATCCGGGATGACGGCAAACAAGCATTTTTCAGGAAAAAAATACTGTCACGTAAATACCATCCACGACCAAAGCAAATATTACCATTATCTTTCGCCTCGCTAACAAAAATCTAGGTATGTCGCTGACTATTGGAATTTTAAAAGAAAAAGACGATCAACGGGTTTCAGTTACTCCGGACAACATCAAAAAATCCAAGCTGAAAGAAGCTACCTGGTGGATCGAAAACGGTGCCGGCGCAGAGGCAGGTTTTAATGATGCCAAATACGAAGGCCTGGCCACGGCCAAAGACCGAAACACCGTTCTGAAAGAAGCCGATATCATCATCTCAATCTTTCCTCCGGACGACAGCGACCTGGCACAGATTAAAGCAGGTGCGCTCGTCATTTCGCAGTTCCGCCCATACCAGGATGCAACCGTCAATGACAAGCTGGCCCAATATAATTTCCGCGCGCTGAGCATGGATATGATTCCGCGGACGACACTGGCGCAGGCGATGGATGTACTTTCGTCTATGGCTTCGATCGCCGGATATAAAGCCGTCCTCATGGCCGCGCAGAAACTGCCTCGCTATTTCCCAATGATGATCACTTCTGCGGGTAGTATCCGCCCCGCCAAAGTGCTGATCCTCGGTGCCGGAGTAGCCGGTCTGCAGGCGATCGCCACCTCCAGAAAACTCGGAGCAGTAGTTGAGGTATTTGACGTACGCGCCGCGGCGAAAGAAGAAGTACAAAGTCTTGGTGCGAAATTCGTAGAAGTCGAAGGCGCCAAAGATGACAAAGGAGCCGGTGGGTATGCCGTAGAGCAGTCGGAAGAGTTTCTCCAGCGCCAAAGAGCGGAAGTGCAGGCACGCGCGGCGAAGTCAGATGTCATTATCTGCACCGCACAGATTCGCGGAAGAAAAGCACCGGTGCTGATCGAAGAGGCGACACTGCACAATATGAAACACGGTTCGGTGATCATCGACCTGGCCGCGTCAACCGGAGGCAACTGTGCCGTAACAGAAAATGACAAAACCGTCCGCCTGAATGGCGTCACCGTGATCGGCAACTCTTCCCTCGATCGTGATATGCCCGAAGATGCCAGCCAGATGTATGGCAACAATATCATGAACCTGCTCATGCACATCACCAAAGAAGGGGCACTGGACCTGAACATGGAAGATGAGATCATCGCCGGTTCGCTGATCAAGGCGTAAGAAAAAAGCAGCCACAAAACGGACTCACCCGTTTTAACGCTGAACCCATTCACCCACTTTTATACCTATTGGGGCGACTTAGTTCGTTACTGAACTGTCGGCGGCAGATCTTATTCGACATGAATCGGTCGAATTAGACATTGCGCAACGGACTGATTTTTGCAGGCCATACTCGCACCGGGTTGATAACGCTTACGGGATGACAGGAAGAGCACATAGGATATACATCGGGACACTGATTGCGATCGGTGTATCCATCTTTCTTTTCTTGTGCTATTGGGGATATACCTATTACCTGACCAGTATTGAAGAGCGGCCCTTTCACGAAGATCACACGATGCTCAAACCCAGCGGACCCATTGGTCATGGGCTGGGGATTGTGGGCACCCTGCTGATTCTCATCGGCGTGTTTGGATATATCCTGAGGAAGAAAAACAAACTCCTGCCGAAAGTCGGAGCACTCAAATACTGGCTTGAGTTTCACATCTTCCTCTGTTCCGTTGGTCCGCTTTTAATTCTGTTTCATACCGCTTTTAAGTTTGGTGGGATTGTTTCCATTAGCTTTTGGAGCATGGTCGCCGTAGTTTTGAGTGGAGTCATCGGACGGTTTATTTATATCCAGATCCCGCGGACGATTCACGGCAGAGAACTGAGCCTGGGCGAGATCACCGCGATGAAAAATGAGATGAGCGAATCGCTGGGAAAAAAGTACAAACTACCGGATGCGCTTTATGAAAGCATTATTGATGTCACAAAGCAAAAAGAAGCAGACGGACAGGAAGGATTTTTTAAAGCGGAAAGCAGAAGGCGAAAAGAAAAGAAAGAAACCCTCCGGAAGGTAAAATCGATTCTGAGTGAAACGGAATTACAACAAAAAGACAAGCGCGGGGTCATGGACCTGGTGCGTAATGAAATCAAAATGAACACGCGCATCAGCCGATTGCAGGCGATGCAAAAACTGTTCAGATACTGGCACGTGGCACACCTCCCCTTTGCGCTGATCATGCTCGTCATCATGGTCATACATGTGGCCATCACCCTGGCGTTTGGTTATCGATGGATTTTCTGATCATGGATATTTTTCTCGAAAAGCTGATTATCTATTCCGCAGTGGCAGCCCTGATCCTGCTCACCCTATACCTCTATGTGCGTCAGCTGAGAAAACGTTCGGCCATCGTCAGCGAAAAAATAAAACAAGCCAAAGAAGACGGATTGTATGAACCGGTTTCGCTTCACCCCGAGATCGACACAAATACCTGCATACAAAGCGGTGCCTGTATAGAAGCTTGTCCGGAAAAAGAAATCATAGGCATCCAGAATGGGCGTGCCACATTAATCAATGCTTCGCGATGCGTAGGGCATGGTGCCTGTTTTCATGCCTGTCCGGTCGAAGCGATATCGCTCGTCATCGGAACCGAAAAGCGAGGCGTAGATCTGCCGCATGTCAAGCAGAGTTTTGAAACCAATGTGCAGGGCATCTATATCGCCGGCGAACTCGGCGGTATGGGACTGATCAAAAATAGTGTGGAACAGGGAAAGCAGGCGGTAGATAATATCATGCGATCGATATCAAAAACAAAAGATGACGATTACGACCTGGTCATTGTCGGGGCCGGACCGGCAGGAATCTCGGCCACTCTCCAGGCCAAAAAGCATGGTCTGAAAACGATCACACTGGAACAGGATACACTGGGCGGTACAGTGTTTTCTTTTCCACGCACCAAAATCGTCATGACCTCTCCAATGGATCTGCCGCTGCATGGAAAAGTAAAACTGACAGAAACAAAGAAATCCGAACTGCTTAACCTGTGGAACAAAGTGCTCAGTGAAAACAGTTTGACCATCAAGGAAAAAGCGAAGGTTGAACACATCGGCAAAAAAGATGACAAGTTTGTCGTAACCCTTAAAGACGGAGAAGCGTACATCACCAAAGCAGTGTTACTCGCCATCGGACGCAGAGGGACACCGCGAAAGCTAAACGTGCCCGGAGAGCAACTTGAGAAAGTCGCGTATCGGCTACTCGAACCTGAGCTCATCAAAGGAGAAAACATCCTGATTGCCGGAGGCGGTGACTCAGCGGTGGAAGCTGCAATGTCACTCATGGAAGAAAACACGGTGATCTTGTCCTACCGGGGAGAAGCCTTCAAGCGGATAAAGCCAAAAAACAGTGAACGGATTCAGGAAGCACTGGCGCAACAAAAACTAGAGATCATTTTTGAATCCAACATCGCTACGATCGAATCGGAGACGGTGACCCTGACCCTGAAAGATGATACTACCCGGACGATTGCCAATGACCGTGTTTACATTTTTGCAGGAGGAGAATTGCCGACACAGTTTTTGCAAAAAGCAGGCATCGAGATCACCAAACGATTTGGACACGCCATTCTTAAACACGAAAAGAAGCGGTAAATGAGAAGGCGTGTCAGGCATATAGGATCCGTTTTTCTTCTGGCAGCATGTTTGATCAGCAACGTTGTAGCGCAGATATCTCCGGGCGATTTATCCAAAGGGCATGCGCAACTGGAAGGCATTTCCAACTGCACCCAATGCCATGTATTGGGCAACAAGGTGACGAATGAAAAATGCTTAGACTGCCATAAAGAAATTAAGACCAGAATTGATGAGCGAAAAGGCTATCATGCTTCATCAGAAGTCAGAGGCAAAGATTGTTTTGCCTGTCACAGTGATCACCACGGAAGAGCATTTCAAATCATACGTTTTGACTCCGATGCGTTTGATCATCGGCTGACCGGCTACACACTTACAGGAGCGCATAAAACAACAGACTGCAGAGCGTGTCATACGGATGAAAACATCGAGTCCGCCGATCTGCGTAAAAAAGAACACACCTATCTCGGATTAAACACCGCCTGTATTTCCTGTCATGTCGATGAACATCAAAATACACTTTCGACGAGGGATTGTGCTTCGTGTCATACCACGGATGAATTTGCCCCTGCTGTCTTGTTTGATCACGACAAATCGAAATTTCCCTTAAAAGGAAAACATCGTGAAACCGACTGCGCTTCCTGCCACGAGACGGTGGTGAAAAATAATAAGGAGATGCAGCAATTTACCGGCATGCCCTTTGCCAGCTGCGCCGATTGTCACCACGATGTGCATGATGGTCGCCTGGGTACAAACTGCGCTTCTTGTCATACCGAAGAGTCGTTTCACGTATTTACCGGCAACAATGACTTTAATCACAACGTAACCGGATTTCCATTAAAAGGAAGACATAAAAAAGTATCATGCGCCTCGTGCCATCAGACGAGTGTGAGCGATCCGGAAATGGTGTTTAAAGACTATCGCAACAAAGATGTCAGCACGTGCGTCACCTGTCATGATGATGTGCATGATGGAAAATTCGGAACATCCTGCACGAATTGTCATACGGAAGAATCGTTTCGGCAGATCAATACGAGTGAAGGATTCGATCACACACTCACAGGCTATCCGCTGATCGGGAAACATGAAGAAGTAGATTGTAAAAAGTGTCATGAAACGAGGATGACCGATCCGGTCGAACACAGTCAGTGCCTGAGTTGTCATGAAGATTTTCACAAAGGGCAGTTTATCGAAAAAGATCAGGTGAAAGACTGCGCGCTATGTCACACAGAGCACACGTTTGCGGAAACGAAATTTACAATTGAGCAGCACAATGCCGGAGCGTTTCCGCTGGAAGGTGCGCATCTGGCCACGCCTTGTTTTTCATGTCACCTCGAAGAAGAGGAGTGGGTGTTCAGAGATCTGGGACAGGCATGCGTGGATTGTCATACGGATATCCATGCGGGTTTGCTGGATGTAAAATATTATCCGGACACGGATTGTAACAAATGTCATACAACGGATGCATGGCCGGATATTAATTTTGATCATGCGGTGACAGAGTTTGTCCTGGAGGGCAGGCACACGACGATATCCTGCGGGGCGTGTCACCGACCGGAGGAGGAAGAAGTTGTCTTTGCGGGTATTCCATCACAGTGTTCGGCCTGTCACGACAATATCCATGACCGGCAGTTTGAAGAGAATGGGGAGACCGATTGCCGGCGATGCCATATGCCGGAACAGTGGAGTCCGAGCACGTTTGATCACAACACATCCCGCTTTGTGCTGGATGGTGCGCATAAGGAAGTCGCGTGTGGAGCGTGCCATAAAGAACAGATGATTGAGGGCAGAGGAGTCGTTCAGTATAAAATGGAGCGCATTGATTGTGCGGCGTGTCACTTGTAAACAACTTGAAATCAGGGGGATAGAAAATGCCGGTTCAGCAAAAAAGATTTTGAGAGAAATCTTCGGAACCGTATATTTGAATATCACACCACTCCGATCAGCCTAGATAAACAGCTGATTATCAATCACAATTACTTACCACGCCCTTTATTATGTTTCTGCGAGGCATATGAACAGCCTTGCTGTGTGTCAGTGTCTGTAACAGATAGGCAATGAAAAAGAACCGTTTTGGGGCACTTTTATTTGGGGTTTTGGTCGTGGCTGTGTGTCACGGGCAGTCCCCTCATGGGGAAACCTTTACCATGGACTGTGCCATCTGCCACACATCAGACAGCTGGACGGTAATTCCCGACTCGGTTTCCTTCGATCATTCTGTGACCGGTTTTACAATGGAGGGGCAGCACGGGCAGATTGACTGCCGGCAGTGTCACACCACGCTAGAATTTACAAACACACCCAACACATGCGCTTCCTGTCATCTCGATGTGCACCAACTCTCTGTGGGCGACCAATGCGCCCGGTGCCACGATACCGACTCCTGGCTTATCAATAATATCACCCAGCTCCATCGCGAAAATTCATTTCCACTCGAAGGCGCACACCTGGTAGCCGAATGCGTCATGTGTCACAAATCCGATTCCGAACTCAGGTTTGAGCCGATCGGCACAGATTGTTTTAGTTGCCACCAGGAAGACTACGTCGCCACGACCAATCCTGATCATGCTAAAGCAGGGTATTCGACCAACTGTATTGAATGCCACCAGGTCAATGCCTTCGACTGGTCGGGAACCAACATCAATCACGATTTTTTCCCGCTCACCCTCGGTCACGAAATCAATGACTGTGCGCGATGCCATACCGGTTCGAGCTATTCGGATATCTCTCCGGATTGTTTTGCCTGCCACGAAGACGATTATTTTGCAACCACAGATCCGAATCACCAGGCTGTCAACATCACGACCGCATGCGCCTCCTGCCATACCACAGATCCCGGATGGCAACCCGCGGACTATAAACAACACGATGTTTTGTTTTTTCCCATCTACACCGGATCACACAAAGGCGAATGGAGCGACTGCATAGACTGTCATACAGACCCGGACAACTACAGTGTGTTTACCTGCGTCACATGTCATGCGATGGATGAAACCGATGATGATCACGATGGCATAGACGGATATTCGTACAACAGCATGGCATGCCTGGCGTGTCATCCTACAGGTGAAAGCGACGGTTCGTTTGATCACAACGCAACCGGATTTCCACTGACCGGGGTGCATACGACAACGGAGTGTATCGCCTGTCACAGCAATGGATATGCAGGCACACCCACCGACTGTTTTGCATGCCACAATGAAGACTATGAACAGTCACTGAATCCAAACCACGGGCAGCTGGCAATTCCAACGGATTGCGCTTCCTGTCATACCACTGCGCCGGAATGGAATCCCGCAGAGTTTCCCGACCACAATGATTATTACGTGCTGGCCGGTGCTCACGCCTTGATCGCTATGGACTGTGCAGCGTGTCACAATGGCGATTATAACAACACACCGAATACATGCTACGGTTGTCACCAGGCCGAGTATGATCAGACGACGGATCCACCGCATGCGGCTCTGCAGTTTTCACAAGACTGCGCATCGTGTCACACCGAAACCGCGTGGGAGCCATCTACCTTTGATCACGACCTGCAGCATTTCCCCATTTATTCCGGAAAGCACCAGGGAGAATGGAGCGAGTGTTCGGATTGTCATACGGTGCCCGGTGACTATGGACAGTTTACCTGCATCGCCTGTCACACCAATCCGGAGACCGATGAAGCGCATGCGGGCGTAGGTGGATATTTCTATGACAACTTCGCCTGCCTCGCTTGTCACCCGACCGGTGATGCGGACATGACATTTAATCACAACGACTCTGGCTTCCCGCTGACCGGCGCGCACACAGTTGTGGATTGTATTGCGTGTCATGCAAGCGGGTATGAAAACACACCGACAGCATGTGAAGCATGTCACCTCACAGATTTCAACCAAGCCATCAATCCTAATCATACGGAACTTGGCATCCCGATGGATTGCGCCAGCTGTCATACGACCGAACCCGGATGGAGTCCTGCAGATTTTGATATTCACGACAACTACTATGTGCTGTCCGGTGCGCATGCCCTGATCGCAAATGATTGCGCGGCGTGTCACAATGGCGATTACAATAACACACCGAATACGTGTTATGCATGTCACCAAAATGATTATGACCAGACGACGGATCCTCCACACCTTTCACTTCAGTTTTCACAAGACTGTGCTTCGTGTCACAATGAAACGGCATGGGAACCATCTACGTTTGATCACGATGCACAGCATTTTCCCATTTACAGCGGAAGCCATCAGGGCGAATGGAGCCAGTGCGTGGACTGCCACAATATGCCGGGCAACTGGGCGGTGTTTACCTGTGTGACCTGTCATGCCAATCCGGAAACCGATGAAGAACACCAGGGCGTCAGCGGATATTTTTATGAAAGCAATGCGTGCTTTGCGTGTCACCCAACGGGTGAAGCTGACATGGCTTTTAATCACGATGCTTCAGCATTCCCGCTGACCGGAGCGCATATCACAGTTGACTGTATACAGTGTCATGCGGCCGGGTATCAGAATACACCAACAGCGTGTGAGGCATGCCATCTGCCGGACTATAACCAATCCACCAACCCGAATCATACAGCGCTTGGATTACCGACGGATTGTGCATCGTGTCATACGACCGAACCGGCATGGAATCCTGCAGCATTTGATATCCACAATGATTACTATGTGCTTAATGGCGCGCATGCATTGATTGCCAATCAATGCGCGACGTGTCACAACGGCGATTACAACAATACGCCGAATACATGTTATGGCTGTCACCAGGAGGACTACGACCAGACTATGGATCCGTCACATATGACGCTTAACTTTTCCACCGACTGTGCTTTGTGCCATACGGAAAATGATTGGGCGGGTGCCCAATACACCGATCACGATGATCAGTATTTCCCGATTTACAGTGGTGTGCACAACGGGGTGTGGAGCCAGTGTACAGAGTGCCACACCAATACAAACAACTACGCAGAATTTACCTGCGTCACGTGTCATGCCAATCCGGAAACAGAAGAAGAACACGCAGGTGTTCCGGGGTATTTTTATGAGAGTTCGGCGTGTCTGGCGTGTCATCCTACAGGAGACAGCGAGGGATCATTTAATCACAATGACTCAGGCTTCCCGCTGACAGGCGCACACGTGACGGTAGACTGCATCGAGTGTCATGCGACAGGTTATGAAAATACGCCTACCGCATGCGATGCGTGCCACCTGCCCGATTATAATCAATCCACAAATCCGAATCACATGGGATTAGGATTGCCGACGGATTGCGCGTCTTGTCATACAACCGAACCGGCATGGAATCCGGCCACTTTTGATATCCACAATGACTTTTATGCACTCAATGGTGCCCATGCCTTGATCGCGGATCAGTGTATCACATGTCATAACGGCGACTATAACAACACACCGAATACATGTTACGGCTGTCATCAGGAAGATTATGAACAGACGACGGATCCATCGCACGTGACGCTTGGATTTCCGACAGACTGTGCATTGTGCCATTCAGAGACAGACTGGACAGGTGCTGAGTTTACAGACCACGATGATCAATATTTTCCGATCTACAGTGGCGCGCATATGGGTGTTTGGAGTCAGTGCACGGAGTGTCATACCAACATAAACAACTACGCAGAATTTACCTGCATCACCTGCCATGCCAATCCCGAAACAGATGAAGAGCACGCAGGCGTTAACGGATATTTCTATCAAAGCGAAGCCTGCCTGGCATGTCATCCAACCGGCGATGCGGATAATCCGTTTGATCACAATGATTCCAACTTCCCGCTGACGGGCGCACACCTTACGGTAGATTGTATCGATTGTCACGCGTCAGGCTATGAAGGCACACCGACCGCATGCGATGCATGTCACTTACCCGATTACAACCAAAGCACAAATCCAAATCACACCAATCTTGGTTTGCCGACGGATTGTGCATCTTGTCATACGACCGAACCGGAATGGAATCCGGCGACCTTTGACATACACAATGATTATTACGCACTCAATGGCGCGCATGCACTCATCGCTGATCAATGTATCACGTGTCATAACGGCGACTACAACAACACACCGAATACATGTTACGGATGCCACCAGGAAGATTACGAACAGGCATCAAACCCCGATCACATTGAGTTGAATTTCTCAACAGATTGTGCTTCGTGTCATACGGAAACGGATTGGGCAGGAGCGGAATACAGTGAGCATGATGATCAGTACTTCCCGATCTATAGCGGCGCACATATGGGTGTCTGGGGGGAATGTTCAGAGTGTCATACCAACCCAAACAACTATGCAGTCTTTACCTGCATCACCTGTCATGCCAATCCGGAAACGGACAATCAGCACACAGGGGTCAATGGGTATTTCTACCAAAGCGAAGCGTGCCTTGCGTGTCACCCGACAGGAGAAGGGGCGGGATCATTTGACCATAATGATTCCAACTTCCCATTGACGGGCGCGCATGTCACGGTGGATTGTATCGAGTGTCATGCGTCAGGTTATCAGGGCACACCAACGGAGTGTGATGCCTGTCACCTGCCGGACTACAACCAGTCGTCAAATCCAAATCACATCAACCTGTCACTGCCGACCGACTGTGCATCGTGTCACACGACGGAGCCGGAATGGAATCCTGCTACGTTTGATATACACGATGATTTTTATGTACTGGAAGGTGCGCATGCACTGATCTCGGATCAGTGTGTGACGTGTCACAATGGTGATTATAACAACACGCCCAACACGTGTTTTGGTTGCCACGAACAGGATTACAATCAGACCAATGATCCCGATCACCAGGCGGCGCAGTTCCCAACAGACTGTGCATCCTGCCACTCGCAAAATGAGTGGATACCGGCGGATTGGGATCATGACGGGATGTACTTCCCGATCTACAGCGGCAAGCATGATGATGAATGGAGTCAATGCAGCGACTGCCATAGCGATCCCAACAACTATTCAGTATTTACCTGTCTGACCTGCCACGGACCGGGAGAAACAGCGGCTGAGCACGATGAAGTGGATGATTATGAGTATGAAAGCAACGCATGTTTAGCGTGCCATCCGGATGGAGAAGATTAAAGAAGGAAAATGCAGGGAGTAAAATACGTTTTATGTTTGGTGTCACTGCTGGCAGGCGGACTGACCGTGAGTGCGCAGAACGCTCCTGAACCCGCGGTGGGCGAAGTGTCCTATAAGAGCAGCCAGACCATCTATATACGATTTGCCTCTACGCGCGATATCGCCATTGGAGACACCCTGTACTTTGCAGATCGTGATTCGATGACCGCGATCCTGGTGGTGAAAAACAAATCTTCGACCTCGTGTACCGGAACACAATTGACGGATCATGTCATTGAGATCGGCACTAAAATGATGACCCGGACGGTTCAGGTGCCGGAAGAAGAAGTGGCAGAAACACCTCCCATCCCGGTGCCGGTATTGCCCGAAGAACCTACAGACATAGAAGACCCTTCCGAGCATGAGAGCAGCAAATCAACAGATAAAAACATCAGCAGTTTGTCAGGACGCATTTCCGCGGCAGCGTATATCAATTTTGCAGAAAACTCCCTGGGCAACAAACAGCGCATGCGCTATACCATTTCAGTGAATGCAAAGCGCATCAACCAATCCAAATTTTCCGCAGAAACCTATATGTCTTTCCGGCATACCCTCGATGAGTGGGATGAGGTGCAGCAAAATTTTAAAAGGGCTTTCAGAGTCTATGGTCTGGCAGTGCAGTATGAGCCTAATAACACAACCAGCCTTTGGGCCGGGCGCAGGATCAATTACAATATTTCCAACATCGGAGCGATCGATGGCCTGCAGGCAGAAAAGCAGTGGAATAAAATAATGGTCGGTGCGTTTGCGGGATCGCGACCGGATGTTCGGGACTATGACTTTAATCCCAACCTGCGGCAGTACGGGGTGTATGTGGGCAATCAAACGCAGGCCAAAAACGGTTGGGTCAATTCGTCACTGGCGTTTGTCGAACAAAAAAACAACGGCCACACCGACCGTCGGTTTTTGTATGTTCAGCACCAGAATGCATTGATCAAGCGCATGCACATATTTACCTCTTTTGAATTTGATCTGTATACCATTCAGAATGGTCAGCCTAAAAACACTTTTGACATCACCAGCCTCTATGTGTCTATCCGGTACAGACCTACGCGAACGCTGTCGCTGTTTGGTGCATACGATGCGCGCAACAATATCATTTATTACGAAACCTATAAAAGCACGATTGATCAGTTGCTCGAAGACGAGACCCGGCAAGGGTACCGGCTGAGCCTCAACTTCAGGCCTTGGAAACGGGTTACGATCGGTTCAAATGCCGGTTATCGTTTTCAAAAAGACAGCCCTTCTTCGAAAAACCTGAATAGCTATATCCGGTTTTCGAATGTGCCGGGCATTAAAGCATCTGTATCGCTGACCGTGGTTTTATTAGAGTCGGCCTATCTCAACGGAACCGTCATCGGTGGCAGGATCTCCCGGGACCTGATACGCGGCAAACTATCCGGTCAGCTGGACATCAGAGCCGTCCAATACCGGTATAATAATGTGGAAGTTCCGCTCAATCAGTCGATCATCGGACTGAATCTTTCGTATCGCCTTACCCGAAAACTGTCATTTGCCCTTAACTTTGAGGGTGAGTTTCAGAAGAAACTGACATCCGGACGGGTGTATACCAATCTTATTAAACGGCTCTAGCCTAAACACAATCCAACCATGAAATTTTCCTTTCACCAAAAAAATAACAGAAACCAAATCCTCGCAGGCCTCTTCATCTTCAGCATGATCCTCATCGGCGCGTGCAACTCCGGTCCGAAAATGATCGAAGCGGAAAGTGATGCGTCGGCAGAAAACACCACAAGCACATCTTCCGCCCAGGATGTCCACAAAGTGGTAGCGCAGGAAGTGCTGCAAACAGAAAAGTATACCTATCTCCGCGTCACGGAAGACGGCAACGAAACATGGATCGCCGTACCGAAAACAAATGCGGAAGTAGGTGCTACCTATTATTATAAAGGTGGACTGAAAAAAACCAATTTCAAAAGTGTCGAGCACGACCGCGTGTTTGAAACCGTATACCTGGTATCGGGCATCAGCAATAGCCCGACAGGTGGGCACACCGGTCCGCACACGCATCTGAATACAAGCCCCGGCGAACAGAATCATAACATAACTATTGATCCGCCCGAAGATGGTATTTCGATTGCGGAGCTTTTTGAAAACAGAAGTCAGTACGATAATAAAACTGTGCGTGTGCGCGGAAGATGTGTCAAGCGCAATAATATGATCATGGATCGCAACTGGGTACACATCCAGGACGGCACACTCGACGATGAAGAACAAAACCTGACCGTCACGACGCAGGAAAATATTCCGCTGGGCGCAGTGGTGACCTTTGAAGGGGTGATCGCGCTCAACAAAGATTTTGGTGCAGGCTACAAGTATGCGATCATCATGGAGGAAGCGAAAGTGGTGCAGTAAGCATCAACGGAGAGGCTTGTAAAACGCGCAGGAACAAACATTATATGAAGAAGATTATAAAAAGACTTTTTTCTACATCTGCAGGAGGGTTTTACCTCCTGTTTTTTGCTTTTGCCATCGGTGTCGCCACCTTTATCGAAAATGATTTTGGGACGAGTGCGGCGCAGAAGCTCGTTTTTAAAGCGCGGTGGTTTGAGGTGCTGCTGGTGTTGTTTGGGTTGTGTATTCTGAACAACATCATTCAGTTTCGTATGATCCAACAAAAGAAGTGGGGTACGGCGATGTTTCACTTTGCCGTTTTAATCATATTGCTCGGAGCGGGCGTGACGCGCTATTTCGGTTTTGAGGGCATCATGCATATTCGGGAAGATCTGACCTCAGATGAAATCATTTCTTCCGAAACACATTTGTTGTTTGAAGCTGAGCAAAACGGCAAGACCTATCGTTTTGACGAGCAAGTGTTGTTTGCGAGCCTTGGAAAAAACAACTTCCATCAATCCTATCAGATCGGCAAAGACATCATCGATGTCGAGTTGGATGATTTTATCCCCAATCCGGAGACCGTGTTTGAACAGGAAGCCGGAGGTGATCCGATCCTCAAAGTGGTGATCGCGGGACAAGGTGGGCGAGAAGAATATTATCTGCGGCAGGGCGAGTTTAAAAACCTGCGGGGTAACTGGTTTAATTTCGGCAACCCTGAACAACCGCAGGCGGTGAATATCTACTACCGCAATGACTCTCTGGTCTTTAATGTGCCCAGTGTGATGACGCAAATGGTCATGGCGACGCAACAGACCGATACGATCTATCCGGGCAGCTATCAGCCTCTTCGGGTGAGGTCCTTGTATTCGAATGAGCGACTGAATTTTGTAATCGGTGAATTTAGCCCTGCAGCGCAACTGGTATTGCGGTCGGCGGAGCGAAAGATGAAAAACGAAAGTTTTGCGGCACTGAAGATGACCGTAAAGATCAATGATCAGCCCAACACCATTTTTGTGTATGGCAAAAAAGGACTCGAAGGCAAACCGGAAATCGTGACCGGAGGGAATACCCGGCTTTCCGTAGCCTATGGTGCGAAGCGAATTAAGTTGCCCTTTTCATTAAAACTCCGCGACTTTATCCTGGATAAGTATCCGGGTACGAATAGCGCGTCGTCGTATGCGAGTGAAGTGACATTGATCGATCCGGAGAAAGGGATCAACAGAGAGCAGCGTATCTATATGAACAATGTACTCGATCATCGCGGCTATCGGTTTTTTCAATCTTCATTTGATCAGGACGAACTGGGCACGGTCCTGAGTGTCAATCATGATTGGTGGGGCACGTGGATTTCGTATATCGGTTACTTCCTGCTGACGATTGGGTTGGTGATGATGTTGTTTACCAAAAACAGTCGCTTCCTGAAATTGTCTGAGCGGCTGAAGGAAATGCGACTGGCGGATAAGGCGGGTTCGGCGTCGGGAGTAGTGTTGTTGTTTTTAATGTCGCTTTCCGGCGTTTCCTTGGCGCAAGGTACTGATGACGGACCTGTGCATGTCTTTCCGAAACACCATGCGGAAGCCTTTGGAAAAATATTAGTGCAGGATCAGAAGGGCAGGATCAAGCCGATGAATACAATGAGCAGTGAGATCCTGCGCAAGATATCGCGTCGTGAAAGTTTGTTTGGTCTGTCGGCCGACCAGGTGATGCTCGGTATGACGTTGTATCCGGAGGAGTGGATCACCCAGCCGGTCATCAAAACGGGAAAGCATGAAGAGGTGAAGAAATTGTTTCCCGGCGATGGCTATGCGACCTTTAATGACTTCTTTACCGAAGACGGGCAGTATCGGATCCGCGATCTTGTCAAGCGCGCGTATAGCTTGCAGCCGATTGATCGGTCGATGCTGGACAAGGAGATCATGAAGATCGATGAGCGCGTCAATATCTGCAATATGGTGTTTAGCGGCAGTATCGCTCGGTTGTATCCGATCCCGGGTCATCCGGAGCAGCTGTGGTATACGGCGGCGGATGCTTTTCGGAAAAATGATGTGCCGGTCGATGATTTTGTGCGCAACTTCTTCAAGGACTATGCGATGGAAGTGCAGGCTGCCTTTGAGTCAAAAGACTGGAGTGCAGCGGATCAGCAACTCGCTAAACTTGTAGATTATCAACAGGCTAATGGCGGAGACATTCTGATCTCTAAAACGAAAGTCAATATGGAGATCCTGCTCAACAAGATGAATGTCTTTTCGCGATTGAGCAAGGCGTATGGATTGCTGGGCTTGTTGTTTTTAAGTTTGTTTTTTGCCAAGGCATTTAAGCCGTCTTTGAATATCAGGCGGGCGACGCAGGTGTCGTTTTATCTGCTGGCATTTTGTTTTTTGGCGCACACATTGGGACTTGCGATTCGTTGGTACGTATCGGGTCGTGCGCCGTGGAGTAATGGCTATGAGTCGATGATCTACATCGGCTTTACGACGGTGCTTGCCGGCCTGTTATTTTCCAGAAAATCACTTGGTGGTTTGACCGCCACCAGTATCCTCGCTTCGACGATCTTGATGGTGGCGGGATTGAGTTGGCTTGATCCGGAGATCACACCGCTGGTACCGGTATTGAAATCGTATTGGTTGACCATTCACGTTTCGCTTGAGGCGGGTAGTTATGGATTCCTGATGCTCGGTGCGATCATCGGTTTGCTCAACCTGGCACTGATGATCTTCCTGACGAAGGACAATCAGACGCGGATCTTCCGCACCATTACGGAGATGTCGCATATCAGCGAGATGACCTTGATCGGCGGACTGATCATGGTGAGTGTCGGCACTTACCTTGGTGGCATCTGGGCCAATGAGTCCTGGGGTCGCTACTGGGGTTGGGATGCCAAGGAGACCTGGGCGCTGGTGACGACGTTGGTCTATGCGTTTATTTTGCACATGCGCTTTATCCCTGGTTTGCGAGGTCCGTATGCGTTTAGTGTTGCATCACTTTTTGGCTTCGCCTCTGTGATGATGACCTACCTTGGCGTGAATTATTATTTGTCCGGATTGCATTCGTATGCGGCGGGTGATCCTGTACCGATTCCTGCGTCTGTCTACTACACCGCCGGTGTTTTTATTGTCATCAGTTTACTGGGCTATTGGAAGTATCGGCAGTTTAAGCCGAGTAATCGGGTGTAGATTTTTAAGAGTCTAATGCGCAATAGAAACAGAAAGGAAGAATCAAAGAACAAGCAGATTCCTCCTTTCAGTCGGAATGACATTGCCTTGTTTGGGTAATGAGAGAGCATGGCGGTGGCCCAGCCACCGCCATGCTCTCCCCTCTATAAGAAACCGAATGTCATTTCGAGCATAGCGAGGAATCTGCTGTGGACGAAAAGGAGTGCTTACCATGTGTGACGAATAACAATTGTCGTGTTAAGCGTAGCGCCCGTCCACCAGCTTGTACAGAAACCAAAGTGCTTTGGATGGCTGATTCTCGACTTGCAACAAGGAGGCAATGTTGCCCCTTCTGATCCAAAGGACAAGTAGATTCCTCCTTTCAGTCGGAATGACGCCGCCCTGGTGGGTACTGGGAGAGAAAGGCGGTGGCACTGCCACCGCCTTTCTCTCCCCTCTATAAAAAACCGAATGTCATTCCGAGCGGAGCGAGGAATCTACAGTAAACGAGAAGGCATGCTTACAATGCTTGACGAATAACAATTGTCGTTTTAAGCGGAGCGAGGAATCTTCTGTGGACGAAAAGGAGTGCTTCCTGCATCTCTGTTTCCAAATGCTCATACTGTTAGAAGGTGAGTCGTTGGAGCAAACTCCAATCCCGCTGTACAGCGGGAGCAAGTATCGACAGGTTGAATCAAAAGGACAATTAGATTCCTCCTTTCAGTCGGAATGACGTTGCGTTGGTGGGTAGTGGGAGAGAAAGGCGGTGGCACTGCCACCGCCTTTCTCTTCTCTCTATAAAAAAGCGATTGTCATTCCGAGCGTAGCGAGGAATCTGCTGTGGACGAAAAGGAGTGCTTCCTGCATCTCTGTTTTCAAATGCTCATACTGTTGGAAGGTGAGTCGTTGGAGCAAACTCCAACAACGGCAAAAATAGATTCCTCCTTTCAGTCGGAATGACATTGCCTTGTTTGGGTAATGAGAGAGCATGGCGGTGGCCCAGCCACCGCCATGCTCTCCCCTCTATAAAAAACCGAATGTCATTCCGAGCGGAGCGAGGAATCTACTGTGGACGAAAAGGAATACTTCCTGCATCTCTGTTTCCCTGCTCCTAAAAGGAAATTAAAAAACAGCCTTTATCCCGAAATTAAACGCCGCAGGCATACCCGGACGCAGACCCGAAGGCCTGCGGGCAACATTATACACCTGATCCGTCACATTGGTGGCGTTGGCAAACAAAGAGATGTTTGGATCCAGCATATACGTGGCACTGGCATCGATGACAAAATATTCATCCGTGCCTTCATTGACAGGAATATCTCCCTGTCCCGGACTCGTACGCATAGCAGACGAGTAACGGCCACTAAGGTTGATGCTAAACAGACGATGCTCCAGTCCGATCAAAACGGCAAGCTGGTTTTTGGCTAAGTATGGAAAGTGATCGCCGGCATGAACGACTCCCCAACCCTCAAAATCACTGTCAAAGTCATTGAGAAAAATCGCATCAGAATAGGTGTAGACCACGGAAACCGGCAGGCTGAAAGCAGATTGTATTTGTGTGGACAACAGGTTATACCCGAGCTGAAACTCGATGCCTTTGGCCTGCGCCCGACCACCGTTAAACAGGTCACCGGATCCTCCACCGCCGGCTGCAGAAAGGTCTGTCCCCAGCAGGTTGCTATAGTCATTAAAGAAAATAACAGCCTGCCCGATCAGCGCATTTTTAGCGTAGCGCACACCAATCTCATAGTTGGTGCTTTCTTCCGGCTCGGTATTTTCCAGCGAACCGGGAGGAGCAAAACCTTTGTGTATCCCCACAAAGCTGCTGAAGTTTTTATTGAAGCGATAATCGACACCGATACCGGGGATAACCGCATCGATGTGATTGCTCCGTTCCGATAGCGCACTACCTGTTCTGTCGGGATCGCTCTTGCCGTAATCCATGCGCGTAAGCGAAATGTTTTCATACCGAAGACCGGGCGTAATCGTAAAAGCTGAAAACCGAATCGTATACTGCAGGTAGGTGGCGAAGGCATCAGCGGTTTCAATGCGATTGCTTTCCGTGCCGGGAGTGCCGGGGTCAGAAAGTTTCATGACACCAGCGTCCATAGCATATGTATCGACCCATTGAAACCGATCGATCTGGTCGCGGTGAATGCGCAAGCCAAGGTCCAGGTTGTGTCGTGCTTTTTCGGTATCAAAACCGAAGTTCAGCACGGTCTGAATACCCTGTGCGAAATACGATCGGTTGTTGGCTTTGACTTCAAGCGCATCGGCATTGGTGCTTGTAGCACCTTTCAGGATATTGTAGGCTTCGTTGTATTCGGCTGGGTGGTCAAGGATGGTGGCGATGTCTGTGTTAGCGCCGGAGCTGTCTTTGACCTTGTCCACCTTATACCAGTTGCGTTTGAAATTGGTGCGATAAGCTGTCGTGGAAATTGAAAAATCCTCCGCGAGTTCAATCTGGTGTATGAGCGAATACTGCGATTGTTCGGTGTTCATCTGGTCGACCTGGGAACCTGCGTATCTGCGCTTGGGGCTTTCGTTGAAATCCTCTTGTGACAAACCGAGATAGGTTTCGTTGGAAGTTTCGGTTGTCCGACCGGCTTTAAACGTCAGCGACTGATAGGTGTTGGCGTCGGGGTTAGTATTGATTCGAAATTTAGCGAGGTAATCCTGTTTGTCAAACCCGGTTTCACCGCCTCCATCTAATTGTTTAAATCCGTTCGAACCATACTGAAAGGTTTCCGCCATGTACGCGATGTTTTTGTGAGCGTTTCCTACTGTGGCATGCAGGTTGCGGCCACCGAAGCTTCCGCCAAACAAACTGATTTTTCCTGCAAATGCATCGGGTATTTGGGTGGAGATAAAATTGATGGCGCCACCGGTGGTGTAGGGGCCGTATTTTATCTGACTACTGCCTTTCAGGATTTCAACGCCTTGCATGCGTCCTACGGTGGGAAAGTAGTAGGCTGCCGGAGCGGCGTAGGGTGCCGGTGCCATCAGTACGCCGTCTTCCATGACGGTGATTTTTGAGGTGCGTTCTACGCCGGTGCCCCGAAGGCCGATATTGGGGCGCAGGCCGAAGCCGTCTTCTTCCTGTAGGTTGATGCCGGGTACGGCGCGCAGGGTTCGGTTGATATCGGTGTAACTAAACTTTTCAATCTCTTTCGGCGAGATATAATGTACGGATCCGGGGATGTCTCTCAGGCCGGCATTGCCTTTGGCCATGACGGTGATTCCTGCCAGGGCGGAAATGGATTCTTCCATGACAAAGTCAGCATTGAGGATGTCATCTTCGGGGGCCATGATTTCCTTTCGGATGGTGATATATCCGATTCCGGAGACGACGAGGGTGTGTTTGCCGGGAGGTACATTTTGAATGGTGTAGTGTCCGCTGCCATTCGTGGCGTCACCGAGTCCTGAGTTGTCTATATAGACAGAAATGCCCGACAGAGCGGTCGTGCTATCGGACAGTACTATAGTACCTATTATGGATGCGTTTTGTGCTAAAGCGCTGGAAACCAGCATTGTGGCGATAATGAGGGGGCAGAATCTTCTAAACATAGTTGTCGTTTGTTTCCGAATGAGCGACAAACATACTATTTAGATTAAATCTAAACAACACACATAAAAGTTGTTTTTCTCCTAAAAAAAGACTAAAGCATTGGATATAGTCGGGGGCAGGATTGTGGCGCATACCACAGGCATGAAGGCTGGCAGTTTAGGTCGGAGAGTCGGGTGTAGTTTTTTATAAGTCAAATGCGCAATCGAAACCGAAAGGCTGCATCAAAGGACAATTAGATTCCTCCTTTCAGTCGGAATGACGTTGCCGTGGTGGGTAGTGAGAGATCATGGCGGCGGCAAAGCCACCGCTATGCTCTCCCCGCTATAAAAAACCGCTTGTCATTCCGAGCGGAGCGAGGAATCTTTAGTGGAAGAAAAGGAGTGCTGATTCTCGAATAGTAACAGGAATGCAATGTTTCGCCTTCCCATCAAAAGGAAGAATCAAAGGACAGTTAGATTCCTCCTTCCAGTCGGAATGACGTTGCCTAGGTGGGTACTAAGAGATCATGGCGGTGGCCCTGCCACCGCCATGATCTCTCCTCTAAAAAAGCCGCATGTCATTCCGAGCGGAGCGAGGAATCTTTAGTGGAAGAAAAGGAGTGCTGATTCTCGAATTTCAACAAGGAGGCAATGTTTCGCCTTTTCATCAAAAGGAATATACAGTGGACAATTAGATTCCTCCTTTCAGTCGGAATGACGTTGCCGTGGTGGGTACAGGGAGAGTATGTCTGTGGCCCCGCCACCGCCATACTCTCCCCTCTAATAAAAAAGCGTTTGTCATTCCGAGCGGAGCGAGGAATCTTTAGTGGAAGAAAAGGAGTGCTGATTCTCGAAATTCAACAAGGAAGCAATGTTTCGCCTTCCCATCAAAAGGAATATACAGTGGACAATTAGATTCCTCCTTCCAGTCGGAATGACGTTGCCTAGGTGGGTACTAAGAGATCATGGCGGTGGCCCTGCCACCGCCATGATCTCTCCTCTATAAAAGTCGCTTGTCATTCCGAGCGCAGCGAGGAATCTGCTGTAGGCGAAAAGGAATGCTCCTGCATCTCTGTCTCATCACCCCTATTCCGCCGAGCAGCATGCGACTACTCATACTTCTTCCGTATCGCCTCCGCCTGCTTCTCCGCTTCTGCCTGAAGTTTGTCGGTCTGTACTTTGGCATTGTCCAGGATGGACTTGGCGGTTTCGTCACCCTTTAGAATGATCTGTGCCGCCTTTTCATCGGTCGTTTTGCGGAGCTTTTTGGCGGCGATTTCTGCGGTTGTCTTTTTCAAAGGATCGTCGCCGGCTTTGAGGATTAAATCATCCGCCTGCTTGTATCCTTCCTGTTTGGTTTTGTCTGCCAACTTCTGGGCTTCCTGCTTCGTTTGCAGGGCGAGCTTTTCGGCTTCGGCGGTGATTTTATCTATGTTGGTTTTGGTTTGTTGCATCAGGGCGGCGATTTCAGCATCAGCCTTTGCGGTGAGATCTTCTTTGACCTCTTCAATCTCTTCATCGATGTTCTTTACGTCAATGCCGGTTTTATCTTCGATCACGGCAGCACCCTCATCGATGGCTTTGTTCTTCAGGTCGTCAGCGATATCGCCGATGGTTGTGCTTTTGCCGGAGGCATCCAGGAGATTGATCTTCACGGCTGGTTTTGTGATCGTGCCGGTCAAGAGTGCTTCGACATTGACAAACTCCCCTTGCTCGATATTGATACCGAGTTTGGCAGCCTGGCCTTGCAGGTAGGTGTATCCTTTATCTGCGGCTTGCCCTACGGCATTTTGTTTTAAAAGCTTCATCGGAATCTTCGCGCGGACATGATAGGCCATGTCTGTCTTCAGACCATGTGTCCCGCCAATGACCATATCGATGCCATTAGTCGAGTAGTCAAAATCTTTGATGACCACTTTTCCATTTTCCAGCTCAAACCAGTTTTTCGTGTTTTGCAGGTTGATGGTTTTTAATGCGCCGAGGCTTAGCTTCTGCGCAAAGGCATCCAGGGGCGCGAAACTTTTCAGCGTGCCTTCAATCGTTTCAAACACGCCTTGCATCGATAATGTGTTTAGCACAGGCAACATATCTTTTCCGAGGATGCCTGACATACTGAATGCGGTATTGAATCGGCCTTCGATGTATTTCCCGACAGGTGCGAGGGCTTCAAACGAATTCAGTTTGTCAAACGCCTCCTGAAATTTCATGCTGTTGAATTTGTAATCCATGACGAAGGCAGGCTCTGCCATATTCTGCGTATTGTAGGAACCGTTCATCACCACCTGGCCGCCCATTGTTTTCATCTGACCTTCTTTGACTGTAGCCACGTTGTCGGCCACTTCGATGGTTCCCCTGATGTCCTGTACAGAAATATTGGTATACAGCAGCGAACCAACGGAAGCATGAATGTTCATGTTGAGGTTTTCGGGAACGGGGATGATCTCTTCTTCTTCGCCGGTGCCATCGCCCTGTAGTTGCATGAGTTCGTTGGCATTGATATAAGCAGAAGACCAGTTGATATCTCCGCTCAGGGTTTCGTTTTCGAAGAGGTAGTTGAACACATTGCGGAGGCTGCCGTCCAACTGAAAATCACTTTCACCGATCTTCGTTTGAAATGTGCGAATGGTCACTTCGTTGGGTGTGACTCGGCCTGCCATTTTTGAATCCGTCAATTCATAGACATCGTAGTCCATGCGCTTGACCTCACCGTCTACTGTAAAGTCAAAGCGATCAAATACTTTTTCCTGATCAGGATTTGACTCCGGTGTGGCTATGCTTGTTGTTGATTCATCTTCTTCTGACATCCATTCGTTGGCATCCACGTAATTGGAACGCATGGTTAGCTTGCCGACCATAGTTTTCTCTGGAGAGAAATAGGCTAGTATATTATCGATGGTGCCTTCGGCGCGGATATCGCTTTTACCTAACTGTGCGTCGAACCGTTCAAGCTTCACGTTCTTCGGTGAGAAGGTAATCGCCATATCGGAAATCTGAATCTCCGGGGTATCATCAGCGAGATAGTGCAGGTTTTCCAAGCGCAGGTCACCGGCCATGTCGATCTGCTCATAATCCTGTGCATCGATGGCTGACATGCTGGTCTTCGCGGTGAGGTCGGAGGTTAGTATGCCGTTTAATGTCCTGACACCTTCCATTGGAAATGCTTTGGCCAGTTCGGCGAGATCGATCGTGCCTTTTGCTTTCGCATCGATATGTGGATCCGTCATCAGGGTCCAGAGTTTCATGCGGGCTTCAAACGGATTGTTGCCCAATTCCATATTGAAGCGCTGCACATCAATGACCATTTCATTGAGATCTTCGGAAGGGCTGTTGACCGCAACGTATGCGTTGATCTTTTTCATCCCCATCGGCAGGTCCGGATATTTGAAGTCGCCATTGTCTACTTTGAAGTTGATTTGAAAAGCGGGCAGGCTTCCGGTGGTCAGGTTATATGTGCCTTTGACAAAACCATCCAGCGTTAAATCGCCATTGGCCTGTACGGCATCAAAGTCTGCGGTGTAGGCGGAAGGAATGATGGAGAGGAAGTTTTTGAAGGTGTTTTTGAGGGCGTTGAACCGGAGGTCCGGTTTGATCTGATCCTCCAGCATTTGGACCGACCCTTCTGTTTGCAGCGTCAGGGTATTGAGTGCGAGGGTATTCTCTTTGAGGGTGTAGGTGGAACTGCTCATATCGGCCCCCAGGACAAGGTCGAGCTTTGTCTGTGCTTTGCTCAGGTAGGTCACGCCGCCGGATCGGACGGTCAGGCTTTCGATATCGGTGGTGGTATTGATATCAAACACCTTCGATGTAAATGCTCCACTGCCGGCATGGTCAAGGCCTTCAATCGCTACATAGGTGTCTCCTTCCTGGTCATCGTAGATCAGGTTGCCCCCTGTGATTTTATACCGCTCTAGTTCCAACAGGAATCCTGGATCCTCGGAGTCGGAGGCATCCGGGATTGAATCCGTGGCTTTCATGATATCGTAGTTGGCGCGACCGTCGCGCAGCACCAGGACATGCACCTTGGGTTGTTGCAAAGAGATACTGTGCACCTCCACTGGTCGGTCAGATTTAATCACGGACATCAGATCCATGGACAGTTCGAGGTCTTCTGCCTCCAGCAATCGGAGCCCTTCAAAATCATCCACCCCGGTGACTGATAGTTGATCCAGGCGCAGGTTAAAATCCGGAAAGCTTCGGATCAGGGATAAGTGTACGTCGTCAAAATCGACTGTCGCGTTGATGCTTTTATTGACCTCTGTTTTGATCGCTGCAATGATCTCGTCTTTAAAGAATATGGGTATGGCGATCACGGCGATGATGAGCGTGAGGAGGAGTATGCCGAATGCCTTGAGTGCTTTTTTAATCACGGTGTGTTGAGTTGTTTTTAAGGTGGTGTACCATCGCAGCCGGGTGGCTGCGCGGGAGGGGAGAGCTATTGACTATACCTTAAAACGTTTACGGGGAGTAGTAGTTGTGCCGGATCAGCACTATTTTTTTACTGCTCAAAGAGGTCCGGTGATTCCGTGGAAGGGATCAAATAAGTCCTGGATACAGAAAAGTAGATTCCTCCTTTCAGTCGGAATGACGCTGTGTTGGTGGGTACTGGGAGAGCAAGGCGGTGGCTCTGCCACCGCCTTGCTCTCCCCTCTATTAAATACCGATAGTCATTCCGAGCGCAGCGAGGAATCTGCTGTGGATGAAAGGGAGTGCTTCCTGCGCCTCTGTTTCAAAGTGCTCCTACTAGTGGACGAATATGTCCTGGATACAGAAGTTGTTGGAGCAAACTCCAATCCCGCTGTACAGCGGGAGCATAGACGATTGTGCCGATGCAAGGAGTTTGCTCCTGCATCTCTGTTTCCATGTGCTCATACTAGTGGACGATGAGTTGTTGGAGCAAACTCCAACAACGGCACACCCGGCAAAGCCGATGCACGGAGTTTGCTCCTGCATCTCTGTTTCCACATGGTCCTACTATTGGATGGTGAAAGTAGATTCCTCCTTTCAGTCGGAATGACGTTGCATAGGTGGGTACTGGGAGAGTAAGGCGGTGGCTCTGCCACCGCCTTACTCTCTCCTCTATTAAAACCCGCTTGTCATTCCGAGCGGAGCGAGGAATCTTCTGTGGATGAAAAGGAATGGTTACAACGTGTGACGAATAACAATTGTAATGTTGAACCCAGCGAGGAATCTGCTGTAGACGAATAGGAGTGCTTCCTGCATCTCTGTTTCGTATTGTTTCGTGTGCCGGTGCAGGAGTTTGCTCCTGCGCCTCTGTTTCAAAGTGCTCCTACTAGTGGACGATGAGTCGTTGTAGCAAACTCCAACAACGGCAAAAGTAGATTCCTCCTTTCAGTCGGAATGACGTTGCGTTGGTGGGTACTGGGAGAGCAAGCCGGTGGGACTGCCACCGGCTTGCTCTCCCCTCTAATAAAAACCGCTTGTCATTCCGAGCGTAGCGAGGAATCTTCTGTGGATGAAAAGGAATGGTTACAACGTGTGACGAATAACAATTGTAATGTTGAACCCAGCGAGGAATCTGCTGTAGACGAATAGGAGTGCTTCCTGCATCTCTGTTTCTTGTTCGAGGTTCAAAAAACCATTGCGAAAGTTCCGCTAACCTCTCCTATTGACCAGCTCGAGCAACTCTCTATTCGGATAGATATACTCCGACTTCCCCTCACGCTTCATCCTGCAGATGTGATTGATCGTTGCGCCAAGCCCGTAGAAAGAAATATCATCGTATTCATAATCGCCAAACTTATACCACTTCAGATCCATAATTCTTTGATTCACGTAGCTGATACACGACCTGTCATTATTAGTCGGATAAAACGTAAAGTCACCAAAAAATGAATCGAACAATTCAGGCTTGACGTTTTTCGCGAAATCAATTTTTTCATCATCCTTCAGATACTGGTTGATCAGTTGGTCCATAAACCACCAGCGCAACGACTTCATTTTTTTTGCTGTTACATCGGGCAGCAGGACGGTATACCGTGTCAGGGAGTGTGTCAGTACCCAGCACTTTTTGGATGAGATGGTCACGAAGTTGGCGTTCCAGGAATTGTTATGCGACTCCATGTCCGCCTTCTCCGGGAGCGGATTTAATTCGAGGCTGCGATATACCTGATTGATTTTATTGGAGACAAAGATTCGGGTGGTCATAAGAATTAAATGTTCTCTATTTCATATTCGTCTCCAAGGTTCCTGGCCTTTTCAACAAACCGTTCAATATTTCCCACGCCCCATTGATTGCTGGTCGCAATGGTTGAATCTGACAACTTGATTAACTCATCCGGGTTCAGGTAATGTCTTTTGTGTCCAGTTCTATCATACACTTCCTGCGCATTTTCAAACGTGTCAAAAACGCCAGAACTTCCTTGCAAGGCATCAGGAAAAACCGTTTTTAGTTCAGCATAAGTTATTGCCGGATTATTCTCCACAAACTCTTTAAGCACTGCATTCACTAGCCTGGCCTTGTTATACGCTTTGTTGTTAAACCGGAACTTAGAAAAGTCGCGAATAGAATAGTTGTACTTGAAATACGTATCGGTGATAACATAGATTTCGTTTTTAGAACCTCTGTACCGTCTGATGACAAGTCCCGCAATAGGGATACCTTCTTCAGTTTGATATCCGTCCTGCAACATTCTTTGTAGCTCAGGAGAGATTGATGTACCCACTAAGACACCAACCCATTTTGGCTCTGGTGCCTCACCACTCCAGTAGTCAGGATGCTTTTCAATTATCTGTAGTCTCTCTTGTAAATAGTCTTCGAGCTGTAATAGTGTGGACTCATTGATTTCGTTTATTTTTAATTCAACGATGGATAAGTAGTCCATTCCGTATTGTGCCAGGATATCAATTCTGCCATCGCGATTCGACGTTTTCCTGCCCGCCTTCAGAGCAATTTCTGCATCCAGTACCGCGACATCCGAAAAGTTTTCGCTATCAAGCCTTAAGACGTCTTCATTCTCCAGGAGATAGGCTTCCATCGCCAGTTCTTTGAGGAAGGGATATTCTTTGAGCTCGATGTTGTTTGCGGTTATTTGTCGGAAGATTTCCATCTGATGTTTTTATTAAACTACCTTGTAAATATATGTAAACACAAGCCTAGAAAGCAGGAATAAATCCCCAATAAAACTTACTGCGGGGATACAAAGACATTCTGAAGCGCCTATTCTTCTTCCCCGGAACCACCCATAGCCTTCTCCCAGTATTCAAGGTCATCGATAGGCAATGGAATAAGGCTGACATGTAAGCCTAAATAGTCAACAAAGTTTTCATTTGCATCAGAAATGGATGAAGCATCCCAGTGACCAATATCCTGTGTAGAAAAAATATCCTGTAGATGGATAAGTTCATCTACAATTTTATCAGCAAGTCCATCAGCACTTGATCTCATACTTTTAATGGTTCTAGTTATATAGAGACCAATCTCTTTGTCAATGAAATCTTCATCAATTCTTTCAACCTCCCTCAGGTCATCTTCCCACTCATCAATTAAATCGTTTTGGGTGCAGAAGTAAAAAGCGAGACACTCTTTTTGCGAATCGCCCAGAGAAGTGACAAACGAATCCGCAATGACACGTGCCTCTTCCCTGGACCCATACCCCAGCCGGCCATTATTGTAAACCTCTTCAATGATGTTTTCTGCGAGATCTGTAAGCACCGGAAAGGCCTGGCCACTTTCGTTTTCTGAATAAGTGAATGAAACATTCTGAAAGAAGGGCATTATGATTAACCTTGCCTGCCGCCGGAGACTCAAAGCAAGGTTTTTGGTTATTAAAATGTGATGCTCTTGACTGACTCGACTGTAATTGGAACTAAAATAGTGCATATCAACTGCGTGTATGTGTTATAGAAAAGAAACTTACTTACATGGGCTTATTAAATGCTTTGGCTCTTTCGGTTATGCAATATACCCCTAAAGTGAAAGACATTACTGTTCAATTAAATCTGTTAGAGTTTGGGTATAACTTTAAAAAGTATTCCTCAACAATAACAAACAGAATAAGACGTATGAATTGAATTCATTTATGCAGAACCCTCAATTTTCATTAACTCATTTTCCGCAATTTTCAACCTGAGGTTTAGATCAACCTTTTCATTAAACTGCTTGCACTTAGATATAGCGGACTCTAAGTTTTTGATTTCTTTTTTCAATCGAGCGACTTCTTGTTGATTTTTTAATATATCATTCATTGATCGTTTTCCCAGTGAAGGCCTTCCTGCAAGCTGAACACATAAGTCTTTGAAAACAGCATCCAAACTCTCCCGTAAAGAAAAAAAGAAGGAGTTCTCATCTTTGTTAAACCAATCCGATGTAAACACCCAGTCAATAACTGACATGTCATCATTTACGGGATGCGAGTGTTTTGAGGCTGCTGAAATAAAGGCCATTTGATCATGTTCTACCCAAAACACAATATGATAAGGAATAGACTTATTAATAATCTCTAAGATTTTTGAGATGTCTGATTTTTGCTTGAGCTCTACTTTGAAAAGCTGAATTTCCTGAATTTCATTACAGTCTAAATTTACCGTTTCTGCCGATAGTTTGTGCGTCCAGGTGATTCGCAGGATACAATCAGTAAAGAGCTTCTTTTGTTTGGTGTTCGTATAATCATCAAACGCGTTTTTTGGCACAACACGACCAACCTTGGTGCTCACAGGTAGATCGAAGAACCCCATTACCGAACGATTAAAAATGATACAAGCCTAAAATCCTCTAATCCTTTAATTTTCTCTTGAAGAGCAGTAGTGCCACCGGCTTTAAAAAGACTTTGCACCTCTTTCTCTTCTTCCTTTTGTAAGATTGTGCTGATACTTTGTTTTAGAAGAGCCGAGTATTGTTCCATTTTGTGGTAGTCATCTGTTTCATTCACAAGCTCTCGGCACACAGCTTCAAGAGGTGCTGTTCTGCCTTTTGCCAACATGCGCATAGCATCCAGTATTTTCTTTGACTCAATATGATTTAAGATCAACTCGCCATCCATTTTCATATATACCAAATAGAAAGGATGCAACCTATTTAGTTTATTGATATTGACACCGGAGTTAATGTTCTTTAGGACGAAAACCACACCGCTTTGTAGTATCGGACTAGATTCAACTACAGCATGTAATCCTTCTGGTATGTTTTTCAATTCTCCGTATGACTTAATCATGTTGGTTAAGTCTACTCTAAAGTCATTCAGCCCCAGATCTGTTATGCTCACCCCTTCTCTCAAATCTTCCAGATCAATAACTTCTTCCTGAAGCCGTTGTAGTTGTATTTTTCTGTATTCTAAGTCTTTTTCTTCGGTATTTAAAATGTTGTCATCACCTGTTCCAGTCATGTTGCCAATCAGCATCTTGTTTTCAACTCGTTGCTTCAAATTGATATAATTATCGAGTGTAACATCAGGCCAAAAATTCACCATCGTGATACTGTCATTCTTTGATCCAATTCTATCTATTCGTCCAAAGCGCTGAATAATCCGTACCGGGTTCCAGTGGATATCATAGTTAATTAGATAATCACAGTCCTGCAGATTTTGACCCTCAGAAATACAATCTGTAGCTATGAGCAAATCAATAGAATCCTGGATGTTTGGATAGAGCTGAGCTTTGTCTTTGGACACTGGAGAAAAGCAAGATAAGAGGACATTAAGATCAGAAGGAATCTTTTTAGAAGAACAGATTCTTCTGGATCCCGTAATCAAAGCCGTATTCTTACCATAAGCTGCCTTAACGCCCTTATGAATGTGCTCATACAAGTAATTCGCTGTATCAGCAAACGCAGTGAAAATGATTGCCTTTTTGTTGTGCGAATTGAAAGGCTCCTGAACCTTATTGTCTAATAAGCGTATCAGATGCTGAAGCTTTGTGTCTTTGTCGCCACGAATATCTACGATGTTTTCCCACAAATGATTGAGGACGACTAAATCTTCAGACAGATCTTCGCGCCACCTCGTAGTATCCATATCGGCAATGTGAACCTTAATTTTTTTACCTATTACCTGCTCTTCATCAGCCCAGTTAGACTCAAAATCATAGTTTTCATCACTGAGAATCTTATGTATACCTTCATAGTCATCGGAGTCACCATTGTCAATGGTTTTAATAGCACTTTCAATCTGATTAATGATTCCTTCTAAAGTAATTCGAAACGAGTCTACAGAACTCTCCAGGCGCTTAAGTAAATTGATACGCATTAGGATACGCAAGCTTATTTCCCGGTCAACCTGAGAAAGCTTACCGGAGCCTGATCGAACCTCCTTATCGTATAGGTCTGCATAAGCCTGCACTTTACTTGGCAGTATGTAATTCAAAGGAGTGTAAATGGATAAATTGAGCAATGTAAGCTTCTCGGCAATATCTACATACGTAACTTCATCTGAATCGGTTAACGGACTTTGAATGGAAACAGGCTTGTTCCGTTCTGGAAACTTACCAATAGCTGTGGTGTCGTAGTAAGTGGTAATATGTTTTCTGGATCGAGCGATGGTCAACGAATCCAGGATTTCAAAAAAGTCAAAATCGAGCATGTCCAGCAACCGGTCTGTTGTTCGGTCTTTGGTCTCAAACTTAGTCCAGGTATTAAACGCTTGCTGTGCCTTTCTGAATATCTGGTCAATACCGCTGTCAGTATCCAGTTTACCATCTATATTTTCTGCATCACCCTCATATGCTAAGGCTAGCTGATTACGCAAGTCGTTGAATCGATTATTTACAGGGGTGGCAGAAAGCATCATCACCTTTGTCTCGATTCCTTCCTGAATCACTTTACGCAACAATTTCTGATACCGATTTTCTTTTCCAACGACAGTATTGTTGTTCCTGAAATTATGTGATTCATCAATCACAATGAGGCCGTAATTCCCCCAGTTTACATTGGCAAGTTCTCTGCCATTGCTCATGCCTCTCTCCCGACTTAGGTCTGTATGGAATAGTACATCATACCTGAATCTGTCGGAAGCCAAAATGTTGTTTTTATCGTTGTGACGGTATGTATTCCAATTTGCCTCCAGTTTTTTAGGACAAAGCACTAAGACATCTTTATTCCGCATTTCATAATACTTAATAACACCCAATGCAGAAAACGTTTTACCCAAACCAACAGAATCAGCCAGAATGCAACCTTTATATCTTTCAAGTTTGTTAATAGCTCCAATTACAGCATCCTGTTGAAAGTTGTAGAGCTTTTTCCATATCAAAGTATCCTTAAACCCAATCTGCTCGTTGGGCAGGTTGTCCAGTGACAAGTCATCTAAGAAATCATTGAATATGTTGTATAGTGTGATGAAATAAATAAACTCGGGACTATTCTCTTTGTATGCACTCTCAAAATAATCCTGCACTTTTTGAGTAACCTCCTTAAGATCATCTTCATTCTCCCAAATCTGGTTGAACCAATCCAGGTATGCCTGGCTATCAGGATACTCTGTTTTTTGAATAAGTGTTGGAAATCCCTTTTTGTGGGTTATGCCCAAATCAGAGGTAGTGAAACCGCTGACATTTGAATACGCCTGGGCACTGTTATTGCCTTGGTTTACGTGAATCATCCCGTTTAAGGGTTGATTATTGTGTTTGTTAGATTTAAATCTGACACGCTCTTTAACCCATTTTGAACACTCTTTGGCGATGGCTCTTTGGTTAAGCTGATTCATCAACCTCAGCTCAAACTCACCACCACACAATTCTGACTCTTTTACAATATGTGGGATGTAAAACTTTCTCGGTATTTTTTGATAGTGCTCTTCTATAAAAGTTGGTGAGGTGAAAACAAAGCGCAACTCGTCAATTTTGTTTAGCTCCTTTTTGAGAGCCTCAAAGGCATAGATAGAAAAAGTAGAAGCCGCTATACTGAGCTTACTACCACCTTGGATGGTTTCTTTTAGGTCATCCCCAAGACGTGTGTTTACATTGTCGATAAGCTTCATATCGAATCAGGCATAGTATTTTTCTTCTTCTTTCAGCGCTCTTATTAAGTGGACACAACCCCTTGCTTCTGCCCATTTTATTGTAGATCGCCATCGTTCGGCCTTGTGTAAATCCGAACTGTAACTCCACCCTGCAAGAATTAAAGGCTTTGGAGGCATGTCACCTACAGACTCAAGGTCGTTTTCCCAATATCGCACCAACAGCTGGTATATTTCATTCCAAACAGGAGGAACCGGCGATATAAAAGCCTCTTTGCGTATCATTTCAATTGCACAATTTCCATAAGTTTTTCATAACCGCTAACCCTTTCAAATCGCACCTCACCCCCACTGATCTCTTTAAAGTGCTCAGTTGCACAATGAATCTTTAACTTTTCTATTTCTCTTAAATCCATATCAGAGTCCGACCCTTTCGTCTCGGCAACAAAGTAGATATGCCGCACCTTGGCTTTATCAAACACGATGGCCCAATCAGGACTGAAGTTGGCTACCGGAGTAGAGATATAAAAACTTTTAGGAAGCTTAGCGTACACAACTACTTCTGTGCTGTTTTCTAATGCAGTAGCAAAGTCTGATTCAGTTTTAGAATCGGAGGTAAGAAAGTCGTAAATGTGCTTTTTGAGTAATTCAGACTTTCGCAAGGCGAATTTGTCATTGGTAAACACAGTCTTCGAGTCATGTCGTTCTTCGGTTTTGTGGTATATGATATTGTTGATAATGAGGCTGGCCTTAACTTCATTAATTAGTTTGCTGCATTTGGCTATGAACTCTTCCGGGTTCTTGCGGAGAAGCAGGAATTTCTCTTGTTTTATTTTTTTGAGAATCTCAACAATCGTTCTTCGAGTAAGGTTGGTCAAAACCTCTATTTCACCGACAATATCATAGGTTGTGTTTGAGTACAAATCGTTATTTAGTTTCATATACTCGCGGTGAGATTCTTTAATCAGAACCCCATCTTTCATTTGTCGTGCAGAACCATCTTCCAGTTCTCCGGTTTTGACCTCATATACTCGGTCACCAATATTCAATTGTGCATCAATTTTTATTCGGGCATCTTCGACAAGCAACCCACTATCAAATTGCACTTCATAAATAGTCTTTAGGTTTATCTTTTCCCAAAGCTCCTTAAACTCCTTCTTCTTAAAGTTTTCATTGGTGTTGAGCACCACAGTTTGGCGCTCATCTTCTGGCAGAAACTCTTCACCGCTGTAAATAGCCTGCAATAGTTTGCAAACAGATTCTTTATAAGGCTCAAGCTTATCAGGAAGTTCAATCCTGCCTTGTTCAATTAATTCTCTTCCTTTAGGAGTGATCTTATAGTCTTCGTCAATTATTTGTCCAACGATGAGGCTAAACTGAAGTTTTTTGGCGTCGTCCACCGAAATTCGCATTTCATCACCCTTCTCATTGGTTATCATCCTGCCCACAAAGAATTCGACCTCTGCTTTTTGTGGGCGATCTTTAAGTGTTTCAGCGATCTCTTTCTGTAATCCTTTTGCAAACGCCTCATAACTCTCAGAAGCAATAACCGTAAGCTTGTTTAGTTCATGCACCTGTTCTCCCACCAACTCAAAATCCTGCCGGACACCGCGCACATCCACACACAATCGCATACCCCGTCCGACTTCCTGTCTGCGACGGGTCAAACTACCACTGTCTGCATGCTTGAGAGCACAGATCTGAAACACATTTGGGTTGTCCCATCCCTCTTTGAGGGCAGAGTGAGAAAAGATAAAACGTGTTGGCTCATCAAAACTCAATAACCGCTCCTTGTCCTTCATAATCAAATCGTAGGCAGATACATCATCCGATTCTTCTGATGCTCCTCTGGTGGATGGATCTACAGTTTTTCCCTTCTTATCTATTGAAAAATAGCCATTGTGTACTTGGTGAGCTACATCTCGTTTAAGGTATTCCCCAAAATTAGTTGGCATGTATCCTTTATGAACCTTGCCCGGATCAGTGTCTTTTAAAAATTCATTGTATTCCTGCTCAAACAAGTCTAAAAATTCATTTTTAAGTTTGTCGTATTCTTCTTCAAATATTTGTGCGTATTCACCTGGTTGTTGTTCACCAGACGCATCATACACCCTATATTTTTCTACAGTATCAATAAAGAAAAGTGAAAGGACTTTAATCCCTTGCCCGAAAAGTTGCTTTTCCTTTTGAAGATGAGATAAAATACATTCTCTTATTTGCACTCGACGAAAAGCATGCTCATCTGTATCATTGAGAATATCTCCCGGAAAAACATCCTGCCCGGCGACAACTATCTTATTGTGATAACCATTAATCTCAGTGACGGTCTGGTTTTTATAGGCAGGCATATTGCCTGATTGTTCATAGATATTATACCCTTCTGCCACCTTTAGCCGTTTTTTGGTAATCGACCCCGAGGAGGATCGCTGTTCATGTTCTATCCAGGCATAAGGTGGTTTTGTAGTGCTCAGGCTTATATTCTCTAAATAGAAGTAGCCATTTGTGCCCGTAGACCCTTTCAGGTTGATGCCCTTTACCTGGATTTTTTTAACCAGACGCTTATTGTAAGCATCCAGTGCATCCAGTCGATACACCTTGTTATATTCAACCTTGTGAGTTGCCGAATAACGCAATGTGAAAAGAGGATTAAATTCCTGCATGCTCTCCATTGTTTTAGCTCCTTCAACAGACTGAGGCTCATCAATGATTAAGATAGGGTTGGTCTGCGCGATGATCTCAATAGGCTTTCTGGTGCCAAACTGGTCCAACTCCTGATATATTCGCCGGGCATCTTTACCACGGGCATTGAATGCCTGAGTATTAATGATCATGACACTGATACGGCTATCAGACGCAAAGTTTTCAATATCCTGTGGGCGACCTGAATTATAGATGAATGGATTGATTTTGTGTCCGTAGAGCTCCTGAAAGTGATCTTGCGTGACCTGAAAAGACTTGTATACACCTTCACGAATGGCAATACTGGGCACTATGACGATGAACTTACTCCACCCATACTTTTTGTGCAGCTCGTACATGGTGCGGATATAGGTGTAGGTTTTGCCGGTACCCGTTTCCATCTCAATCGTCAGGTTGTAACCCAGCTTCACTCCTTTTGGCCGCTCTATTTGCTGGCTTTCATGCAGATCATTATGCTTTTGCACCTCCTGTATGTTTTTGAGCATCTGGGACTCCATGAGTTGAACTGTGGAGTTGCGATAACCAATTTCTTCGTCCAGCTCCATGGAGAGCTGTAAACCACCACCGGCAGCCACCAGTCGTGCGTTTTGCAGGAGTGTGTGGTTTCTCTCCAGTGTAAACCGATTGGTTTTTAATGGCTGTCCTATAAAACAATCCACGACAGCCCTGACCGCTGCCACTTGAAAGTCTTGTTCTTTGAATTGTAGCTTCATAAGTTGCTAATGTTCCTTAATAGGGTCTCAATGTTCCTTGAGCGAGGTATTTGGCTGGTAATCAATGGTTAAGAACATTGTTAACATATTCCTTAAACCTCTTTAAATTAATATTTCTTCTTTATCTAATTAAATATTACTTATCCTTTCCAAAACCTTTCTTCTTTCCAATTTAAAGGAAAGCCCATTTCTTTTTCTTGTGCCAAGGGACAATTTTCCATTATGGACAAGAGGTTGGCTTTAAAATGATGCCCCGGACTAATGATATTCAAAATGAAATTGATGGCCGTGATGTAGGTATAGACCTTATACGGCCTAATGTTTTTGTTCTCAATAAAAGGATTGAGCGTTTTGTGTGGAATGCGCATTTTGGTCATGCGCCTGTTCCATACACGACTGTGGTGGGCGCATAGGTTGCGAAGTAGCGAAAAACAATGCAACCAGTTCTCTAGGGTATCTGTATCCTTTAATCCGAAGTATCGGGTAATTTCATCTTTAGGGCCTTTGTCTTTTCTGAGGTTAAAATAGATTTTAGACAACAGTCCCATGCTGCTCACCTCTAATGCCATCCACGCGGGTGGCGTATCGGGCTCTGTGTAGGTAGCCTTATAGTGTTTGATGAAAGTTTCTTTGCTACGATCTATTTCTTTTTCTAGCGAAGCAATGTGTTGAGCAAAGAAGCGGGAGTTGTTGTACAAGTCCGTTTCTAAATGCCAAAAAGCACCATATTCTAAAGCGTAACGATAAATAATTTGGGTACGGAAGGCAATCTCAATTTTCTCTAAGGCATTGAAGAGTAACAAACGCAACTGCCTGTCAAACACATAGAGGTTGAGGATTTCATCAAAGCTAACCTCCTGAATGAAAGGGTGGTTGGGGTCTTTGTTATCCTGAAAAGGGTAGGTGTAAGCCCGCAAACGGTAATAACTAATATTGCCTAAATAATGAGCAGCACGCTCCGTATCTGGTATGTTTAAGCCCCTGTTTTGAAGACGCTGGATTTGCTCGGCAATGGTAAGGCTGGCTTTTTGATACCTCATAAACCCTTGGTTTTGTGAAACATAGGGCTATAAAAAGCGAAAACCTGCCAAAGTGTGCTTCTACGAGAGGCATGGCAGGTACTATTACCTGCAAATATACGAATGTTTTTCATGTTTTCATACCCACAATTGGTAATTGTCTGAACCATGATTTGCTCGATTATCATGATGGCTTGATTTTATTATTGTGTACCCTTTTGAACTCAATGCTCCTGGCACCAAAATTCAGTAACAGGCCGATTTCTATATTATATGCTTCGAGATAATTCATCGCTTGCGCCAGATGCACATCTTCAAGTGCGGTCAATGCTTTTATTTCGACCATAATGGTCTCATCCACAAAAAAATCAACACGCCGTGTGCCAATTTCATACCCCTTGTAATGCAGCTCCATCTCTTTTTCTCTCACATGAGGCAGGTCTCTCATATTCATTTCAATGGATAGCGCACGCTGATAGATCACTTCCTGAAAACCATTTCCCAGGTGCTTGTGTACCTCCATGGCGGCACCGATGATTTTATGGGTTAAATCTTAATGTTTCATGATCGCTTGATTTCAAGTCTTACTGCTCCATAATCAAGGCAATCGTATAATCCTTATTAATCATGGTTCAGACATTCTCACGGAGCCAAACTAAATCACCTTCATCTCCGTCTCCGGACTTAACTGCCTGAGCAACTGCTTTACATTCGTCTTTGCGGTATCGTTCTTAAACCCTCTGTCCCTAAATACAATGCGCAAGGGTTTATCCTTTGCTATGGCTTTGGCAAAGTCTTCATCAATACCACTATCAAAACATGCATATAAGGAATTTTCTGCCACCTTGAATACCTGTTTATCCGCCACCAAGGCGGACTCTATCTTGAGCGATAGAGGCAAGCCCCAATCTAACATCACTTGTGCCAACAAATCATCTGCGGTACGGTCTGGTTTTACATTGTCTCCAAAGAGGTCTAAGTTGTTTTGGTCATAATCTTGTGGCTTATAATAGACATCTTGCATGTTGCTGCTGTCTAATTTAAATGTTTTAAAGCCTGCAAACTCTTCACCTAATACACCGACTGCTTCTTCAGATTTTTTAAGCCTGTCGCGTGCCACGTCACAAAGTGTTGAGTAACCCTTTTTATAACTGATATGGTCTTTTTCTATTTCTTCTGGTAATTGGACTAAAATGTATTTTCTATTACTACTTGTACGCTTGTTAAGAGAATAAACAGCGTGACCCGTGGTTGCTGAACCTGAAAAAAAATCTAAAACCGTATCAGCTTCATTAGTGCCTATTTCAATAAGGCGTTCGACAAGACCAACTGGCTTAGGGAAGTCAAAAGCACTAAATCCAAACAGCTCTTGTACTTCTTTAGTACCTTTTATAGATATAATCTGTTTATCCATCCAAACAGTTTTCGCAGACTGAGTGCTTGAACGGTACTTCTGAAATATTCGAATCACATCGTCACTTCCTTTCCTTGCAGCCAATCCTGTCTTTTCATTCTTCTGAGCTTTTTCTTTCCCCCAACGCCAAACGCTTTTAAGTCCGTCAACAGTAATAGGCCACACTTCCGTCCACCCACCTTTTTTAGTTACTGATAGGCGCATTAAACCTTTACTATCTTCATTCTTTTCTTCCACATAGAATGGATATCTAAGATTCGGACGATTAGACGAGTTAAAAGCCCGAGTGTTCTGGTTTCTCAATTCCCTTAAATCAAATCCACCCAATTCATCTTTATAGCGAAACTCTTTGCCTTGAACTTCCAATTCGTTCAATTCAAGAACCGTATTATCTTTAGCATACACGAGGACATATTCGTGAGTTTTTGCAAAGAAGCCATACCTACGACCTTCAGTTTTTACTATGATTGATATTAGTGCGACAAAATTGTGATCACCGAAGATATCATCACACACCTTTCTAAGGTTGTTAACTTCGTTGTCATCAATACTCATAAAAACAGCACCATTCTGAGTTAAAAGGTTCCTTGCTAACTTTAATCTTGGGTACATCATGCTCAACCAATCGGAATGGTAACGTCCTGCTGTTTCAGGGTTAGCTACCAAGCGTTGCTTGTACTCGTCTTTTTGTCCGCTTTCTAAGAGTTCTTCCTGGGCATCTTTGCTAAAGTTGTCTTTGTACACAAAGTCTTTACCTGTATTGTATGGCGGGTCTATGTAGATCATCTTAATCTTACCCAAGTAGCTTTCTTGCAGTAGCTTGAGTACTTCTAAGTTGTCGCCTTCTATGTAGAGGTTCTCGGTGTTGTCAAAATCTACAGAGTCTTCCCTTACAGGACGCAGGGTTTTGGTAGTGGGTAGGTTAGCGGTTACTATGGCTTCTCGTTTCCCTGGCCACTCTAATCGGTAACGTTCTTTATTTGCTTCTACCACGGCATGGCTTAGCTCTTGTTTGAGCAAGTCAAAGTCTATTGCCTTGCCATCTGCACCTTCCGTAACGCAGTTAGGGAACAGCACAGATAGCTTTTCAATGTTTTCGGTGACAAGGTCGGGGCTTTTCATATCAAGTTTGTCGATACTCATTGCTGGTGGTTCGTTTGTTTATTATTTAAGCTTTTAATGCCTTATGAGATGAGAACTTAAAGTCGATGAGTTTCAGGAGGTGTTCTGAGACAAACTTCTTTTTAAAATCAGAACCTTTTCCTTTAAAATGCTCTTTAAGGTCAATGCTTGTTAGCGTCTCTAAATAGTCAAAAACCTCTGGCCCAGTAACATGATATTCACTCATGACGGCCTCAAGTCTTCTCTTTGTAAAGATAACTTCCTCTTTGTGACCAAGAGAGTCCACCTCAACCATATTAATATCTGGAATTTCTTTCATCCTGTGTCTGTATGCCGCTTCACCCCCAGCTCCATCAGAAAAAACGAGTCCATCGAAGACCTCTTGCATTAGATTGCTACCATTGAGGGTCCATTCTCTTACGTTGGATATCAGACCGTGGTCCTGCCAAAGGCAGGCGTTGTCGAGCACAATAGCATAGTCTTTCCCTTCAAAAGTCCGGGTGACGCGTCCGACCATCTGCAGGTATTTTACTAGTGATTTCGTGGGTCTTGCAATCTGTACCACTTCAATATCAGGACAGTCAAACCCTTCGGAAAAGATATCAACATTGACCAGGATTTTGATATCATTATTTTTAAATCGTTTAAGAATTATTTCTCTCTCTGGGGCTTTTGTTAGACTTGATACAACCTTGGATACGTGTCCATTCTCATTAAATCGGTCTGATAATTCTTTGGCGTGGGCGATCGTAATGGCAAAGACAATCGCTTTTTTGTTTTCACCGAAACGTTCGTAGCTGTCGATGATATCGGCCATAATGTTTTCACCCATATAATACCGCACTGCCTTCTCATCATCATAGTCGCTATATCCTTTTCGGTATTTTTTTATGGAGACACCCTCCAGTTTTATTATGTCTGAAGCATAGTGCCTCACGGGTGCCAAGTATCCCTGTTCTACAAACCAGCTGATCTGTGGTGAGCTTATCAGGTGATCAAAGATATTCTCAAAACCTTGCCCATCCAGCCTTTCGGGTGTTGCCGTAACACCCAATAACTTGGTATTGCTCCTTTGGTACGCTTTTAATATGGCTAGGTAAGTGGCGGAGCGTGTATGGTGAGCTTCATCAACAATGATTAGTGACACATTGTTAAGGTGTATTGAATTATTCCTTCGATACAGGGTTTGGACAGAAGCCACCTGAATCTGTGCATTTTCATCTTCTTCATGACCAGACTGAATTATGCCCGAGTTCATCCCAAACTTTTTCAGCCGATTCTGTATCTGTTGAATAAGCTCTTTTCGATGTGCCAGAACCAAGACGCGCCCTTCTCTTTCAATGTAGAACCCCTTTGCAATTTCACAAAAGACATGTGTTTTACCGGCTCCAGTGGGCATTTGCAGCATGACAGATCTATGCTTTTCAAATGCTTCTAAAACGTTTTTAACTGCATCGGTTTGATAGGGGTGAAGGGGCATGGGGTTTTTGTTTTTTGACTTCTATCATGCTCATTGAGACGATCCTGACGATAAAGGATTATATGGCAAAAAGGAAGTAAATACTATAAATCACCAAGTGCTTTTTCACGGATCACATCACTATTAATTTTGTCCGAGTATGTCAGCATAACAAATCCCCTCGACGATCTTTTGTTTTGAATTGATAGCTGAATACTTCCCTTTTGAAGGGTGTACGTGGAGTAGTATTTACACCTATTCTGACCCAACTCATACATTTTATCATTGTCATCGTCAGGATTATACGGAGAGTCAAAACGCTCAACAACACCTGCCGGCGATCCGTATTTTTCAGTCAAAAGACCTTTTAAATTAAAGTAATTTGAAGAAAGCGAAGACCAGGTACTGCAGTTTGGGAACTCCACAGAGATGTTGCTTACCAAATCTTTCTGTTTTAAGGTTGAGACTCTGATGATACAGTTTTTATAAGCCGCGAAATCACCTTGTAATACCGCTGTTCCGTTTTCTGTCCCGATGTGAGTAAACCCACTATTTTTCATTTTTCCAACAAACTCATTTAGCGTTCCGTCAATGGGGACGCCCTTGAAAGCTAGGTGATTGGCCGATTCGGCGTTTGGTTGAGCAAAAATGGATATAGAAATAAACGTAGAAATGAGTGATAACAAAAACGACTTCATGGTAAAATACTTTTTTCTATGTGGTTTAGTTATTTGATTTGTAGCTTTTCCGTTACCTTCTTTTGGCAACAAAGAAAAAGCGATGCGGGAGTAGTATAACCAAACAAGTTTTGAGATTTTAGTATAAAAGAAGCTATATTTTCTGCACATCAATTTGATATCCCTTTGCAGACATTTCTTTAGCCAAAGTTAACCCTGCCTCAGATACATTGTCCTTAAAAGAGATATATATCAAACCCTGGATATCAGAAGGGCGCTCCATTTCAGATTGGCTTTTAAGTAATATCGCAACCCGATCTCTGCCCAATAAAGATAACAACATACCAAGCTCAAGGACAACATTTTGTCTTGCCCTAAAAGCCTCTTCATCAGGATGATCTTTTCGGTAACCTATATCATCGGGTGTTGCGAGTACGATTCCAAAATGGGCTTTGTTGGTGTAGTTTTCGAGTTTCTCAATTATAGTTTGACCTTCAGATGGAAGTTGATCAAGGATTAATGGTTCAAGACCCCACCTTCTCAGCATAGCCTCTAATTGATCTCGGCTATCTTTATCATGGCCATAAACTACGAAAACCTGGTTTGTTTGTTTTTCATAAGAACCTGCCGGTTCAAATGCGATAGATTCTGAAGGATTCGACAGCCCCAGAAAAGCATCTAACTCTGCTTTTACCTCAGCCTTTCCCTGGACTTGTATTCTTCCATTGTTGTAGCAATTTATTGTAGCTCCATTGGACAATTTAATTTGAGTGCCATGACCAATTTCCTTATTAGTATTTATAGAATATCCTTTTGCTTGAAGCTTGTCTGTTAATTCTTTTATAGTCATGAATTTGCCATTGATTTTTTGAAGTACTTCAGCCTCTAAAGATACGTATTCACCTCTTCTTTAGTTATTCAGGTTTCCCTCCCTCCACCACCATCTTCGGCCGCGGAAAATCATCAAGATGTCTAGTGGGTACCCAAACAAACCCTTCCCGAGCTTTGCCGGGCTTTTTGAGTAGCTCAATGTGATGAAATCGCCCATGCAGCGTCTGGTGGGACAGTACCTGTATCACCGGATCAGAAGAGTCGGTCCATTCAAACCTATCAGTACCGGTAAGGGAGCGGACTTCAGCAGTGACTGTTTTCAGAGTAGGCTTGCGGGTAGACCTGGTCTCGAGGATGGGAGGCGTATATAGCCCTCGCCAGATATCCTTGCCCCCGCGCTGGTGCAACAGGATCTTCCCCCGCCAGGACAAGACCAGGAAATGCAGATACCGCAGCGTATTGGTTTTCTTCTTGGTGCGCACCGGTAGTGCATCGACACACTCATTCCGGTACGCATAACATTTCTTCGAGAGTGGACAGGCAGTGCACTGCGGATTCTTCGGCGTACACACCAGCGCCCCAAAATTCATGATCGCCTGGTTGAAGTCAGCCGGAGATGATCCCTTCATAAGCTTCGTTGCCAGCGCCAGGATCTCCTTGTGCCCGGAGGGCTCATCGATCGATCCCTCATACCCACCAAACCGCGACAGCACGCGCTTGACATTGCCATCCACCACCGGATGCTTTAACCCAAACGCAAAAGACGCAATCGCCGCCGCCGTATAATCCCCCACCCCGGGCAGCTTCTTCAGCTCCTCGAACGCGTGCGGAAAGACACCCCCAAGTTCATCCACCACCATCTTCGCCGCCTTGTGCAGATTACGCGCCCGACTATAATATCCCAGCCCCTGCCAGTACCGCAAGACCTCTTCCTGCGTCGCCCCCGCCAGCGCCCCCACATCCGGAAAGCGCTCGATGAATTTTAGATAGTAATCCCACCCCTGTACAATACGTGTTTGTTGCATGATCACCTCTGAGATCCACACATGGTATGCGTCGCGCGGACCATTGTCCCAGGGGAGGGGTCTATGATTATCCCTGGTCCATGCTAACAGCCGAGTAGCGAAGAATGTAGCCATGACGTAAAGCTAAGCGCTTAGGGCGAAGTGCGGAGAGCGAAGGTCAGAGGGACAGAGAGGGATCATTGATCTGGCTTAAGTAAACAGATACATACCTGTCTCAATTAAACATCCCCTTCTCGAGGGGGATCGGCCAACGGCCGAGGGGGTTCGCCGTGACAAGGAAAAGTCAGAATCAATGAGTGCGAGGGGGGTTTCTACTAACCTAAAGGCCTTTCCGTTGCTTAGGGCTAAACCCCAACGCTACATAAACGCCCTTTCAGGGCTTAGCCACATTCCACAAATTATAGATTTAGCCCTGAAGAGGCTGCATGTAGAATAGGGGTTCAGCCCTTTTCAAATCGTTTCCGAACCTATAATTCTGTATATGATCTCCTGTTGCTTAGTCCCGCTCAGCGGGAAAACCCCAACGCTATCCCGTTCCGATGTGTCGGAATCGGGACCCTTTCAGGGCTCAGGCACATTCCATGAATTATAGATTTAGCCCTGAAGAGGCTGCATGTAGAAATGGGGTTCAGCCCTTTTCGAATGGAGCGTATTGCAATACATCCCCTTCCTCCAAAGGACCACGCCTTCTAGACAAGCGAGGGGGATCGTTCGCAGAACCAGGGGGCTTTTACTAAACTAAAGGCCTTTCCGTTGCTTAGGGCTAAACCCCAACGCTACATAAACGCCCTTTCAGGGCTCAGGCACAT
>JAUHXV010000023.1 GCA_030426765.1 Bacteroidia bacterium | reverse complement strand
CTTTCCGCCTAAAGGATTCTTCCGGGTGCATGCATCCGTTTAGTCTGTATAACTGATTCTTTTTTTGATATGACTCATCATCAATTATTAGCAGGGAAACGTGGAGTGATTTTTGGCGCTTTGGACGAAAGTTCGATCGCCTGGCATGTGGCCACCCAATGTGTGGCTGAAGGGGCAACGATCACCCTGACCAATGCCCCTGTAGCCATGCGCTTCGGCACCATCCAGAAGTTAGGAGAAGCTCTGAATGCTGAAGTGATTTCTGCGGACGCAACCTCCACAGAAGATCTGACCAGCTTGTTTGAAAAATCAAAAGAAGTGTTGGGTGGTCCGATTGATTTTGTGCTGCACTCAATCGGGATGTCCCTCAATGTGCGTAAAGGCAAAACCTATACAGAGTTGAATCACGACTGGATGCACAAGACCCTTGATATCAGTGCTATGTCGTTTCACCGAATGATGCAGGTGCTCTACAATACAGATGCCATGGCCGATGGAGGTTCTATCCTCTCTCTGTCCTACATTGCGGCCCAGCGGGTTTTTCCGGATTACAATGAAATGGCAGATGCCAAAGCGCTACTCGAATCCTTTGCCAGAAGTTTCGGATACCATTTTGGGGTGAAAAAAGGAGTCCGGGTCAACACCATCTCACAGTCACCCACCCGGACTACCGCAGGAAGCGGGGTAAAAGGATTTGATGATTTCTTTTCTTACGCGGACAATATGTCCCCGCTTGGAAATGCCTCCGCGGAAGATTGTGCCAAATACTGCGCAGTGATGTTTTCCGATTACACCAAAGCAGTGACCATGCAAAATCTTTACCACGATGGTGGATTTAGTTCGATGGGTGTAAATCCGGCTGTCCTGAGTCAGGAATAGGCTATTTTCACCAAATGTTCGTTATACCGTGTACATGAACACCAGGTGTCCTTTTTATATTTTCCTTTTACTGACCGGAATATTTTTTATCCCGGATCTTCAAGCCCAGCAGCCTGATCCCGGGTTGCCCATCGGGAACACAAGAGAAGATACTATCCCTTCCGGTACGATGCCACTGGATACGGCTGTTGATTTTACTTATGTACTCCTCGGTGACCCTAACCGAGTATATACCTCTTCTGATACGTTAAACTGGGAAGACATACGACATTATCCTGTGCCGGATTATTATGCGCACCTGGGCAATTACGGTTCAGCATCCCGATCGTTTGCGCCGGTTGTAGGCCCGCAAATCGGGTTTTCCACCGGATGGAATCAGTATGATCCGTATTACATCCGACAGGATCAGTTCAGGTATTACAATCAGGAAATTCCGGTAGCCAGAGTTAAATATTCTCAGGCAAACCAGGATGATACATTTCTTACGCTCGATTTTGGCAGGCGGTTTGGGGATGGCGTCAGCCTGAGTGTGTATTACAACCGCATCAATCAAATCGGTCAGTTTACCAATCAACGTCAGAAGGATACCGGATTTGGAGTCGGCATATGGCACGATGCGCCATCGGGGAAGTACGATGCGTTTTATAACTACACAAATAATTCTGTCGTCGCCCAGGAGAATGGTGGGGTGACGGATACCAGCGTGATCGGTGAACCCAATTTTCCCAATATGTCCGTGCCTGTAAATCTTACAGCGGCCACTACAAACCATAAAAACAGATCATTTTTAACCAAACAGATCGTGCATTTGACATCGGATGAATCAGATTTTGGAATTGATCTCTGGCTGCAGGCATCCTACGCGACCGGCTTGTATAAATATGTTGATGAGGCGAATGAATTGAATGAAGACTATTATAACCCTGTGTACCTGAATGACCCGCGCGGAATACGACAGTATACGTTCTTCGAAGAGAATGAGTGGACCTTTGGCGTGGGGCTTCCGTGGCGAAAAGCAAACTCCCTGCTCAACGGGTCGATCCGGTATCGCGGGATTCATCTCGAACAGGAACCCACGGAAAAAAAGATTGCTGAGCTATATCTCGAAGCAGATGGAATTTTTCATTGGATTAAACCCCTGGTTTTGCAAGGCGGATTTTCGCTTGGACTCGGTCAGGCAGAAGGTGCTTTTGCCTTCAACGCGGAAGCTGACCTTCACATGGGTGCTCTTGGCTATTTGAAAGGCGTTTGGGCGCTGTCCGTGAGGAAACCATCCTTAATGGAGTCAGGCTTGTATGTCAATCAGGAACTGATATACAAAGAAGATTTCCAGAATCCGTTTATGAGTGACTTCGGGGTGTCCTGGCGTATCCCAAAACATCAGCTTGAGATGGGGGTGAAATGGATTGTATATGACAACTTCGTGTATTTTGATTCGCTGTCTTTCCCGCATCAGATCAATAGTTCCTTTTCCCTAAGGCGATTCTCCCTGTCCAAGTCGTTTGACTTCAGGTCGCTTGGGATTCGCGCCAGTTTGTTCTGGCATCCGGATCCGCGGGAAGAACTCGCTCTGCCAAAGTTTTGGTATACGGCGAGCCTGTATGGTAAGTTGCGTATCCTCGAACAAAAAGTGACGCTGTTGCCCGGTATTGATATCACGCATAATGGGGGCTTCACCGGCAGTTCGTATTTCCCGGTCAACGGGCAATTTATCCTCACAGGACAGTCTTCGATACCCGATTATTTCAGGCTGGATATGGGCCTGGGATTGCAGATCAGATTTATCAAAGCGTTTGTTCGCATGGAAGACTTTGTGGGCCTCTTTAAAGAACGCGTATTGTATCAGGCAGAAATTTATCCGCATTACCGAGGGTATTTCCGAATAGGGCTTGAAGCTTCGTTTTTCAATTAAACAGTTGTTAAAACATAGATGGCCGGATTAAAAATATTAAACCCTTTGGTGAAACAATGGGCTGATAATTTGTTATTTTGGGGATACAACATACACATGATGAAAAGAATTATCTCCCTTTCCTTCCTGATATCCACGCTGGTCCTAACAGCATTTCACAGTTTTGCACAAGCCCCTGCCTCTACACCGGCATCACCACTGCAGGAAACAGAAGGCAGTATGGAGGATGCACAGATTAAAATTGTGTACTCTTCGCCTGCTGTAAAAGGTCGGGTGATATGGGATGGACTGGTACCTTATAATAAGGTTTGGCGAACAGGAGCGAATGAAGCGACAACATTTGAAACTGATCAGGATATTTATCTCCAGTCCGGAGAAGTGCTTCCGGCCGGAAAGTACGCGCTGTTCACCATTCCCGGAGAGTCAGAATGGACCTGGATATTTAACGCCGAATGGTCGCAATGGGGCGCTTTTAAATACAACGAAGAAAAAGATGTCATCCGGATAAAAGCAACGCCTGAAGCTTCTCCGGTATTCTATGAGCGGATGACCTTTCTGATTGAAGACAATGTCATTTCCCTGAATTGGGAAAATCTGCGGATTAAAATCGAATAACCTTTTTACAGGGTGTAGTTAGGACTGAATTGCTCTTCTGTCTGGGCATAGAAGTCGTTAATGTACTGAACGATTTCATCCGGGTCATCAATGATCGGGAGAAGCTCCAGATCTTTTTCATTGATATTGTTCTCCCGTTCCAGCATCACCTTTACGATCCATTCCTTTAGGCCGGACCAGAATTCGGAGCCAACGAGTATCACAGGCACGCGGGATATTTTTTTGGTTTGGATCAATGTCAGCACTTCAAATGCTTCATCCAATGTGCCAAACCCTCCGGGAAGTACCACAAAACCCTGAGCATACTTTACAAACATCACTTTGCGGACAAAGAAATAGCGATGACTCAGGTTCTTGTCGTAATCAATAAAGGGATTGTGTGATTGTTCGAAAGGCAGATCTATATTTAACCCTACGGACACACCGCCCTGAATGCTCGCCCCTTTGTTTCCGGCCTCCATGATACCCGGGCCACCCCCAGTAATAATTCCAAATCCGGCTTCCGTGAGTTTGCGGGCGATGGTGACCGCTTTCTGATAGTGTGGAGAGTCGGCCTTCGTACGTGCGCTTCCGAATATGGAGACGCAAGGGCCGATTCGGTTCAGCGATTCAAATCCATCCACAAACTCTGCGATTACCTTGAACATTGTCCAGGCGTTTTCACCTTTGAGTTGCGTCCACTGTTTCATGAGACGAGGAGGAATGCCTTCAGCCATGTTTCTTAAATTAAATGTTGTATAGCGTCAATCAGTATCCTTCACCGGTTTTAACCGACAGAGGATTGATAGTTGGTGTATTCTTGTTCTATATACTTTTGGAGGTCTTTCAGATCAGTAAAACGAGAGAGTACTTCTTTCATTTCAATATTGCTTTGCGCGGTTGGGAGGACAAACTTCTCAACATCTGAAGCGGAAATGGATTTGCCTCCGAGGATGATCAGGCGTTCCACCACATTTTTCAGTTCGCGAATATTACCCGTCCAGGGAAGACTCTGTAGTTTCTTAATTGATTTGCTGTCAAATTGTTTCACCGGAATACCGTAGTCTTTGCAGATGTCTTCGCAGAAATGCTTGACGAGATCGGGTATGTCTTCCACACGTTCCTTCAGCGGCGGTACTTCAATGATGATGACCGCGAGTCTGTGATATAAGTCTTCTCTGAATTTTCCGGCGTCAATAAGTTTGCGCAGGTCTTTATTGGTCGCGGCTATGACACGCACGTCAACGCGAATTTGTTTGTCACCGCCTACGCGGACAATTTTATTTTCCTGTAGCGCTCGAAGTACTTTGGCTTGCGCGGATAAACTCATGTCCCCAATTTCATCGAGGAATATGGTCCCGCCATTCGCGAGTTCAAATTTTCCTGTGCGTTGTTTGATCGCAGAGGTAAACGCACCCTTTTCATGGCCAAACAATTCACTTTCGATCAGTTCGGAAGGAATGGCGGCGCAATTGACTTCGATGAGCGGGTGATCTTTGCGGTGGCTTTTTTGATGGATCCAGTGCGCAACCAGTTCTTTTCCTGTTCCGTTATGACCGGTGACGAGCACGCGGGCTTCAGTCGGGGCGACCAGTTCGATAGTCTCCATGATCTGACCGATACATTTGGATTTACCTACGATCGGTTGTGAGCGTGAACCCGATACTTTAGTTTGCAACACTTTCCTTTCCGTGATGAGTTCAGATTTGTCCATAGCATTTCGCAACGTGATCAGCAATCGGTTGAGATCCGGTGGCTTGGAGATAAAATCAAAAGCGCCCTTCTTAACCGCTTCCACTGCGGTATCAATCGAGGCATGTCCGGAGATCATGACTACAGGAGTTTCGCGCGCTATTTCCTGGATGCGATCCAGCGCGTCCATCCCGTCAAGTTTCGGCATTTTGATATCCAGAATGATAACGTCATAGGTGTTTTGCTTGACTTTTACCAAAGCCTCCATGCCATCTGAAGCTTCATCCACCTGATATTTCTCAAATTCAAGGATGTCACGCAGGGTATGGCGTATACTGCGTTCGTCGTCAACGATAAGGACTTTTGACATGCGTTTCGTGTGTTAGAAGTAAATGATATGATGATTTGTTATCAAATATATAACATTGAAATAAAATAGTTTATAATTTATAAAAAAAATTATATGTAAAGCACTAAAAATAACAGACTTCATCGTTGAAATGAAACTTCGGCTTCCAACTATTTGATAGTCAATAGATTGGTTTTACCTCCATATACCCAGGCAGATCGGGTAAGTGGTGTGCCCTTCAATCTCTTAGGAAGGAGAGTCCGCCAGAGAGGCGAGAGTAATAAAAGCCATGAGTCCCATGCCGGTTTGCAACGCGGTTTCATTGATATCGAACCGATTGTTGTGCACAGGGATATTCCTGCTTTGATCCGCCCATCCGGTCCCAAGGCGGTAAAATGAAGCCGGAGCATGCTGGGTATAGAAAGCAAAATCCTCCGCCGTCATACGCTGCGGCAATTCATGGACATTCTCTTCCCCCAGATAGGCAACAGCCCATTTCCTGCAGTTGGCCGTCACAGCCTCATCGTTCATCAGGCATGGATAGCCTACCAGAATATTAGTTTCGGCTGTACAGTCAAGGGCTTCGCAGGTTTGCTGTACGAGCTGCTTAATTCGCAGATGCGTTTCGGAACGCCATGCTTCATCCATAGCTCTTAAGGTACCTTCCAGATGAACAGCTTCCGGAATCACATTTGTCGCACCGCCGGCCGTGGTAATTTTTCCAATTGTCAGGACGGCCGGAGACAGCGGGTTGATCGTGCGACTGACCACCTCCTGCAAGGCTGTGATCACACGTGCAGCAGCCACAACCGGATCATGGCACAGGTGAGGTGTGGCGGCATGCCCGCCTTTTCCTTTAACGGTAATATAGATCTCGTCGGCAGAAGCCATATACAATCCGCTTCTGAAACCTACATGACCAGCCTCCAAGGGTGGATGCACATGCTGTCCCAGAATCCATTGCGGAATACCTTCTTTAAACAATCCCTCCTGGATCATCATCGATGCACCGCCCGGAAGTTTTTCTTCCCCTGGCTGGAAAATCAATCTGACCGTTCCATGTAATGCGTCGCTAAACTGTTTAAGGATAGCCGCAGCACCCAGCAAACTACTCGTATGTACATCGTGCCCACAAGCATGCATGACCCCATCATTTTTTGATTTGTAGGGCACTTCATTTTTTTCCAAAATGGGCAATGCATCCATATCTGCACGCAGCATCACGGTTGGGCCCTCATATGCTCCCTGAATCGTAGCAACAATGCCATGACCTGCCCATCCTGTCGTAAAAGGGATTTTATGCGTTTCAAGAAACCGGGCTACTACACCACTTGTTCTTTCCTCTTGAAAGGATAATTCCGGATGCTGATGCAGGTCACGCCGGATAGAAACGATCTCATCGAAATACGTTCCTGCTGCTTTCTGAATGTTGGAAATCAATTCTGCGTGCATAGCCTAGCGAGTTTGTCCGGTGTTTTTTATTTGCGCAATCAGAATGGACAAGTCGGTAGTCCAGTGATAATCACGTGCATAAACATAATGAATGTGCTGTAGTCTTCTGCCCGGATCTGCATGATCGGCCGTAGAAGCCGGATCCAGCACACCCTTTGGGAGTGGCGGAAGTGATTGCTTATTGCCTTCCAGTGGGTAATAGGACACCCACGTCATTTTTCCAAACATCACCTCAAAGATGTGCCTGAATAACCGGAAGGCATGAGGGATGAAAAAAACAAGAACCGGGAAGAGAAGCAGAAGAACAAACGATGCGATGAAATCAAAAATTCTTTTTGCCCTGATGGAAGCCGGATCGGAGAGATTGAAGTGAATCTGTATCGCGTAGGATTCCCCGGCAATATCCTTACCCATACTACCCACAATATTCATCGTCGTAGAGGCAGCCAGCATGTATCGTAAAGCAGGTCCCAACCGCGACATCGTACTTGTAAAAACTGAAAAGGGTACATCCTGGGCGGAAAAAATGATTTCGCCCGCCTGATAGATACGGACTACATCATGGAGTTGCCCGATGTGCCCAAGGTATCCGGAAGGGGCATCGTGGAGATGTTCATCAGGTGTGACTATACCGATGATGTCGATATGATCCTTCGATCGGTTGATCAATTCCTTTATACGTGCGGTTTCTTCCTCGCCGGCAACGATGATCGCTTTTCTGGTTTTCTGTGCATCTGCATCTCCCCATAAGCGGCCCCAGGGAGACACGCCAGACCGTGTAAACCAAAGGAAACAGCCAAACAAAAGTGAACCGAGAAAGATCACCATCCGCGAACTGCGCAGGTCGACAGGTAACAATGCATACAGCACGAGGATCATCACAAGGCCGGTAAAAAATCCTATCCAGGAAGCCTTGCGTGTATAAGGTTTGTCATAGGCTCCATTGAGATACATCGCCAGCACGATGAGTACAGTATACAACGGAAGGTTGAAGTAGTAACTCGTGGGATGGAAGTATCCGGGTGTGTCAAAGTAATACCAGCTCCAAAGTTTGCTGGTCACAAAAAAGGATGCGTACAACAACACGACATCCAGGATCACAGGCCACCATCGGGTGATGTTCTGACGGATCAGTTGCAGCAAACCATGGAAGTAAATCGCCAGTTTGATCAGAAAAGTCTGTCCGCTAAATTCAGGATGCTTGCGTGTAAAAATGAGCATAGCCTCATAAAAGGTCAGCACATAATTTAGTGTTGATTTTTTAGTAGACTCTCCTTTGTAATGGATGATGTTGGTAGTAGGCAGGTAGTGAATAGCATACCCCGCACCGGTGATCCGGTAGGAGAGATCGATATCTTCTCCATACATAAAAAAGTCTTCGTCCAGCAGTCCGGCTTTGTTCAGCGCTTCTTTTCGCATAAACATAAAGGCACCACACAACACGTCTACTTCTGCAGTTTCATCCGCATCGACATGTCCCTGATAATAGCTGTTCCATTTGCGTGAGGTTGGAAACAAACGGTACAGCCCGGTCATTTTCATAAACGAAGCGGTGAGGGTAGGGAGCCCGCGCTTCGATTCCGGAAGGTAGCTTCCACTGCCGTCCAGCATCTTGACGCCAATGGCACCTGTCTTCGGATGGGCATCCATAAACGAGATACATTTTGTAAATGTATCTTCAGACACGACGGTATCCGGATTGAGCAATAGCACAAATTCACCTTGCGCGATTCGAATGCCCTGATTGTTTGCTTTTGCAAATCCAACATTTTCTCTATTGGAGATCAGCTCAACATCCGGATAGTGTTCCTGGAGCTGCTGTGGTGTGCCATCGACCGAAGCATTGTCCACGACGATGACTTCGCCTTCTATGCCAACCATGGCCTGGCGAATCGATCGCAGGCAGTTATCCAGAAAAGGGTAAACATTGTAGCTAACGATGACAACAGAAAGTCTCAACAGCCTGAAAGGTTAAGCATTCTCAGTCAATTCAATATTCGTGCGTGCGACAATCGATCGACCGAGAGTCAGTCCGTCTGCATACTCCAATTCGCCGCCGAAAGACACGCCACGGGCGATCAGGCTAATGCGTACAGGATGGTCTTTCAGTAATTTGCTCAGGTAAAATATTGTGGTTTCGCCTTCGATCGTTGGGCTTATGGCCATGATGATTTCCGTTACTTCACCACTCGCCACACGTTCCATCAGATCGGGGATATGGAGATCCTGTGGGCCTACATTGTCGATGGGGGAGATGATGCCACCGAGCACATGGTATAATCCGTGATACTGACCGGTATCTTCAATGGCCATGATATCGCGTTCTGATTCCACGACGCAGATGATGTTGCGCTGGCGCTTATGATCACTGCAGATACCACAGGTTTCGCCATCAGACAGGTTATGGCAGGTCCGGCAGTTTTGAATATTCTCCCGAATGCCCTTCAGGCCTTCCATCAATTCCGGCAGAATCGTGGATTTGTTTTTTAACAGGAACAGAGCAATGCGCAGCGCACTCTTTCGGCCGATACCGGGTAGTTGCCCGATGGCGCGGATGGCAAATTCGAGATGACGGGAAGAACTTTGTGACATACACTCCAAATTTAGACAAAAACCCCGGTCCGTATTGTGTCACCGATCAAAGCAGCATAGCCACGGGATTTTCCAGGTATTGTTGTAAGGTGTTTAAAAACTTAGCCCCGGTGGCCCCATCGATGACCCGATGATCACAGGACAGTGTGACGCGCATCACTTTGGTCGTGTGCACTTCTCCATCGGTCATGACAAGCTCATCCGTGATCGCACCTACAGCAAGCAACGCTGCATCCGGTAAATTAATAATACCGGTAAACTCTTCAATGCCGAACATCCCCAGATTTGAAATCGTAAAGGTATTCCCCTGCATTTCCTGAGGCTGCAGTTTTTTATTTCTTGCCTTTTCCGCCAGAATACCTACCTGTACACTGATATCTTTCAGGCCCATTCGATCTGTACCGAAGAGAACAGGAACGAGCAAACCTTCGTCGACAGCGACGGCTACGCCAATATTGATGTCTTTGTTCATGCGAATTGTGTCGCCCTGCCAGGATGCATTGATAGAGGGATGTTGGCGCAGGGCAGCGGCACAGGCTTTGATGATAAAATCGTTGAACGAAATTTTCGTGTCAGGATTGGCATTGATGAGTTTGCGCGCCTCCGCCATTTTGTCCATGTTCATCTTCATGGTCAGATAAAAGTGCGGTGCCGAGTATTTACTTTCTGAAAGTCTGCGTGCGATGGTTTTACGCATCTGTGTCACCGGTATATCGCCATAGGCCGGAGCAGAAGGGACATTGATTTGAGCACCGGGTTGGCTTCCGCGAGAAGAATAATTCTCGATGTCGCGTTTGACGATCCGACCGCCTTCACCGGTACCGGTGACAGTGGCGAGGTCAATTCCTTCCTGTGCAGCCATGGACTTGGCTAAAGGCGATGATTTTATACGCTGAGATTCAGTGGCCATTGTCGGCTGGGGAGCGACCTCTACAGAAGGTCCTCCGTTTTGAGGGGACGCCGCGGAAGGTGTTGCTGCAGGAGTTGGATTCGGGGCCGCTTCATTTTCTTTTTCACTGGCGAGAATCGCTTTATAGTCCTCACCTTTCTCCCCAATGACCGCCAATACATCATTGACGGGTACCGGGCCCTCCTCAACACTGATATAGAGCAGAACGCCATCGTGAAAACTCTCCAGTTCCATGGTCGCTTTATCAGTTTCCACTTCGGCGAGTATGTCGCCCGAGGAAATAGGATCACCTACTTTTTTTAACCAGCCGATAATAATGCCTTCTTCCATCGTGTCGCTGAGGCGGGGCATGCGGATTACTTCTGCCATGATATATACTTCGGTTTATGCTGTAAAATTACGGATATCCTGTGGGAGGGTAAAATATGATGAAATAAAAATCAAAAGCCCCGAACCGTTGCTGGTCTGGAGCTTTTGAATACACAAAAAATCTATTTCAAATAACCCTATTAATTTTTCTTTGATTAGTACCCTGAATTATAATTTCCGGAGTACTTAGAGCCCTTTCTGGCAGAGCCGGGCGTATTATAACCGGCTTCAGGACCTTCCGGACGATCCATTTCTTTATCTGTTGCAGTCGCCACATGAAATTCAACGCGACGATTCATGTAATGTTTAAATTCATCTTCACTGGAAACATCATATCCATCCTTAAGGTTGGATACAAGCGGTGTATCTTCTCCACCGAAGTTCAGAATAAAACGTTCGCGGGGGATATTATAATTGCTCACCAGAAAATTAATTGCCTCTTTAGCGCGATTGTAGGACAACACATTATTGTAGTCACTTGGACTGCGGTTGTCTGCAAACCCAATGGCCACCACCTTAACTTCAGGGTGTGAGCGCATCACAGCCGCGATGTTATGGAGCGCGCCGTAAAATTCAGGTTTGATGTAATACTTATTCAGATCAAAATGAATCATAGGCAGAAACCAGTTGAGATTTGACTCCATGGCCTCAGCTCGCTGATTGATCAATGCCACGACTTCATCTTCCTGCAGATACTCGCTGGGGACCTGTGCAATACCTTCTGCGTTGACTTCGTATCCCGGTGGAGAATAGGGTTCTTCATCTTTGCAGTCTACTACACCATCACCATCACTGTCCAGGGTGATACCACGCGTATCTACAGGGCAGCCGGCAGGGGTGTTGATTTCCTGATCAATCATGTCGATGACTCCATCGCCATCACTGTCTGTCAGGTCAAACTTAGGTCGCTGTTTTAGCTCAGCAATATCATTAAACGAGGCATCGAGTGGATTTACCCAATACAGGGGTTCGATTCTTTTCTCTTTTGATCCGATGTTAATCCCCAGACGTAGAGATGTGTAGTGCGCGATGTCGTTACTAGGTGTTTTCGAACTTGGCGACAGCATTTCAAAACCATCGAGCAGATCATTATCGCTCAGTAAGATGCGGTGCTCAAGACCAAGGTTGATTCGCTTGGATAACTTCCTTGATAATCCCAACGAAACAGAAAGGTGAGGGATCACATTTTTTTCATCCCCAAAAGATACCACATCAGAAGCGACACCACCGGGCGTTTCATAATCACCATCAAGCAGTGCTTTCAGGTTTTTGATGGACTCTTTTCTTCCATCTGCGGTATTCAGGTCGAGCCCTTCAGTGACGCTTTTAAAATCATATAACCCACCGTCTGCATTCAGCAGATCGACGCCTACTTCCGGGATATTGACACCAAGGCCAATAGCGGTATATAAATTCCACTTGTTGGAAGGACCGTGAAAAAGAATATTGCCGATGTTCAGAATTCCTTCAAGGGTTATAGAAACAATGTCGGTCTTGTAGTTGCGATGGATATTATCATCCGGCGTATTCGTGTCGGTGTATCCCACGAGAATAGGGGAATCATCGACATTCTGTGTATACGTTTTCTCTACGCCCAGATAGTTAAAACTTCTTGGATCATATCCTTTGGAGGTTTGATAGGTGGCATCGAGTCTCCAGGATAAAGTGTAATTAATCGCTTTCCGAAGGTGGATACCAAAGCCGTACCCGGAAGGGGTGCTGGCTTCAACATCGCCTCCGATAAAAGAGGTGCCGCCATGCAGGCCAAATTCCCACATGTGTTTTGGTTTGGCAGAATACTTGGACTGCCCGGTTCTCCACAATTGATTCTGTTCAGGATCCTGCGTCATCTCGTCGGTGACTACCGGCGACATGAGGCTGCTATTCTCATTTTGAGCTTGCAGGGAGTTCAGAAAAATCAGGGGAAAACTAAACAGCAAGACAAGGTGTGCTCGTGTCATAAGGTTCAGATTTTTAAAAAAGATAGTTTGTGTCTTACAAATGTATTTCTTTTTTATTACAAAAAGGGTACCCGGTTTAAATTTTCGGTAAGGAATTGTAACCCGCAATTAGTATTTGAAGGCCATGAAAGAGAATAGGGTTACATATATGGATTATATTTAATATATTTACCCTATGATATCCCATTGGTTTGTTCCGGACGACAAATCGTCCATTCGCCCCGACCGCATAAGTAAAAACTCCTTATGGCATAAAGTGCTGTTTCTGGCCGACGAGGACGTCAGTTACCATGCCGGAGATGTCCTGCTGATCAGTTTTGACACTACTGTGGGCAGTCGGATCAAGAAGATTCTCTATCAGTTCAGTGCCACTTCAGCCCGTGCCATGAATCTGATCGATTGCGGGAGTATTGCACTTGGAGAACCGGAAAATATCCTTCCGGTACTGGAAGAGATCAAAGCCAGAGGAGCCGTAGTCATGTTGATCGGGGCCCCGATGGCTTTTCTGCGTCATCAGGTGGATGGCCTCCGAATGGCCAGTATCGTGCGGGAATCTAACCTGGATGACGATGTTCATTTTCGGGATATGAAACCCGGGACTATGTTTCAATATATCGGCACACAACGACACCTGGTGTCAGAGACCCATCTGCCTGTCGAAGGTCACCTGCGCCTCAGTGAGTTGAGAGAAGAACTAAACCTTGCCGAGCCCTGCATCCGGGATTCGGACGCATTGATTTTCAATTGCGATAGCCTGAGTGCAGCAGAGACAGGTTATCTGTCCGGTATGTCGGGTAGCGGACTAACCGTCGTAGAAGCTTGTCAGTTGTTTCGCTATGCAGGTGCTGCACAATCGCTTCGGTCTGTCGGTGTATATAATTATATGGCGGAGAAAGATGATTCGGGGATGCTGGCCAATGCCATTGCCCAGATGCTTTGGTATTTCATGGAAGGTTCGATCCTGCGTGAAGATCCGGAAAAGAATCCGCTGACAGAGTACCATGTACAAGCCAAAGACCACGATCATGTACTGCTGTTTTACAAAAGCGAACTGTCAGGAAGATGGTGGATCCAGGATAAAGAAGGGCGCAAAGTTCCATGCTCGTACCAGGATTATCGCAATGCTTGTGAAGAAGAATACAGCGACAGGATTATCAAATCTGTCTTAGGCTAAGGCGCTTTACTCCGTTTTTAAAATACGTTCCAGTTGCATCGACCTGGAACCTTTCACAAAAACAGTTTTTCCTTTGCAGGCTTCCCATGTCCATTCAGCCAGTAAATCTTCCGTTTTCAAATAAGGTCGGAATCGTTGATCCTGTAATGCATGTGTACTAAGTGCACTTGAAAAATGAGTACCGACAAGCAAAACGTTTTCAAAATCAAGTGTGCCCAAAAGTGATATAATCTCTGCATGATGCACTTGACTCTCATGTCCCAGTTCCATCATATCGCCTAAAACGACCCAACCGTGTGGGTGTTTTTCTGCAAAAGCCTGCAAGGCTAAGCGCATGCTTGAAGGGTTGGCGTTGTATGCATCCATGACGAAATGACAATTCTGATGCGTGACTTCTTCAGATCGATTGCCTTTGGAAACAAACCCTGCAAGCGCAGTTTCTATCTTGCTTTGTGGTACACCGAAATGCAACCCAATGGCATACGCGGCAAGCATATTGGCAGCATTGTATCGACCAAACATCCGCGTTTGAATGCTGACGGTTCCGGATTCGTTTTGCAACGCAAAACCGGCATCTTTTTCCTGGATATAAATCAAATGAATATCTGGATGATCACTCGCTTCCAGACTAAATGTCGTTTTGTGCTTCAGTGCCTGGCCCAGTGCCCGCACACGCGGATCATCGATATTGATAAATGCAAACCCGTTGTGTTGGTGCAGGAAATCAAACAGCTCTCCTTTCGCGCGCTGAACGCCGTCGAGCGACCCAAAGCCTTCAAGGTGTGCGTTGCCTATGTTGGTAATGATGCCATGTGAAGGTTCTGCGATTTCACAAAGCAGTTTAATCTCCCCGGCATGATTGGCACCCATTTCACAAACGACGATTTCCACATCAGGCTGGATGGACAACAAGGTCAGCGGGACGCCAATATGATTATTCAGGTTGCCTGCCGTGGATTGCGTTCGAAATGCAGTGGAAAGCACTGCCGTAATCAATTCTTTTGTTGTGGTTTTTCCATTGCTTCCGGTGATCGCTAACACAGGTACTTTAAGTTGCCTCCGGTGATGCCGAGCCAGTGCCTGAAGTGTTTCAAGCGTATTATCTGTGTATATAAAATCAGGACCGGAAAGAGACGAATCAGATACGATTGCCTTGACTGCTCCGCGATCAAGTGCTTCCTGGGCAAAGTGGTTGCCATCAAAATTGTCACCGTTGAGTGCAAAGAACAAACAGCCCGTTGTGATTCTTCTGGTATCGGTGCAGATGACGGGATGCCTGAGGTAGAGATCGTAAAGCGCATGTATATCCATGGACAGCATTCAGGGTTTGTAAAATTGAGTCCCGCTGCAAAATAAAAACGCCCAGGCAATCTGCATGGGCGTTTTTTATATTTTCTGAAAGAATCGGTTTATTTATATCTCCGTGAAGATTTCTTTTTACCACCTCCAAAGTCATGTCCGCCGATTTCACCGCCGGGATCAGAACCACCAATCTGGTGCATGGCACAACGGAAACCAATCGTGCGATCGCCTTTGGTTTGGTTTTTAAAACGACGAGCGGCAGGGGAGAGCCAGTACAGACGATCTGCCCAGGAGCCACCTTTGATGACGCGTGAACTATCATTGATCAGTGTAGATTCACCATATGCGTAGTATACCGCTTCTTCATCATCATCTCTGTAATCCAGCACATTACCTTTCTGATAGTTTTCACGGCTGGCAGCGATGGAATCCTCCACGATGACGTAACGAATGCGACCCAGACTGTCTTTTTCAACAGGGCTTCCGTTTTCGTCCAGAACACGCTGTTGGAAGATATTTCCGCGGAACGGGTTAAGGTCATGATTCTCCACATCTCTAAGTGTAGCACTGGTCATAGGACGGTACAAATCGCCGACCCACTCATTGACGTTTCCGGCCATGTTATACAGACCGAAGTCATTTGGAAAGAACGCTTTCACCGGTGCAGGGAAAGGAGCGTTATCATTTGGTTTGCCGGCAGTACCCATGTAGTTACCACGAGCTTCTTTGAAGTTGGCCAGCATACGGCCTTGATTTCTGTCATGAATTTTATAGCGCGCAGTAGCACCATCCCATGGATAGATTCTTCTGTCAGAGATCAATTCATCTTTTTTAGACAGGTTGTTGCCCTGCAGCGCAAGAGCGGCATATTCCCACTCAGCTTCCGTTGGGAGGCGATAATCCGGAAGGAGGATACCGTCTTCAAAACGTACGGGGCGTTCGCCACCGGTTTTGAGATCCGGAAGGTTTTTCCTTACACTTCCCTGGTATTGTCCAACCAAATATGCTTCTGTGTTGAAATTGTCCGCGTCTTTCTGATCTACATTCAGATTGAGTACGCCTTTTTCTACGAGCAACATTTCGTTTACGCGGTCGGTACGCCAGGCGCAGAATTTATTCGCTTGTTCCCAGGTGACACCCACGACAGGGTAGTCAGCGTAACTCGGATGTCTGAAGTATGTCTCCACCAGTGGCTCATTGAAAGCAAGTTCTTCTCTCCAAACCAGGGTGTCAGGCAGTATACTCAGCCATTCCTGTGGATAGGAGTCACCAAAAACTCTTTTTGTCCAATATTCAAACTCGCGATAATGGGAGTTGGACACTTCCGTTTCATCCATGAGGAAAGAAGAGACGGTGATCCTGCGAGGAACGTTGTCCCAGTCGAAAGTGACATCCTGATCGGTCAGACCCATGGTGAAGGTACCGCCGTCTATAGGGACGAGGCCCGGGCCTACTTCAAGATCGCCATGTGAGCCTTTTTCAAATCCACCCCACTCCTGGTCGTTGTACTTCCAGCCGGTCACGGATGAACGTTCGGACTTTTTACAAGCCCCGAAACTCAATAGGAGTAGTGCTCCTACACTAAAAAAGAGAATTTTCTTCATTCTAAAACTGAACATGTTTGTTAAAGGAGGGACAAATATACATTTCTGAAACGGAACCTGAGGCTAAATATTGTTTTGTTTTTATCATAAAGGACGCAACAAAAAGTATGCCTGTAGCATACTCGTCCGTTACCTGAACAGTCTCAGGCAGTCACTGTATTTCGAATTGCTGCGATCCGGCTGTAGTGCATACACAATGCCAATTTCATGGGTGCCGCCGCTGACCGGAAAACCTGAAATCGTCACATCATAACTATATCCTATCTTTAACTGTTTGGTTCTTAATCCAATAGCGCCAATGATGGCTTCCGATTGCCCGGAAGAATTGCGGTAAAATGCACCCACACTGATCATGCCTGCATCGAAGGTCACACCACCGTTAATCTGCTGAAACGGCCCCTGCAGCACATACATAATAGATGGGGATAGAGATACACCGTTGCTATTGCGGCCAGGCCTCGATGCCATATCAAATGTCGCCCCGGCATGGGCAGTCCACCGCATCGGGATGACAGGCGTCAGATTGGGATTGCTGCCCAGGTATTCCGGATTGGGCGTATTGAGATGTCGCACGGCCAATCCGGCGTAAAATGTGGGGTTATTGATCACAAAGCCCAGGCCCAGATCGGGGTAGAGAAGGGTGTTTTTCTCCGGGGCAAATTCTTCAGTCGGAAAAGGCGTTCCACCAGGACTGGTTTCACCCAGATAATCATCAATTTGGTCTCCGAAACGCAGTTTGTCCCAATTAAGGGTGCGCTGGACCACGCCTATCTCTATACCCATACGCATATACAGGTCACTACGAATTCGGACTCGGTAGCTGTAGATCCCGGCTGCTTTCGTAGTCTTGAGGATCCCATCCCCGGCATCATCAGACAGCAGCCAGAACCCCACGCCACTCTTCATACGCTCGAAAAACTGATCATAGGAAATCGCATACGTGCGATAGGCATTGTTAAATCCGGGAAACTGATTTCTGTAGTTAAGGGCAAAACGAGGACCTTCTGAAAGACCTGTGAGCCCAGGATTGAGTTCCAGTGGGGCCAGATAGAATTGAGAAAAAATAGGGTCCTGAGCACGCCCTGCAGCCATTACCGCCATAAAAATGACTGCTGCCAGCCATTTTCTGCTTTGTAAGTGCCTGAATGGCAGCAGAAGACGTAACTTTATAGAGATTGTGTGTAAGGAGTGTTGCATGCTCAGATTACAATATTACTCTTTTTGCACATTGAAACGTACAAAGACTACCATAACGTCCACCAGTGGGCAAAAAGTTGACTTTTTGGTCAACTTTCGACACTATTTATTATTTGATATTAGCAATAGATATATATCCATTCCGTTTAATAGTAGATTTTTGAAAAACTTCTTCAGGTCAACCACTATGTTCAGACGATTACCCCTGTGTTTAGCCATATTGGCTATTGTGGCCACTACCCTCAGCGTACAGGGACAAATCGTCCAGGATATTGAGATCGAATGGGCTGCCGATGGAAGTCTGGCGTTTGAAATGCAGGAACCTCATCCGACATTTCCCCACCTGCCTGTATATTCATTTTTATTACCCCTGGAGTCTGCGTCATCCCTGACAGTGGACATTGGGGCGCAAAAGGTCGATTTTTTTCAACCCCCTGCAGGCACTTCTCTGACAGGTATCAGCACATCTTTTACGACAGGATATATAATCCATCAGGAACATGGGCTCTGGTATGCTCAGATTTGGGTATTACCAGTTGCCGAAGCTGCACCGGGGCTTTATGCAAGGCTATTGAGCGGAAAATTGAATATTTCCATTCGCTCCCTTTCACAGGATTTCCAAGGGCGCTCAGGACCTGAATTTAAAGAAGCATCCGTACTGCGCAATGGCGTGATTCATCGCGTGTCTGTGTCGGAAACAGGCGTGTATAAAATTGATTACAATTTTCTAAGCCAGCAGCTTAAAGTAGATCCGGGCAGTGTGTCACCGGATAAAATTGCCATTTACGGCAATGGCTCAGGGCGCGTTCCCCAGTGGAATGCCACACCCAGAATTGATGACCTGGAACAATCCGCTTCCATGGGAGTCGGACTGGAAGATGGAAAATTCGATCCTGGAGATTATCTGCTGTGGTATGCTGAAGGGCCTAACCGATGGACCTACGATGCACAGGATCGGGTGTACAACATGCAATTGAATAACTACGATCTGGCCAACCATTACTATATTATCATCAATGGCCCTGACAGAGAGAAAATAAGTGCTCAGGCCAATGAAGCAGGCGGAGATTATGTATCCGGGACTTCTCTGGTGTATCAGCGTCTGGAAGATGAGAAAGTCAACCTGCTGGGACGGTTTCGCCCGCCCGGTTCAGGTCAATCCTGGTATGGCGATGAAATGTCAGCCATCACACAACTTAACTACACGAATCGTTTCAATCTGCAGGATATGGACCCGGCTGATACCGTACATTATGACGTGCGTTTTGCTGCGCGGGCAGGATCGTTATCCCGGTTTTACATTCAATTTGATGATTACGAAGCCGGACGGAATGTCAGCGGTGTGGTGTTGGGCAATTATGAAGCCCCTTATGCTAATGATGGTGTGCTGATAGGAGATTTTGTGCCCGGCGAGAATATTCAGCAAATTCTCGTCAGATACCCAACTGCTAATGGAGTCAACTCGAGAGCCTGGGTGGATAATATTCAGTTGAATTTCTGGAAGAAAAATATGTATCGATCGGGTCAGATCTTACAGATCAGAGATATACGCGCTTCATCGGATCAAAGGCCAATCTATAGCGTAGACGGTTTGCCAGCAGGTAGTCTGATCTGGGATGTGACCGAGCCTCTCATGCCAAAAATCCAATCATTTGACGTGGGGCCGACATCTGCATTTGTCCATACGCCAAATGGAATTGTGCCCGATCACTTCATTTGTTTTCACCCGGGAACGGATGTAAAGCAACCGGTGTATGAAAAAGTGATCGCCAATCAAAATCTTCATGCCATCGATCGCGCTGATTTGGTGATTGTGTATTACGATGGTTTTGAAGAAGCTGCACAGAAGCTGGCCGAGCACAGGAGGAGCCACAGCCAACTGGTGGTCGTGGCAGTGCCGGTGTCGGAAATTTTTGAAGAGTTTTCCGGGGGTTCGCCGGATCCTTCAGCTATTCGGGATTTTGCCAGAATGATTTACAAGCGGGATGCTTCCTTTGGGTATTTGTGCTTTATCGGAGATGCTACATATGATTATCTGAATCATTTTACTGAGCTACCGTATCAGAACTTTGTACCTGCTTTTGAAACCGAGGAATCGCTGGATCCGATTCGCTCTTTTCCTTCTGACGATTACTTTGCCTTACTGGACGATGATGAAGGTGACAACCTGATCGGTGCACTTGATATTGCGGTTGGAAGAATCCCTGTGAGTACAGCGGATGAAGCCCTGCAGATCGTGGATAAACTCATTTATTATGACGTTGAGCCAGCCACACTGAAAGACTGGCGTTCCAGAATTGTCATGGTAGCAGATGATGAAGATGGCAACACGCATCTCAACCAAGCCGATGGATTAGCGGTCATGAAGGAAACGCAGGATCCGCAACTCAATATTCAAAAAATTTATTTCGATGCTTTCCCTCAGGAATCGACCCCCGGAGGAGATCGTTATCCGGCAGTCAATGAAAGTATCGACCTGAATATGAATAAAGGAGCGCTGACCATAACCTATATGGGACACGGCGGACCGAACGGATGGTCCCAGGAGCGTGTGCTGGGGATTAATCAGGCACAATCCTATACCAATAAGAATAATATGCCCCTGTTTATCACGGCTACATGTTCCTTTGCCAGTTATGATGAACCCGGATTTACCAGTACCGGTGAGCATTTATTGCTAAACCCGGAAGGGGGTGCGATAGGGCTGATGACAACCGTGAGGGCGGTGTATTCCGGATCTAATGAACGCCTGACCCGAGCTGTGATGCAGCGGTTGTACGATCCTGATCCGGATGGCACGTATCCCCGGATTGCAGAAGTGTTGCGCCGGGCAAAGAATGCAAATGCCATTGATACCCTCGATATCAATGCCCGGAAATTTACACTGCTTGGCGATCCATCTCAGCGCCTGGCTATCCCCGAATATGATATCGTTGTCACTGAAATCAATGGTCAATCTGTGTTAACCGGATTACCGGATACCATCAGTGCATTGGAGAAAGCGACTGTCTCTGGTCGCATTGTGAATCGGGAAGGACAAATCATCACAGGTTTCAACGGTTCTGTTTTTGTGACGCTCTTTGATAAAAAGCAGGAGCGCAAAACACTGGCAAACGATAGCGGAAGTTCTGTCAAAAGCTTTTTTACACAAAACCGTCAGCTGTTTAAAGGCATAGCTTCTGTCATCAATGGCGAATGGACCATCGAGTTTGTGTTGCCGAAGGATATCGATTTTTCATTCGGGCAAGGCAAGATGAGTTTGTATGCGGAAAACGGGGTGACCGATGCGACCGGATATTTTACGGAGTTTTATATCGGTGGTGTTTCCAAAGAAGGATTAACGGATGATGAGCCTCCTGTCGTGAAGCTGTTTATGAATGATGCCAATTTTGTTGACGGCGGGATTACGGATGCCAATCCAAATATATATGTGCAGCTGAGTGATGACAATGGAATCAATGCGTCCGGAACGAGTATCGGGCATGATATCGAAGCCGTGCTGGATGGGGATGATAAGAATAGCATCGTTTTAAATGACTTCTACCAGGCATCGCTGAATGATTACCGACAGGGAGAGGTTTTATACCCATTGTCCGATTTGTCGCCCGGTATGCATACACTGAAGGTGACCGCTTGGGATTTGGCCAATAATCCCGGGGAGGATTACCTTGAATTTCTGGTAGTGGACAGTGACGGGCCTGTGATTGAAAACCTGATGAGCTACCCGAATCCTTTCAGTGATGTGACCTATTTTCAGTTTGAACACAACCGTCCGGGGGCAGAAATGGACCTGGAGCTCGATATTTTTGACCTTTCCGGCCGTTTTATCAAAAATATAACCGTCGAAGACTACGTTTCAGGTGGGTATCGCGTATCCGATCTGCAGTGGGATGCGAGCAATGATTATGGCGCGGAGGTTTCTCCGGGTATGTATATATTCAGATTAAAAGCCACATTTACCCAAAATGGTATCAGCGAAGGGGTTGAAACCTCTGCTGAAAAACTTGTTTTCCTCCGTTGACTTCAATTAAAGTATCTTTGCACTCAAATATTAAATAATCCAGATTTTCATGAAATACGTTTCACTCTTAGTTGTTATGCTGATGGTTGCTAATGCGGCCAATGCCCAGTATTGTGACCCTTCGACGGAAAACTGCCCGAATGCTATTATTTCGGCTGTTCCTTTTCTGAGGATCGTTCCCGATGCCCGCTCGGCGGCGATGGGAGATGGGGGGCTAGGCATTTCTGCAGATGCAAACTCGATGCACCTGAATGCCTCCAAACTGGCCTTTATTGATTCTGATTACGGACTGTCAGCCAGCTACTCACCATGGTTGAGATCGCTGGGTCTGCAGGATGTTTACCTGGCATACCTGGCCGGTTATAAAAAGCTTGGTGAAAATCAAACCCTCGGGGCCTCTCTCCGATATTTTTCACTTGGTGAACTTCAGTTTACAGACATCAATGGAAACTCCCTGGGACAGGGAAATCCCAATGAGTTTGAAATTGCCGTTGCCTACGCAAGAAAGCTATCCACAAAATTCAGTGCTGCCCTGACCGGTAAGTTTATCTACTCCAACCTGGCAGGTGGACAGCAAATTGACAATATTGATATCGTGCCGGCAACCTCCGGAGCAGTAGATATCTCCTTTACGTATCAGACACCACTGGATATCGGTGCCGGGTCGACCCTCCGCATCGCCAGTGCATTTACGAATATTGGTTCTAAAGTTTCGTACACCAAATCAGAGTTCAAAGATTTTATCCCGGGCAACCTGGGATTGGGTGCAGCGCTTGAGATGGATCTGGACAACTACAATCAGCTGACCTTTTTGCTTGATTTCAACAAGTTACTTGTCCCCACACCGATTAGCCCTGAAGACCCTGAGTATGACGAGAACAATAATGGATACCCTGATTTCAGAGAGAAACCCTTGTTTGAAGGAATCTTCGGATCCTTTACGGACGCTCCGGGTGGATTTTCAGAAGAGATCAGTGAGATTAACTTTTCAGTTGGCGCCGAATACTGGTACAACAAGCAGTTTGCCTTCCGCGCGGGTTATTTCTTTGAAAGCCCAAACAAAGGAAACCGCCAGTTTATCACCGCTGGTCTGGGTTTGAAATATAATGTCTTCGGATTGAACGTTTCCTATCTGGTGCCTACATCCAATCAGCGTAGCCCACTGGACAACACACTTCGCTTTACCCTGATGTTCCACTTTGATGAGAAAAAAGAACCTCAGGCTACGACTAACTAATACTATCCGGAGAACAAGCCGGTGAAGAAATAAGAAAGCCGAAAAGAGTGCGTCTCTTTTCGGCTTTCTCTTTTTTTGAAAAATACATCTGTGATAAATAAGCCGGATTCTGTTATCGATGACGAGTCAGCGATGTCCATCATTTATCTGGGCCGGACATTACTGTCGCGGCTCTATCTGCCTACCCCCTTCAACTATTCCTATTCTGGCGAGCCGCCGGATATTCGCACCCATCGGAATGGGTTCGAAAATTGAAGTGTACATGGCATTTCAGCCCGCAAGGTTTATCCCATGACCGGTCACCCGCATCATGCGTGCGCTCTTACCGCACGTTTTCACCCTTACCCCAAAGGACAGAGCCTTTAGGGCGGTATAGTTTCTGTGACACTTTCTGTCTTCACTCACGTGAAGCCCATCCGTTAGATGGTGCGGTGCCCTACGCTGTCCGGACTTTCCTCTCCCTGAAAAGGGAGCGATGGACTTATCACAGATGCTTTCTTTAAACCATCCTGATTGCTCAGAAGTTCGCAATCCGACGGGAAGATGCAGAAAATTCGAACAGATTTTCAGGGGGAAATATAAACCTGTGATAATTAGCTTAATACTTATTAAGTATTATCTTTATGTGATTTATGCGGATTCGTGTCAGCGCCATCAGGTATCTCCTTTTATTTGCAGGAAGCGTGGCTGCATTCCTATTCCTGCTGGTATATGACCACCTGTCCTATGACCGGGCGCATTTTGCCGAACAGATAGAAGACAATATCCAGACGCTGGAAGTAGAGGCTTTTGATCTCCTGCGAGAAGGCGATTGGGTAAGCCAGATTCGATCTGCGCAGAAAACAGACCGCTTGTTTTCCAATGACCTCATCAGCCAGCTCGAAGTCCTGGCCAAGCAGCCCTTTACCATTTATTTATACCACCAGGATAGTCTTTTGTTCTGGTCTAAGCCGGGTCCGATCGTCGACCCGACCCATAAAGAATTTGCTCAGATACCTTGTGTCAAGCGCGATCATCGTCATGACTATTACGTCAAAGGCGCCGAGATAGCTGATGGCCAGGATTTACTGCAAGCCTATTTCAAAATACCGATTTTACCACACCAGGGACAGGCCTATAGCATCGGGGTGACCCCATATCGTTTTGGCCATCCGACACCGGATGATGCCACCTTAATTCGCAGTATCGATGGTGCACCGGTGGCACATATTCAACTCCTGACACGTGAATTCTCCTTTGCGCTCCAGGGGATCATTCTCTTCCTCTCCATTTTTGGCCTTTGGTCGCTTTGCATGAGCTGGATCACATGGGTAGAAAAGCGGCCGGAAGAAAAAGTTTCTTCCATCAACAAGATCCTGCTCCAGATATTCGGTGTGCTAGGACTTCGTATGGCTTCTCTGGCAGTGCCGTACCATGATTTTTTTGATCAGCTGTCACTCCTGAGTCCGATCATTCAGAATATCGAGTTTCCATACTCCACGGCTGACCTGCTTTTGGATAGTTCTATTTTTTTGTGGTTGTGTACATTGGTGAGCAAGATATACAGTCGCGATCCCGCAGAAGACACGCAGTCGTTTTCTACTTCTCTGATCAAAGAGCGCTGGATTGATCGCCTTATGACGACCAGTCATTATCTCGTCGTCATAATGATGTGTGGTCTCACGGCATGGATCCTCCGACAGGTTGTGGGGCAAAGTAATTTCAGACTCGATCTCGGTGAAATTTCTTTGTTTGACATTCACCACTTTCTATCCATCCTGGCCTGCGGACTGATCGTAATGGGCGTGTTTACGTTTTCCTTTCAGATTGTCACCCGAGCTATCTATTATACGACCAATTTTTATGAGCGGATGATCGCATTGCTGATCGCAGGGGTGGTGAGTCTGCCGCTGATCCTGCTGATCAATATTGATATTCCGTTTGTCGGATTTTACCTCGGCGTGTTTATCCTGATGACCTTACTCGATTTATACATTGAGCAGGGCAATAAATCCATGATCTGGGTGATGAGCTGGTTGGTGGCGATTTCTTCTATGACCGCATTTGTCCTGTACAAGTATCAAAAGGATTTTGAAAAGGTGTCCCGCCAGGAGATCATTGATAGTGCCCCTTTTGATTTTAATCTTCGGGAAAGAGCAGAAGATCGCATCATTGAATGGTTGCCAAATCTCCCAAGAAAATACAGCCTCGGCGTATACCGCGAAGGACAACTCATATTTGCACATCAGCATGATTATCCAATCGTCCTGCCTGAATTTGAAGGTCTGCAGGACGGGATGGAAGTAGGTGAGTACTACGAATTTGCTTCCTCCAATGACCGCACCGATATCGCCATGCGCAACGACAAGGATGTGGTGATTTTGATCGGTAAAAAGATGGAGGGCTTTAGTCAGGTGGTGTCACTCTTCTCGCTGATCTTCACCGTCTTTAGCTTCCTGCTTTTTTTATTGGCCGGACTCAATGCTTTGTTTGGATTTCTGCCGCGAAATATGGATCTCACTATTTCTCCGAGACCATCACTGCGCAATAAAATTCAGCTCGCCGTGGTCATCATTATCATTCTGACGTTTGTGATCGTAGGATTGTTGACCGTGTATTACATCCGTTCCAACAGCAGCGAAGATGAGCTCAGACGATATGACGAACGCCTTCGAAATATTGCCGGATCGATTCGACAGTCTCAGTCCCCTGAGACCAAATCCTGGCGAGAAGACATGCGTAAAGCTTCTCGCATAGCGTTGGCCAACAGTGCTTCGAGTAAAATATATGATGCAGAAGGGAATATGATTCAGCAGCAGGACAACCTGCGTGGCATCAGTGATCATATTTCTGTGAAGATGGCTTTCCTGCCTAAGCTGATTCTGGATGTAGGATCACGCGATTATTATTTATCAGGTGCGCAAATTATTGATGAAAATCTTCGACGCGCAAAAGACGTAGGGTTTGTCACGATACAGGCTGGTACCCAAAAGTCAGGGTATATTGAACTCACAGAATTATTTCCTTCCGGTGCAGGAGGCGGTGATCCCGGTACTGCCTTTTTTATGACCTTGCTCAACGCGTACGTGTTCATCTTCCTTATCGCCATCGGTATGGCAGTATTTATGAGTCGATCCATCATCGGGCCGGTGGCACAATTAAGTGAAAAACTGAAACGCATTCGCCTTGGAAAGAAAAACGAAACGATCCAATGGAATATCGATGACGAGGTAGGTGAATTGATCCGGGACTACAACGCTATGGTCACAAAGCTGGATGAAAGTGCGTTATTGCTCGCACAAACGGAAAGAGATACTGCCTGGCGGGAGATGGCTAAGCAGGTGGCACATGAGATTAAAAACCCTCTGACGCCAATGAAACTGAGTATTCAGTATTTACAAAACTCCGCATCGCGCGACGATGATGTGGATCTGCCAAAGATGATCAAGCGCGTGAGTACGACCCTGATCGAACAGATTGATAACCTCACCAATATTGCGACTGAGTTTTCCAGTTATGCAAAGATGCCCCAGGCATCTAATGAAGTGTTTGTGATCAACGATGTACTCGCCTCCGTTCACGATTTATTTCGCAAGCGCGAAGACATGGATATTCAGTTACAGGTGCCCATCAATGACCTGGTGGTGTTTGCCGATAAAAGTCAGATCATCCGTGTGTTTAACAACATCGTAAAGAATGCCATACAATCGATTCCTAAATCCAGAAGAGGTCTGATTCATATTAAACTATATGCTGAAAACGATCTCATCATTATTTCCTTTGAAGACAATGGTGTCGGGATCGATGAACATATGCGCGACAAAGTATTCTATCCGAACTTCACGACAAAATCTTCAGGCATGGGTCTCGGGCTGGCGATTTGTTCCGATATCATCCAGTCTTTTGATGGTAAGATTTATTTCGAAACGGAAAAAGGGGTAGGGACGAAGTTTTTTATTGAACTGCCCAGACACTCTCTGAATCCACATGAGGAGGATGTTCCTTCTCTAAAGGAAGACAAAGAAAGTTGATCAATATATTTAATGAAGAAAACAAACAGGTAAGCGTAACCCTTAATGCTTAACTGCAGCAATCAGACTTTTTGCATTGGATACCGCCTCTTTCGATGGCTTCTCACCGCCTACCATTTTGGCAATCTCTTCGATGCGTTGATCTGCGGTCAGTCGGAGAATGGATGAAGTATCGCGTTCGCTGCGAGTTTCTTTCGACACATGGTACTGATGTGTAGCATGCGCTGCAATCTGAGGGGAGTGCGTGATCATCAGAATTTGCTGTCCCTTTGCCAACCCCCGGATGAGTTGTCCCATGCGCCATGCAACTTCTCCGGAAATACCTGTATCGATCTCATCGAAAATGATCGTAGGCAATGCGGCCTGAATGGCGTAAATAGATTTCAGCGCCAGACTTAGTCTTGAAAGCTCACCACCGGAGGCAACATCCTGCAGAGGCTGCAGGGCAGTCCCTTTATTACCGGTAAATTGAAATGTGATCGTATCCATGCCATGGGGTCCGGGTTCCTCCAAAGTATCCAGGGTGATAGTAAACTGCGCATTGACCATGCCCAGTTCTTTCAGAAGTTTATTGACTTCTGGAATAAGAGATTTAGCACCGGTCATTCTGGCGGCACTCAGGGTTTTAGCTTTGGCGATCAGATCTTTTTGCAGTGTGATGACTTCTTGTTCCAGCGACAGGATCAGGTCGTGCATGGAAGAGAGCGTTTCCCATTCTGCTTTAAATTCCTCTCTGAGTGCGATCAGACCTTCTTCGTCTTTGCAGTTGTATTTTTTAATCAGGCTGTAGAGTTGATTCAATCGAGTCTGGACTCTTGCCAGTTCATTGGGATCAGACTCGCCGGGTCCGTCCAGCCTCCCTGCTTCCAAAGCCAGATCCTGTACCTCTACGCGCAGGGACTCTATACGGTCAGCGATTTCTGAAATGGGTTCATAAACTTTGCGTATCGATTCAACCTGTTTAACCAGAGCGGTCAGTTGCTGATTGATGGAAGGGTGGCCATCACTGAGTACGGATTGTAGCTCGGACAACACTTGATCTATAGCTTCAGAATGCTCGAGCATATTTTGCGATGCTTCGAGTGAAGCGATTTCTCCGGTGGTCAGGCGAGCCGATTTGAGTTCGTCGATCTGGAATTGGAGAAACTCTTTTCTTCTGTCAGAAGCGTGTTCCTCTTCACGTGCGGACTGCAATTTATTTTGCGTAGCTCGCAACGCGGCATATCGGGATACATAGTCTTTGTACAAAGGCAGGGACTGGCTGATCGTATCCAGTACATCCATCTGGTATTCCTTTGACTGAAGGGCAAGATTGTCATGCTGATGATGGAGTTCGATCAGATGGGCGGTCACTTCCTGCATGAGTTTCAAAGACACTGGTGTATCATTTATGAAAGAGCGACTTCGACCGCCGGACGTGAGTTCTCGCCTGCAGATCAGTATCTGATCGAAATCCAGGCCTTCTGCATCAAACAAAGGTTTGAGCGATTCATTATCCAATTTGAATTCGGCTTCAACGATACATTTTTCTTCATCGTTATTTAGCACTTTTAAATCTGCTCGTTTACCCAGGGCAAGACCAAGCGCACCCAGTAAAATTGATTTTCCCGCTCCCGTTTCTCCGGTGATTATGGTCAGCCCCGGCTGGATGTCCATTTCCAGCGATGAGATGATCGCATAGTTTTGTATGGTAAGCCGGCTCAGCATAAGTTTTCCTGGTGGATGTAAAGTTAGGGTTATTTACCTACTGGTTGAGCCTGGCCTGAACTTCCGGTTCAATCTGAATGCCAAAATTCCGCACCGTCTGGAGCAATTGTTTCGCTTGCGCGTCTTCACCCAGCAGCAACAGGCATTTCATTTTTTCATAAAAATACAATCCCTGTTTACTGTTTAACTGGATAGCACGATTGAGGTCAGGCAATGCTTCAGTCGGTTTGTTGGTCACGTTTTTCAGACGACCTCGTTCATACCACAGGTCGGCATCTTCAGGATGCATCTGCAGGTAGCGGCTGATATCGGCGATCGCATTATCCCATTGACCAAAGGACTGATAGATCAACGATCGATTTTTGTATCCATTGGCATGGTTGGGTTCAAGGCTGAGGCCTTTATTGAAATCTTTCAGCGCCATTTGCATGTTGTTAGAAAGCGCGAAGACAGCGCCGCGATTGATGAAGTATTCCCCTTTCGTGCTGTCGAGTGCGATGGCTTGATTGTAATCCTTCATCGCCTGTTCATAGTTTTGTTGATTGAAATACAATTTGGCGCGAGAATTATAAAGCGCTCCATCCGGCTTAAGCGTCAGTGCGGAGTTGTAATCCGAAAGTGCTTCTTCAATCCGCCCCTGATCTCTTCGATAGTTGGCGCGATTGCGATAGGGTAAGGGCGTTTTATCGGAAATAGTCAATACATGTGTCCAAAGCGTATCGCTGTTTTTCCAGATTTTATTTTGTTGAAACGTCATTATAAAATACAGAGCCATCAGGGCGCAAAACCCATAGAGTGCGTAAGAACCAATTTTTACATTGGATTTGTAAAACTCCTGTCCGGCATATATGACGATAAACATCAAACCAATATAGGGTATATAGGTAAAGCGATCTGCCAGAAACCCTTGTCCGGCTCCCACTACCTGAAGTACAAACATCACGTTGAAGAGAAAGAAGAGTACGCCAAATAAATACGGTCTCCAGTCTTTTTTGAAAGCCAGATATATAAAGCCCAGCAGAGAGGCTACTGAGATGACGGCAATGACTTTTATCGACCAGTGGATGACAGCAGGATATGGGTAAAGGGGCGACATGGTGTAAGGGAAAATAAATTTAGCGACATACACCCCGAGCGAATATCCGCCGATAAATAATCGTTCCACAAAACTATAGACTTCAGTGTCGCTGATCGATCCCTGATCGCGCAGGAAATAAATCCCCAATAGTCCGATGGCGAGGGACAGCAGGAAAAACATCCATTTTTCAAGCACCAGTTTGATTTTCAAGGGTCGTCGATAGTAGTAATCCACTAAAAGCATGGTGAGCGGTAAACTCACCGCCTGTATCTTGGCAAACAGGGCAACGAAAAACAAGCCCAGTGCGGCGTAGAAATATTTTTTGACATATCCTGTTTTCACATATTGGATATAGAACCAGAGCGCGGCGAGGAAGAACGCACCAAACAGTACATCTTTTCGTTCGGTGACCCAGGCGACAGATTCCACACGCATCGGATGGATGCCAAACAACAGAGCTCCGAGACCGGATGCAACTGCATTGAGATCGAGCGCTCGGAAGATTCGGTATACAAAGAACACACATACCAAATGGAGCAGGACATTATTGACGTGAAATACCGTCGGATTGAGCCCAAAAAATGACCGTTCGATCGCAAACGTCAGGATCGGGAGAGGATTGTAGTTGCCGATCACCGGTTCGCTGAATATTTTCACAATATTCGACCAGGTCAGCAAAGCGGTATTGGCGTTATTGGAGAGGTTATAGTCATCGTCCCAATTGACAAAATCATTGGTCAGTGCGGGGATAAAGGCAATAAACGTAATGGCCAAAACGCCCAGAATATATTGCCAATCCTGGCGGTCCAGGCGTTGAATGATCGCTTTCTTACGCTTTCGGGTGCCTTTCGTCGATTTCCCGGACTTCTTTTTGTTTTTAGCCATGGGGTAAAATTATATACTGGAATTGATATATAGGCTTTAGAATATATATAGTTTATTCAAATTTGTATAATTAGAGGAATATAATGGGCGTAAATCGCTTTAGATAGGCTGTGAATGTTAATTTTGCAGCATGACAATCAATGTGGCACAGCTCTGCGAGCTGCTTCAGGGTGAACTGGTCGGTGACGGAGAGACAGAAATACACGGACCTTCTCAGATCGACAAGGGGGTTCCGGGGACTGTGACTTTTCTGGCCAACCCAAAATATGAGGATTTTGCCTATACCACGGAAGCCAGTGCACTGATTGTTAGCCGTGATTTTACGCCCCGCAATCCACTCAAAGCCTCGATGATCAAAGTGGATGATGTTTACGGCGCGATGATGTCCCTTGTGGAAAAATTTGGTGATGTCATTCCACGAGAAGCCGGAATATCAAAGAATGCCGATGTAGCCAATGATTTTGTTTTGGCTGACCAGGTATCCGTAGGTGCCCATTCGGTGATTGAACCCGGTGTGACGATTGGAAAGCATTCGGTGATCTACCCTCAGGTGTTTATCGGTCGTGGCACAAAGATTGGCGAGCATGTGACGTTATATCCCGGAGTCAGGATCTATCCGGGAACCATCATCGGTGATCGTTGTATTGTCCATTCCAATGCCGTGATCGGGTGTGATGGTTTTGGGTATCGCCCGGATGAAAAAGGCCATTACAAGAAGATCAGGCATGCAGGAAAAGTGGTACTGGAGAATGACGTCGAGATTGGGGCCAATACCGTCATCGACCGTGGCACGCTTGCCGTAACGACCGTTGGCGAAGGATCCAAAATTGACAATCTGGTACAGATCGCCCACAACGTGGTCATCGGAAAGCATACCGTGATTGCTGCGCAAGCCGGCATTGCCGGTAGCGCGAGTATCGGCAATCATGCCCGCATAGGTGGGCAGGTTGGGATAGCCGGACACATTCACCTGGCGGATCAAATTGAAATTCAGGCTCAAAGCGGCGTCCATTCCGGCAAGCATCCCAAAGGCTCAAAGCTTTTTGGGTACCCGGCTATACGGTATAATGATTATCTAAAATCCTACGCGCTGTTCAGGCAGCTACCGGACTATAAAAAGAGGATAGAGGAGCTTGAAAAACAAATCAGTGCTTTAAAAGGAGACACACAATGAAACAAAAAACATTAGCCAAATCTTTTCGATTAGAAGGTGTTGGCCTGCATACCGGAAAACCGGTCACCATTGACTTTGAACCCGCAGAAGCCAATCATGGTATACGATTTATGCGCGTGGACATGGAAGACCAGCCCATTCTGGTTGCGGAGGTCAATCATGTGGTGTCTACGAATCGCGGAACCACTATTCGCAATGGGGAGGCCCAGATCAGTACGGTAGAACACGTCCTCTCGGCTATTGCCGGATCAGGTGTGGACAATGTGCTGATTAAAGTTAACGGCCCTGAGATACCGATCATGGACGGCAGTTCAATTGATTTTATCAAAGGCATTCAAAAAGCTGGCGTGGTGGATCAGGATGCGGAAAGGGAGTTTTTCGAAATCGAAGAGCCTATTTCCTTCCGGGATGAGGTAACCGGCACTGAGTTACTGGCCCTGCCAAGTGAAAACTTTGAAGTCACAGCGATGATCGACTTCAATTCGCAGATCCTTGGGCATCAGTACGCCAGTCTTGAAAATATTGAAGATTACGCCGAGCAGATTGCACCTTGCCGGACGTTTGTCTTTGTGCGGGAGTTGGAGCAATTATTTGATCAGAACCTCATTAAAGGAGGTGACCTGGACAACGCGGTGGTGATCGCTGACAGGCTGATGGATCAGGAGGAGCTGGACCGTCTGGCCAGAAAGCTGGGCAAGCAGAGCATCACCGTGGAGAAAACGGGTATTCTGAATACCACAAAGCTGAAGTTCGAAAATGAACCTGCGCGCCATAAGTTGCTCGATGTCCTTGGCGATCTGACGTTGCTGGGCAAACCGATCAAAGGAAAAATTGTCGCTCGCAAGCCGGGTCATACAGCCAATATTGAGTTTACGAAGTTGCTGAAGCGCAAATTGGTCGAACAGCGAAAACTGAAGGGAAGACCACGGGTTGACCCGGATCAGCCTTCCCTGTACGATATAGAGGCGATTCGCAAACTTTTGCCTCATCGATATCCGTTTTTATTGGTCGATAAGATCATCGAAATGTCTGATAATCATATCGTTGGCGTAAAAAACATTACCTTCAACGAGCCGTTTTTCCAGGGTCATTTTCCGGACAATGCCATATTCCCCGGAGTGCTTCAGATCGAAGCGCTGGCACAGGTTGGCGGGGTATTTGTGCTATCGGGTATTGAGGATCCTGAAAACTGGGGTACCTTGCTGCTCAAAATCGACAATACCAAGTTTAAAAACAAGGTAGGTCCGGGTGATCAGCTGGTCTTGAAAATGGAGTTGTTGCAGGCCGTTCGACGAGGTATCTGCCTCATGTACGGAACGGCATATGTAGGAAGCAAGCTGGTTTCCGAAAGTGAAATAACAGCACAGATTGTGCGCAATCCACTCATCAATGAATAATATTCATCGAAATGCAAAAATCGGGCAGAATGCGAAAATCGCACCTTTTGCCACCATCGAAGAAGATGTAGTCATTGGTGACAATTGTGTGATTGGCGCAAATGCATGCATCCTCAACGGAACCCGCATGGGCAATCATTGCCAGGTATTTCCCGGTGCTGTCGTCGGTGCACTGCCTCAGGATCTCAAATTTGAAGGCGAAAGCTCCACACTTGAAATTGGTAATCACGTCACCATTCGAGAGTATTGTACGATCAATCGGGGCACGAAAGCGAGTTTCAAAACTTCCATCGGAGATCATACCCTGCTCATGGCATATGTGCATGTCGCACATGATTGTATCATTGGACATCATTCCATCCTGGCCAACAATGTAAACCTCGCCGGTCATATCACCGTCGGCCATCATGTGGTCATCGGCGGTATGGTGGCTGTCCATCAGTTTGTCAAGATCGGTGATCACGTAATGGTTGGCGGTGGATCGCTGGTGCGAAAAGATATACCTCCCTATGTGAAGGCGGCTCGTGAGCCCCTTTCTTTTGTGGGCGTCAACGTGACGGGATTAAAGCGGAGAGGTTTTTCACAAGATCAGATACACGCCATACAGGATATCTATCGCGTGCTGTTCGTGCGTGGCAATAATATCACTCAAGCGGTTTCCATCATCAAAGAAACCATTCCACCAAGCGCAGATAAAGATCTCATATTGGAATTTGTGGATCAGTCTGAACGAGGCATCATGCGCGGCTTCAGGGCTCACAATACGGTCAATGGAACTCTCTATACAAAAGCTGACTAAGGCGTACAACCAGCGAGAGGTTTTTTCCAATCTGAATTTTACCATTCCTTCCGGACAGCGGATGGCCATCACCGGTCCCAATGGTTCCGGAAAATCCACGCTGATCAAGATTCTTTCAGGCGGTCTCCTGCCTACAGCGGGAAAAGTAGTGTATACCCTTGCAGGAGAATCGATTTCTGAAGAACAAATCTACAGGTATGTGCACTTTGTGGCACCCTATAATACCGTCATCGAAGAGTTGAACCTACCCGAATTATTCCAACTCCATCAGCGACTAGGTTTGTTGCGGTCATTTCAATCGTACAGGCAATGGGTCGATCGGCTGGCATACACATTTGACCCGGAAAGGCAGATCAAAGCATTTTCCTCCGGTATGAAACAACGTGTAAAACTGGGGCTTGCATTACTCGATGACCGGCCATTGATTTTGCTGGATGAGCCCGGGTCAAATCTTGATCAGGCGGGAAAAGACTGGATGTTTTCGCTGATGGAACAGGTGGCTCCGGATCAGACGATTGTCATCGCTACGAATGACGCAGAGGAAAAAGATTTTTGCAGCGAGTTTGTTTCCGTGCAGCAATAAAAACTTGGGATCAGATCAGCTGGAAAGTTTGTCGTCCAGATCATTGAGTCGCTTTTGGATCGACTGCAGGCGGGCGATCAGATCAACTTGTTCAGTCAACGCTGCTTTTTCTTTTTTCAGTTCTTGTTTAGCGCCTTCCAGGGTAAAGCCTCTCTCTTTGACGAGATTATAGATGATCTGGATCTGCTGAATGTTTTCTTTGGTAAAAAGGCGATCTCCTTTCCTGTTTTTGCGGGGCGTTAGAAAGGCAAATTCATTTTCCCAATAGCGAAGCAAGGATCGGGAAACACCAAATAGCTCAGCTACTTCTCCTATGGAATAGTAGAGCTTTTCTAGTTTTTGGGTGTCGATGGTTTTCATTCTCAGTTCGCGGTTTGCATTTGGCCTTCAATTTCCTGTCTATCCAGCTGGCCTGATGACGAATCATCATCCTTTTCAATGCGTCCTCCTGGCTGATTTTACATGAAATATAGCAATAAATCTCTTAAAGAGGACCTTAGTGGCTCAAAATAAGTGATTTCCGTTGTGATGGTTACAACGTCAGGTGAGGTAAAAAGTTTGGAAAAAGGTAGTCGAAGCGGGTCGCTGAGATCAATCAAAAGACTGATTCTCGAGGCTGGCACGCTCAACGAGATACTGGTATTCCTGCGGTGTCAGATCATCCAGGCAATAGGTGATAGGATCAACCGGCTTGTTTTTTAGCCGCACTTCATAGTGCAGGTGGGGTGCGGTGGATGTCCCCGTGGAGCCCACTTTACCGATCGTCTGTCCTTTAATGATCTCATCGCCTTCTTTTACATCTATGGTTTGCATATGACCATAGAGAGTGGTGTAGCCGAAGCCATGATCTATGATGACGTGATTTCCGTACCCGACACGTCCGTAAGTGGCTTTGATGACTTTTCCATTTCCGGTAGCCTGAATCGGTGTGCCACGCGGAGCAGTAAAGTCGATGCCCGTGTGCAGGCGATCTACTTTGTGCACCGGATGCAGTCGAATACCGTATCCGGAAAGGGCATTGAGATTGCGTTTGAGCAAATCTACTCGTACGGGTTTGATGCTCGGAATATTGGCGATCATGTCAGCACGTAGATTAGCCTTAGTCAGAATGGTATCGAGTGATTTTTTCTGGATTTTAAGCTGGAGCATCAGCTTGTCTGCTTTCTTCTGCGCTTCCACCAGGATCTCTCCGGAGTTGGGATATTTAAAGAGGGAAGCATATTTGTCGCTACCTCCGATACCCCCTTCCCAGACGGATTCATCAATTGGCTCCATGCCGAGCATAAAACGATGGATACCGGCATCCCGTTCCTGCACTACAGAGAGTTCGGAAGACATCAGATCCAGTTGTTCATTCAGATTTTCATAATGATACCTCATCTGCTCCATCTCGCGCATGAGGGCCATTTCCTTCTGGCTGGGGAAGTAGGCACTGTGCACCATAAACAATACGAAAGCAGTCACCACTGTGGCGCAGAGGTAACCGAAGAAGGTGAGTAATCTGAATTTACCCGGGGTTTTGTATTCCTCAAAGGATAGTGAGGATTCGTTATAAACGTATTTCTTTCCAGCCATTAAATATCCTGATTTGACTAATTTTGTGCCTGCCTTTCAAAAGCAATTTTCAAAATATGTCTGATGGGATGATTTGCGAAGATACCTTTTGATGATGTGCTTTACAAACATTTAACGAATTATTATATATTATTTTTACCTGCAATGTGTACTGAGTTTCAGTAATTTAAACATATTAGATATTGTTTTAATCCATAAAAAGCACAACTAAAATTAGTTATGGCAAAATCAGCCAGAGACATCCGGAATATCTTTTTATCGTTTTTTGAAGAAAAAGATCACGCGATTGTACCGTCCGCACCCATGGTGACAAAAGACGACCCAACCCTGATGTTTATCAACGCCGGCATGAATCCATTCAAGGATTATTTCCTCGGTCACAAACCCCCGGTGCACAAACGTATTGCCGACACGCAGAAGTGTCTGCGCGTGAGTGGAAAACACAATGATCTGGAAGAAGTAGGCCGCGACGGATACCACCACACAATGTTTGAAATGCTCGGCAACTGGTCATTCGGCGACTACTTTAAACAGGAAGCTATCGCGTGGGCATGGGAACTGTTGACTGAGCGCTTAGGTCTTCCTAAAGAACGAATGTATGCCACTGTGTTTGGAGGTGATCCGGAAGACGGATTGACAGAAGACACCGAAGCCAGAAAACTTTGGGAAGCGTTTTTACCTGAGGATCGGATCCTGTCATTTGGAAAGAAAGACAACTTCTGGGAGATGGGTGACACCGGTCCCTGCGGCCCATGCTCCGAGATTCATTTCGACTTGCGAAGTGATGAGGAGCGTGCAAAGCAACCAGGTGCTGAACTCGTGAATGCAGATCACCCGAGTGTCATTGAGATATGGAATCTGGTGTTTATGCAGTTTAACAGAAGAGCGGATAACTCTTTAGTATCACTGCCTTCCAAACACGTCGATACCGGAATGGGATTCGAACGGTTGGTGCGCATCGTGCAGGGAAAATCCTCCAACTATGACACGGATGTATTTAGTCCGCTGATCCATTTTGTCGAACAAGCCACCGGCATTCGGTATGAAAATGATTACTCCGGAAAAGTGATGACCGATATTGCCATGCGCGTGATTGCCGATCATGTACGCGCGGTGAGTTTTGGTATCGCAGATGGTGAGTTGCCTTCCAATACAGGCGCGGGATATGTTCTGCGACGTATCCTGCGAAGAGCAGTGCGATACTATTACACATTCCTCAACGTAAAAGATCCGCTGATGCATCGTATGGTGCCTTTACTCCGTGATTTTTTCAAAGATGTATTTCCGGGATTTGATCAGCAATCCGACTTTATCAAACGCGTGATTGAGCAGGAAGAGATTTCATTTTTGCGAACGCTGGAAGGCGGTATCAAGCGATTTGAAACGATCAAAATAAAAGACAAGACCATCGAAGGGAAAGATGCATTTGAACTCTTTGACACTTATGGCTTTCCGATCGATTTGACGCGCTTGATGGCTGCGGAAAAAGGATGGACCATTGATGAAGCGGGATTTGCGAAAGCGCTTAACGAACAAAAAGAAAGATCACGATCTGACAGCGCAATGGCTACCGGCGATTGGATTGAAGTGCAGGAGTCAAAAGACACACCCGTCTTTGATGGATATGATCGCGATCAGCTTGACGGAGCGAAACTTTTAAAGTACCGGGAGATTAAAAACAAAGACGGACGATTTTTTCAACTCGTGCTGGATCGTACTACCTTTTATCCGGAAGGGGGTGGACAGGTAGGGGATACAGGTTCTCTCTTTTTTGGCGATGAAGAAATCAAAGTCGTCAACATGGTTAAGGAAAATGATCTGCCGATTCATATCACCACCCACCTGCCGAAAAACCTATCAGCATCTGTGTCGACGCAGGTCAATAGCGCGATTCGCCGCCGAACAGAAAATAATCACTCTGCCACGCATTTGCTTCACGCCGCACTCAGAGAGGTACTTGGCGATCACGTACAACAAAGAGGTTCGCTCGTAAATGCAGAGTATTTACGTTTTGATTTTTCTCATTTTTCCAAAGTGACCGCGGAAGAACTGGCCGCTATAGAGAAAAGAGTAAACCAGAAAATCAGAGAAGACATCGGGCGACAGGAAGATCGAGAGATACCGATTGCTGCCGCAGAAAAAGCTGGTGCGATGATGCTTTTCGGAGAGAAATACGGCGATACGGTGCGCATGATCACGTTTGATCCCGCGTATTCAGTAGAATTGTGTGGGGGTTGTCATGTTTCGGCCACCGGAAAAATCGGATTGTTTAAAATCATTTCAGAATCCGCGATAGCTGCCGGTGTGCGAAGGATCGAAGCGGTCACTGCGGAAGGTGCTGAATCGTTTGTCAATCATCAGCTGGACGAACTGCACGCGATTCGACAGGAATTAAAAAACCCATCAGATCCGCTCAGAGCCGTGAGAGAACTTCTGGGTAATGTGCGCGAACTCAAACAGCAGATTGATAGTTACGAAGCGGATAAAGCAGCGGGTGCGAAGGTAGATCTGTTGAAGAAAGTAGAAGTGATTGACGGTGTCAACGTGCTCATTGACGAAGTCGTGCTTTCCGATCAGAAAGCGTTTAAGCAACTCGTGCACCAGTTAGGGAATGAGTTGGGTGAAAACACTTTTGTGCTGCTTGCTTCACATGCGGATGGCAAAGCACAACTGATGCTGTATATCAGTGATGATCTGGTCAAATCAAAAGACCTGCATGCGGGAAAACTGATTAAGGAACTGGCCAAACCTATTCAGGGAGGCGGAGGAGGACAACCCTTTTTCGCCTCAGCCGGAGGTAGTCATCCGGAGGGAATAAAAGAAGCTTTGGCTCAGGGGAAAAGGATATTCAGTTGAGATTGTATCACAATTTTAACTGAAAAGTTTTACTTTCCAGCCGCTCCCGCTTCACCTGGGTGAACGGAAGATTGAAAACAAATAAATGGAAGCAACACAAACGGTCAATATCGGAGTGATAGGAGCCGGTCATCTGGGCCGATTCCATATTGAATGCATTCAGCGTATTCCGGGGTTCAGACTGATGGGTTTTCATGATGCCAATCCCGCCAGAGCAAAGGAAATCGCCGAAAAGTATAAAATTGAATCGTTCGACGCCGTCGATGTGCTTTTCAAAAAGGTGGATGCTGTCTGCATCGTCACGCCTACAGTCACTCATTTTGAGCTGGCACTGAAAGCGATCGAGTTGGGCAAACATGTATTTGTTGAGAAGCCCTTAACTGACCTGCCGGAAACGAGCAGGAAACTAGCTGATCTGATCGAATCCAATAATCTGGTAGGCAGAGTAGGACATGTGGAGCGGTACAATCCTGCATTTATGGCAGCCCGAAATCTTGGGATCAACAAACCTGTGTTTATCGAAGCCCATCGACTGGCGCCGTTCAATCCCAGAGGGATGGATGTGCCGGTGATCATGGATCTGATGATCCACGATATCGACCTGATTCTCTCAGTCGTGGACGCAGAAGTCGATCATATTGAAGCGAATGGAGTAGGGGTCGCCGGAGATACGGCTGACATCTGCAATGCACGCATCACGTTTAAAAATAAAACTGTCGCCAACCTGACCGCCAGCAGAATCAGTCTTAAACAAATGCGTAAGCTGCGTCTTTTTCAACGCGATCAGTATATGGCTATCGACTTTCTCGAACATGAAGTACAGGTAGTCAAGCTGTTGCACCAGGAACCAGAAGACATGATGACCATGAAGCTTGAACTTCCCGATGGGGATCGTTGGATTGCCGCAGATAGCCCCTCGGTGACAAAACATAATGCTATCGAGCAGGAATTGATTGAATTTTATGAAGCGATACAACACCGGTCAAATGCAGGCGTTAGTTTTTCTCAGGGTGCCAGTGCCGTGGAGGTGGCGTATAGTATCCTGGCACAAATAGAACAGAATGGCCAATAAACGAAATTCCCTTCCAACTATATGGGCGATGCTTCTATTGGTATCGCTATCCGGCTGCTCACTCTTTGAGGAAGATGAGATTCCGCCGGTAGTCCTTGAACTACAGCCTTTTACTTTTACGGTTGAACCCGGTCAAGGCACGGCTAACAATCGGATCACAGAAGTATGGGTGTATGCGAATAATGCACTTCTTGGCGCTTTCACGCCTCCGACCAATGTGTATTATCTCGAATCCGGAGAAACGCGATTTGATTTCAGGCCGGGTATTCGCAACAATGGTATTCTGGCAGATGCTATTCCCTATCCGATGTTCAATGCGTATTCAGTTGATCTTGATGTATCGCCTAAGGGTGTTTATGAAATAATGCCCGCCACGTCCTATTTGTCTTCCTGTAATTTTTCATTCATGGCGGACTTCGAATTTGATAATCCGTTTACGGACAATCGCGATACGGTGGAGGCCAGCGAGATGGTTCGAACCACCGAGGATGCGTTCGAAGGCATGTATGCCGGAAAAATCACGATGTCTGCAGAAGCAAATTTTATTGAAGTCGGACATGCCCTGCCGATGACTGACCTGCCCACTGATGGGAAACGTATCTATCTGGAGATGCGCTATAAGAATGAAGTGGAAATGAGTATTGGGCTCTTGGGTACCAACCTGCAGGGAGAGAGTTTTTCAAACTTCTTTTATCTCGTCAACCCTTCAGACGATTGGAATATGCTGTACCTGGACTTGACGGATTTTGTCGTCGCGTCGGATCTCCAGTCGTATAAGATATTGTTCAGATCCTTGTATCCGCCCACAGCGACAAAACCTGAGTTTCAAATCTATTTTGATAACCTAAAAGTGGTCCACCTGTAATCCGTATGAAAAAACTTCGCCGGTTTCACATGTTTCTGTATGGATGTGCTGATTTTTTTTCAGCGATGGCGGCCTGGGCGTGGTTTTATTACCTGCGCGCGCAGGGTGAAGGGAAAACACTGGGGAGCGGCGTTTTTGATGATTCTAACTTTTGGTATGGGCTGTTGATCATCCCTATTGCCTGGGTTATCTTTTACTGGATATTTGACCGCTATCGGGATATCTACCGTTTATCCAGATTGACAACATTGGTTCGAACCTTCTTTTTGTCACTGTCGGGCGTAGTGATTATTTTTTTCACCTTGCTCCTGGATGATTACAACTTTGATGCCTCCGGCTATGCGGTTGCATTTTTCAGACTTCTGATTCTGCATTTCAGCATTACCGCTATAGTCCGGATGATCATCCTCACCATCGCCAGTAGAAAACTGCGCTCCGGAAAAATTGCATACACCACGATCATCATCGGGGGCAATAAAAAAGCGCTTGAACTGTATGAAGAGATCAGCTCCAGTAAGAAAAGCCTGGGTAATCAGATCATCGGATTTATCGGAAGCGAAAAGAAAGCTAATAATGCACTGGAAGGACATCTGCCGAAGCTGGGATCAATCGCCCAACTGGCAAGCATCATTGAGAGCAAAGATGTGGAGGAAGCATTGATCGCTATTGAAACGTCAGAACACGATAAACTGAAGGGCATTCTGGATATTTTATTTGATTACAAAGAAGAAGTCCTTGTAAAGATCATCCCGGACATGTATGATATCCTGCTGGGTACTGTCAAGATGAACTATCTGTATGGAGCGGTATTAATTGAGATCCGTCAGGGACTGATGCTCAACTGGGAAAAACTCGTTAAGCGATTGATGGATATCCTGGTGAGTTTGATCGGTCTGATTGTGCTGCTGCCTTTGTTTTTGTACATCGCTTTGCGTGTGAGGCTCTCTTCCAAAGGGCCGATCTTCTATTCGCAGGAGCGTGTTGGCTTGAATGGTAAACCCTTTATGATTTACAAGTTCAGATCCATGTACCTGGATGCCGAGCAGGATATTCCACAGCTTTCATTCGACGGAGATGATCGATGCACAAAGTGGGGCGCCGTGATGCGTAAATGGCGACTTGATGAGTTGCCTCAACTCTGGAATGTACTGATAGGAGAGATGTCACTTGTTGGTCCGCGACCCGAGCGGCAGTATTTTATCGATCAGATCATGAAGGAAGCACCGCACTACAAACATCTCCTGAAAGTCAGGCCGGGTATCACTTCATGGGGCCAGGTCAAATATGGCTATGCGAGCAATATTGAACAGATGTTGCAGCGTTTGAAATTTGATATTCTGTATATCGAAAACATGTCGATCAGCCTGGATATCAAAATTCTCTTCTACACCGCGTTGATTCTGGTGCAGGGAAAAGGAAAATAAAATCTGCTTCGTAAAACTCTGTCAGGGCTGAATTCTTTTTCTTCTCGGCCGTAGGTTTTTCGTGTTGTGAAGACGGTTCTCCCCATGATCGTGGTCATCTCTTGGAAAAGGCGTGCCAAAGCGGTTGCCCGAGTTTTCGGTATCCCATTTTTTTGGATAAGGTTTTCGGAAAGGCTGCTGATCCTGTTTTTTATCCGGAGAAGGATCTGAAACTTTGACCATGATATTCCTGCCATCCAGTGGGTGTCCGTCGAGTTTTTCAATCGCCATCTGGGCAGCTTCAGCGGAAGGCATTTCTATAAAGGCGTATCCTTTTGAATTGCCGGTTTCGCGATCAAAAATGACTTTTGATTCTTTGACTTCGCCATGGATTTCGAACAATGATCTGAGGGATTCTGAGGTTGCGCTTTGGGGGAGGCGGGCAACAAAAAGCTTCATGGAGGGAGTAAATAAAAGGTTTTAATATAAAATCGTGTGAACACAATGACCAGATGATAAAAATAGTCTTTGTGTTCGTTGTGATGACAAAGGTAAAGAATTAACCCGCCGCAAAGGAATCAAAAGACACTGTTTACGATTTTTTGAAATAAAATTTAGATAAGGAATGTGAGGATTAAGAGTGAATGGTAGCCTTTCAATGCTTTGAAAGGGAATTAAGAGTCTCCTTCGCTGAAGCTACGGCGACCAAAGGATGATCAGTGGCACCATGGAAATTTGATTCCATGTATGGTAGCCTTTCGATGCTTTGAAAGGGAACTTAGCGAGATCAAAAAGTTCAGGTCGCGCTTAAGCGCTTGACCATCTAAAAGAATAATTTAAAATATTAAAATTATGCCCCGAGCTTTAGCTCGCGGGGGGTGTGTAAGAATGCTAAATCAAACTCAAGGTTTTTACAAATAACCCAATGCCATTCGCTTTAGCTCGGGGTTATGCAAGGAATCCAAATCGAACTCATGGATTGAAAAATAGCTCTTCTCTCTCTCTGTTCTGCCCTCAATGCTATTAAGTGAAGAATTAAATTTGGAGCAAGGCTAGAAAGATTCATTCCATCGATCCCTGAAATGGGGAAGATGCAAATCCTCCCGAAGCTCTTCGAGCTATTTTTTATTTTCCATCCCATCCTTCACAAGTTGAGCTTGCAAGTCTGGTCTTGAAAACAAAAAAGCCACCATGTGGTGGCTTCGTGATGATTTGTGGAGCTAGAGGGATTGACTCCGTCGATCCCTGAAATGGGGAAGATGCAAATCCTCCCGAAGCTCTTCGAGCTATTTTTTATTTTCCATCCCATCCTTCACAAGCTGCGCTTGCAGGTCTGGTCTGGAAAACAAAAAAGCCACCATGTGGTGGCTTCGTGATGATTTGTGGAGCTAGAGGGATTCGAACCCACGACTTCTTGCATGCCATGCAAGCACTCTAGCCAACTGAGCTATAGCCCCATCCCGTCAGGCGTTTGCCCGAAAGCGAAGACAAAAATAGAACATTTTCGAGATTTTCAATGTGTACCGTTGATCTTCCGTGGCAAACAAAGGGGAATAAAAAGCGTTTGTATAGCTTTGCAGTCCGGAAATTAATCACAGATATGAAACCAGTTTATATTATTTCAGCAAAAAGAACACCTATTGGAAGCTTTGGCGGTGCCTTATCAGGCTTTTCGGCAACCGAGCTTGGCTCAAAAGCCATCACAGGTGCACTGGAAGCTGCAGGCGTAAAAGCAGAGCAGGTAGAGGAAGTATTCATGGGCAATGTAGTTTCAGCCAATCTCGGTCAGGCTCCTGCCCGACAAGCGGCCCTCGGAGCAGGCATTCCCAACACAGTACCTTGTACCACAGTCAATAAAGTTTGTTCGTCCGGGATGAAAACTGTGATGATCGGCGCCCAAACCATCGCGTTAGGTCAGGCCGATATCATCGTCGCAGGCGGGATGGAAAGCATGTCCAATATACCCTATTATATACCCGGAGCACGTTGGGGGCATAAGTATGGCGATGGTCAACTCGTAGACGGATTAGCAAAGGATGGTTTGACAGATGTCTATAATCAGTGTGCGATGGGCGTGAGCGCCGATAATACAGCCGAAAAATTCAGCATCACAAGAGAAGAGCAGGATGCCTTCGCTATAGAATCCTACAAGCGTTCTCAACGCGCCACTGAAGATGGTTCGTTTAAAGATGAAATCATACCGGTGGAAATCCCGCAGCGCAAAGGACCGGCCATCGTCATGGATAAAGACGAAGAATGCTACAAGGTGATGTTTGAAAAAATTCCTTCGCTAAGACCTGCGTTCAGCAAAGAAGGAACTGTCACCGCTGCCAATGCATCCACGATCAATGATGGCGCCTCCGCGCTGGTACTTGCGAGTGAAGAAGCGGTAAAGAAATACGGACTCAAACCGATCGCCAAAATTGTTTCTTTTGCCGACGCGGCGCACGATCCTATGTGGTTTACCACCGCTCCGACACTCGCCGCACCGAAAGCGATTGAACGAGCCGGCCTCAATAAAGATCAGATTGACTTTTACGAAGTGAATGAAGCTTTTGCGGTTGTGACGATGGCGTTTGAAAAAGAATTAAGCGTATCACACGACAAAGTCAACGTCAATGGTGGTGCTTGTTCGCTCGGCCACCCGCTGGGTGCTTCCGGTGCGCGTATCATTACGACACTTACTCATGTGCTTAAGCAGAAGAAAGGCAAATACGGTCTGGCTACGCTTTGTAACGGAGGTGGTGGAGCATCAGCCATTATCATCGAGCGCGTTTAATTGAGAGCGGATGTCCGGCAATAAATTCAGAGGCTACTACAGGTTGTTTTTCATCACCCTGGCTACCATTATGGCCTGGCTCAGTGTGACCCTCCTTGGCTTATGGCCCGGAAAGAACCGATATAAGTTGCGCCTGAAAGTTCGGAAGTTATGGTCACGATCCTTTGTTTTTTTCCTGAATTACAAACTGGAGATGAGAGGAACCGTACCGATGGACCGTAATTACCTGTTTGTTGGCAATCATCGTTCGTCGCTCGACCCTTTCGTTTGCCTGGGCTACCTGGAAGCCAACCCCGTAAGCCGTGCGGATGTGCGCAATTATCCCTTCCTCGGGAAGGGAGCTGAGTTGTCCGGGATTATCTTCCTGAATAAAGAGAGCAAAAGCAGTCGGTCTGCCACCAAGGAGGCAATTGCCAAGGCATTCCAGGAAGGCAAGTCCATTATGATCTATCCGGAGGGAAAAACGAATGCCAAGCCGCTTACTTCGACGTTCCAGAAGGGATCTTTTGATATCGCAGCGGAGTTAGGTATTCCGGTGGTGCCGTTTGCGATTGAATATAAGAGCACGGATGACTATTGGGATCATTCGATTACGATGGCGGAGCATTATTTCCGGTACCTCGCTAAACCACGCACTTATGTGCGTCTGTCTGTGGGACAGCCGTTTACGGGAGATACGGCTTTTACGCTGTTGCGCCAGTCCCAGCAGTGGGTCAATGATGAGATTGTGCGGTTGCGCGCAGACTGGGGTGGTTTGAAGCCTGAGGAACTTTCAGCCTAATGTAACGGTTAGGTTAATTGCGTATTTAATTATACATTTGCTCCCCGCTCTGAAAGAAAGGCGGAAAGACATATCGCGGGGTGGAGCAGTTGGTAGCTCGTCGGGCTCATAACCCGAAGGTCGTAGGTTCAAGTCCTGCCCCCGCTACTACCGAAAAGGCACAGGAGAAATCCCGTGCCTTTTTTATTTGGGCTCGTCGGGCTCTCCTTTGACTTTAGCAAGCAGATTTTGACGATTGATTAGCCAGACAAATAAAACAAGACTAAGAAGTGATGCTATTGAGATATACATATCCTTGTGCTCTGAACCCAGCCAATCTCTTAAAGTATAGCCCTCTCGCAAAATGCCCCTTTTAATCCGCCAAAAATCATTTGGATAAAAAAAGAGCCCATACAGAAAATAGCAAATCAGCAGAGCAATGTAGGATACAAGGATTCTCACCTTTTGTACTTGAGAAATTAGCCTCAAAAAGAGGTAAGCAAAAAAATAAAAAGGTATAAACCGAGCAAACCACATGATGTATATAATAATCATTAAGTCAGTAAAAATGGAAAAGCTGTAAGGATAAAAGTTGTGCCCAGTCGCCAACCTTGTCGCTTCGTAATCATAAATTAAATTTATGAACTTGCCTATACAAAAACCAATTATGGGAATAGAGAGGAATGCAACTACTACAATTAAAAGTAAGGAGAAGAATTTTTTCATTATCAACGTTTGCAGGAATTTAGTAATAAAATGAAGAGTGCGCTCACCTTTTAATCGCCGTAGCTTTAGCGAAGGAGATCCTCACAGCTAACTACTGACTCGGATCCACATCCACACTGATCCGCACCGTCGAAAGCGATTTCTTCTTAACAATGCCCGTCTGAAATTCCCGAATAGCACGCTTGATGGCTTGGCCCGTCGAACCACCGCGCTCCATTTTGATAAAGACCTGGTGGATATAGTAGTTTCTCACCCGGCCGATAGAAGGCA
>JAUHXV010000106.1 GCA_030426765.1 Bacteroidia bacterium | reverse complement strand
AAAGAGCGTTCGCCGGAGTTTAAAAAATGGCTGGTCGGCGGCCACACAATGTAATCTACTGATAGCCATAGAACCAACCGCAAAAGGGATATTTGGCGTTTAATTCAGATGCCTTTCCATCTTCGGGAGCCTGATTTTTCTGCTCAAAGGGGATCGGATGGCACAGGATTTCCTATTTTTAGAGGAAGGAGATCAAACAAAGCGCCCCGGGACCATGAAAGTGTTAATCATTGAAGACGAAGAGAAAGCAGTAAAGTCTTTGAAAAAAGGGCTTAATGAAAATCAAATAGAGGTCGACTTCGCCATGGATGGCATCGCGGGCAGTCAGCTCGCCGAGAAGAATGAATATGATGTCATCATCTCAGATATAGTAGTGCCCGGGATGAATGGATTTGAGATCGCACGACAGATCCGAACCAACGGGGTGCATACGCCATTTCTTTTTCTTACCGCGCTGAGTTCTACGGATGATAAAGTCCAGGGCCTGGAAGCCGGTGGCGATGATTATATGACCAAGCCGTATGAATTTAAAGAATTGCTCGCACGCCTAAAAGCGCTATCCAGACGCGGAAAAGACACACTGCCCGTCGTTTCCCTGCTTACGTATTCGTGTTTTGAAATGGATCTTTTAAAAAAAGAAGTCCGACGCAGTGGAGCCCGAATTGAACTTACGCCAAAGGAGTTTGCCTTGATGGAGTATTTCATCAGGCATCAGGGCAGGACCATCTCGAAAGCAGAAATTGCCGAAAAGGTGTGGGATATTGATTTTGAAACGAGTTCCAACGTGGTAGAGGTGTATGTCAATTACCTCCGCAATAAAGTTGATAAGCCTTTTGAGAAAAAACTGATTCAGACCGTATTCGGGCAGGGATATGTGTTGAAAGATGAATCATTATCCTGATGGCATAATGGCTCGACGATAAACATGTTTTATTATGCAAATTAGGGCTCGTCTTACCCTTCAGTTTCTTATGATCGTGGCCGGTATATTACTGGCTGTATTGTTTATCATCAAGTATCAGTTCAGACAAAACCTGGAACAGGAGTACTATAAGCGACTTCGGTGGAACGCCTATATGATCTCCGATATGATCACGGAGAGTATGGATAGTGAAGAGGAGATCTCCCTGGAATATCCCCTGGATCTGACAGGTCCGCTGGCAGGTTATTATCCCGAGAATGTATCCATTTACAATATGGAAGGGGAGATGCTGTACATGCATGATACCGCGATGGATAGTATTCCGGGATTTCCGATCTACAAGACGATTGAAAGTGGTGAGTATCAGTTTTCGCATGGAAAATTTATGGCGCTGGGATTGGTATACACCAATGATGCCGGCAATCCATTTGTCATTATCGTAGAGTCTTTCTTTGATCGGGTGTATATGGAAAACCTGACGCAAATCCTCAGTTTTGTCTTCCTGGTATCCATTGCGATCGTTGCGCTTGGCGGCTGGATTTTTGCCAGACAGGCACTGGCGCCGGTGAGCCGGATCATGAACCAGGTGGACGCTCTGCTCCCTACAGATATGAGTCAGCGACTCAAACCCAACAATCAATATGATGAATTGTCACGTCTGGTCATTACGTTCAATAAACTGCTGGACAGGATACAGCAGGTATTTCGAGTCCAGAAGCAGTTTGTCTCAAACGTCAGCCATGAGTTGAAAAATCCATTGAACATTATCATTTCGCAAGCAGAAGTGGCACTCGACAAGGATCGCAGCACCGAGGAATACCGGCATACACTTGAATCCATTCTGGTCGATGTAAAAGAACTCAATGAAACAGGGGACAGGTTGATGCAGCTGGCACGGATTAGTGCAGAAGAGGCTAATATTCGTTTCGTACCTCTGCGTGTTGATGAAGTGATTTGGGAGGTAAAGGATCAGTTGCTGACCAATCACCCGGAATACCGGATAAATTTTGAAGTCACCAACCTGCCGGAGAATGAAGATGATTTGTTTGTTCAAGCCAATGAACGTTTGCTGAAAACGGCCTTTGCTAATCTCATTGATAATGGTTGTAAATACAGCCCGGACAAAAATGTCAGGGTAAAATTGGCCTTTTCGGAATCCAAAGAGACAAGTGTGGAGATATCGGATCAGGGTACGGGAATTCCGGAAGAAGAATTGTCGATGATCTTTAATGCTTTTTACCGCAGTGCATCCACTTCGTCAACCGTGAGAGGATCAGGAATTGGATTGTCACTCGTGGAGAGCATTCTGAAGTTGCATGACATTAAACTCGAAATCCGAAGCGTGGTTGGGAAGGGGACTTCCTTTATCCTGAAATTCCCTAAAACGAAAGTAACCTCCTGAGCGCAGAAGCCTTAAGATTAGGTTTGACTCATCAGAACTGCTGCGATCCCAAGAGCAGCCGGCAGGGTTTGGACATAGAAAATTTTCCTGTCAGCAGAATAAGCACCATAGAGACCGGCCACTGCAACGCAGGAAAGGAAGAACAAGCGAACGTTGGCCTGCCATTCCGGGTTTGTGATGAAGAACGACCAGATTAATCCCGCGGCCAGAAATCCATTGTATAATCCCTGGTTGGCAGCCATAACACGCGTCGGTTCAAACAAATCTTTTGGAAAAGACTTAAATACTTTTCTTCCACGTGTAGTCCATGCAAACATTTCAAGCCAGACAATATACAGGTGAATGAGGGCCACTAAGGCTACCAGAATAGCGGTTAATATGACCATGGGTTACGTTTTTTCTGAAGGGTTTAAGGAAATGTCAGATGAGTGTTCGGATGCAGGTGGTGCTTCCTCGTCTGTCGTATCTGCTGACAGCATCATATCGGTGGGTTGCTTTGTTGATTTCACACCCAACTTCTTAAGTTTTTGCACTTTGGCGATAAGGTTGCCTCGTCCGTCTTTGAGTTGACCGACGGCTTTCTCGTACGACTCCTGGGATTTCGAAAGATGTTTTCCGACCTCTTCAAAGGAGCTGATGAATCCGACGAATTTGTCATAGAGTTTAGCGCCTTCATGGGCGATCACCATGGCATTCTTACTTTGAGATTCTCGTTGCCAGAGATCCGCGATGATTTTTAGCACCGCGATGAGGTTGGTCGGGCTGATCAATAAGATACGACGTGTGTAGGCATAGGCCCAGAGTTCCGGATCAGACTGGATGGCCAGCGCATATGCGGGTTCGATCGGGACGAACATGATCACAAAATCAAGTGAGGTGGTCAGTTCGTCGTATTTTTTACTGCTTAACTGATCGATATGTTGATTGATTGACCGCAGGTGATTGGCGATTTCAATATCCTGTACTTCTTTGGTATCTGCTTCTGAGTGTCGGACGTACGCATTCAGGGATACCTTGGAGTCGATGATGATGACGCGATCATCCGGCAGTCGAACCATGATATCCGGCCGGAGATTGTTGCCGTGTTCGTCTTTGATATTTCCCTGGACGAAGTATTCGCGATTTTTAACGAGACCGGACAGCTCCAGAATGCGTTCCAGAATCGTTTCACCCCAGTCTCCTTGTTTTTTGGCATGGCCTTTCAGGGCAGATGCGAGATTGTTCGCTTCCTGGCTGATCTTTTGTGTGTTTTGAATCAGGTCTTTTACTTTTTCTTCCAGAGAAAATCGCTGTTTGGATTCTTTGTCGTAGGTCTCCTCGACTTTCTTTTTAAAGGTATCGATATTTTCGTTCAGGGGTTTCAGCAGCGCTTCGATATTGGATTTGTTGGCTTCTGTAAATTTTCCGGATTTCTCTTCAAAGATCTGCTGGGCAATTTTTTCAAATTGAAGCAGAGCTGTTTTTTGCATCGCTTCGAAATCGGTTTTCTGGGTAGCGAGTTTTTCGTTGAGTGAGGTATTCACAGCGGTTAGTTCGGAAACGGATTTTTGGAGGGTATTCGCTTCCTTTTGGTGCGTCATGTTTTGATCTGTCAAAAGCAGTATTTGTTGGCTCGTATCAGACAACTTTGCTTCGTTGGCTTTTAACGTAGCCTCAAGGAATGCATTTCGGGTGCGAACGTCTATCAGCAGTGACTCCCTTTCTTCGAACTTGTTTTTTAGTGTTTCATGCCCATCAGTCAACTGACGGTAGCGCTCTTCATTTAGCTTAAGTTGTTCTGACAGGATCTGTAGCTTGGCGGTTTGTTCGTCGTAAAGGCTACGCTTCACTGATTTAGCCTGATGAAGGGCGTAAAAAATCAGGTAGGCAATGATCGCTCCGATGGCAAAGCCGATGATGAGCTGAAGAGGGTCCATGATGTAAACTTCTGGATTTTAAATGATAACGTGGCCTTAAAGATTGTATTTCAAGTGGTACATAATGAATTGTATTAAAGAAAAGAGGACATCTGACTCGTTTGTACTGCCTTTTCCTGCCCATAGGATCTTTGCGGGTATTGCATTTTAAAATGAAATATCTTTATTTGTTTGAAGTTTAGATTTACATACTATGAAAGACAACCTCTATAAAAAGCCACTAGAAATCGCTCACCGTGAAGCCCTGAATTTTCTTGATCAATTGGACGAAACACCCGTCAGTAGAAATCTGTCGTATGGGGAGTTAAAGGAATTGTGGCAACGAGAATTACCAGTGGAAGGCACACCAGCCGAGGAGGTTATCTCGGATTTGAATAAGACAGCAGTACCCGGATTGCGATTAAATCAGTCCGGTCGTTTTTATGCGTGGGTCATCGGGGGATCACATCCATCGGCTGTGGCAGCGGATTGGCTGACAGGCGCTTGGGACCAGAACGCAGGATTATACGCTGGATCTCCTGCAGCCGGAATTGCAGAAGAGATAGCCGGATCCTGGCTGAAACAAATATTGCACTTACCCGAGCAGGCCAGTTTCGCTTTCGTCACAGGTTGTCAGATGGCCAATTTTGTTTGTTTGAATGTCGCTCGAAATTTCCTCTTTAAGCAGGCGGGGTGGGATTTTGAGACGCACGGATTTTATGGCGCACCTGCGATGCGGGTGATATGCGGAGAATACAAGCACAACACGATCACGCGGGCATTGCGAATGTTGGGTTTCGGAAGCAATCACGTTGTGAACATCCCGACGGATGACCATGGGGATATTCGGGTCGAAGCACTGAAAATGGAATTTGAACGCGATAGTACCACACCGACAATGGTCCTTTTGCAGGCAGGAGAAATCCACACTGGAGCATTTGATGACTTTGCGTCTATTATCCCAGTTGCGCATGCTCATAATGCCTGGGTGCACATTGACGGTGCGTTTGGTTTGTGGGCAAATGTTTCACAGACGTATGCGCATCATATGAAAGGAGCGGAGCGGGCAGATTCCTGGGCAACAGATGGACATAAGTGGCTCAACGTGCCGTATGATTGTGGGTATGCGTTTACCGCGCATCCAAAAGAGCATTTTCAGGCGATGACGAATAATGCGGGATATCTTCCGACCGATCAGGTGGCCAGAGATGAGTTTAACTGGAACCCCGAGTTGTCGAGGAGAGCGCGCGGCTTTGCGACGTATGCGGTCATCCGAGAGTTGGGATTGAAGGGCATCACGGATCTTGTGGAGCGTAATTGTCGACATGCCAAAAGTATAGTTGAAGGAATTGGCCGGCTGACAGGTGCTGAAGTTTTAGCGCATCCGGTGATCAACCAGGGGCTGATTGGGTTTGTCCATCCTGAGGATCCTGAACGCAATGACGATTTTACCCTTGATGTCATCCAGGCATTGAATACATCAGGCGAAGCATTTTTTCAGGCGTCTACGTTTAAAGGAAGGAAATGTATGCGCGTATCGGTCAGTGGTTGGCGCACTACGGAACAGGATGTTGAACGAGCGGTAAATGCAGCCCGGCAGGCGATAAAAACAGTATCAGATCAGGTTAAAGGATCGTAAAGGGTTTCTGGTACAAGCAGGCCGATCGGATTTTACTTTCGTTTAGGGCAATTTTTACATTTCTTTTTCCCTGACTTTTTAAAACGCTTACAACATTTTTTCTTGGCGCAGATTTCCTGTAGGCCATGTTTGCTCAGCCATAATGCACCGCAATCAGAGGAGCAGATCAACGCATTTGATTGCCCGACTGTGTGGGTTTCCCTGCGGGAAATAGGTAAAGAGATCAGAATGTCCTTTTCCATTTATTTTATGGATAAGTAAATCGTATAGCAGGAAGTCAGCACGATGCCAATTCCTACGAGTAACATCAGGCTTTTCGGGCGAATGTATTTAATCAACAGGGGTCCCACGGGTGCGGAAAGAATACCCCCCAGGATTAATCCAAGGATCGTTTTCCAGGCATCCATGCCCAGCAAAAATAAGAATACTCCGGTACTGAAAAAAGCTACGAAAAATTCAGCGGTGTTGACCGTGCCAATAGCAATTTGAGGAGACTTTCCCCTTTTGATAATATTGGAGGTTACAATAGGCCCCCATCCGCCGCCTCCAATGGCATCACACAAACCTCCGACAAATCCAAGCGGAGCTAGCTTTTTCAGCTGGTCTTTTAACTTTAAGGGACGAAAACTCTTAATGATAATAACAATACCGAGTATCAGGAGGTAGGCCGCGATGATAGGCTTTATGATGTCGCCGTTGAATACACGCGCCAGCAAAAACGAACCAAGGATCGCCCCTATCATACCGGGAATCGCCAGCTGCACGAAGAGTCTTTTATCCACATTTTTCATATACAAATGAGAAAGACCTGACACACCGGTGGTAAACACTTCAGCAGTATGCACACTCGCCGAGGCGATTGCCGGACTGACGCCCATATGAAGGAGGCATGTCGAGCAACTGACGCCATATGCCATGCCAAGCGTGCCATCAATGAGCTGGGCACCAAATCCAATGAGAAAGAATATGAAAAACTCAGTATCGAGGGCGAAACCATGTTGTGTCGTATCCTGGAAAAATAACCATAGCATCCACCCAACCAACGCCAGCTTCAGAGTGAGCATGATATGCGCCAGATACTTGAACTTGAGATGTTTCATTTGTCTCAGGCTTGCGAGTTGATTGGAATCGATTCGTTAGAAAAACTTAGCGTTTGACATTGTATATCGGTGCACGAGTAGCAAGGCGCCACAAATGTATCATTTCCTTTCCACCCTTTTTAGAAGGATATGGTTCAAACGATTCGTTGCCCGTTAGCATCGTGAATCAGAATATCGGTCATATGATCGAAATAAGGGCGCATAGCTTCAAAGGTGCTGACCACGTGTTTGATAAATATGGGATCAGTCACTTCTTTGTCTTTAAAAGACCGCATGACCGTAAATGATTTTTTTCGGATCAAATCAATATCCGGGTGATTTCGGTCAAATCCTGATGGCGCTGTTTTGAGTTCGTCCCCTCGCAGCTCACCAAAAAAATCCACAAACTTTTTGGCGGAGATTATTTTGCGAATGGGTTTGGCATCAAAGGCAAACGATTCCCTGATTCTTTTGAGGTCTTCTGCATTGGGTGCCCAAAAGCCACCACCTGCAAAACTTCCTCCAGGTTGAATATGGAGGTAGTATCCGCCTCTTCGGTACGGGGTAGCTCGTCGGAAGTGAATCCCAAGGTTATTTTTATACGGAGACTTGTCTTTCGAAAAGCGCACATCGCGATAGATTCTGAACACTTTGGCATTTTCGATCTGATCCTTTTTATTCAAAGCCTGTTTGATTTCCTCGGCGACTTCTTTTAAATTTTGCTGCGCTTCTGTATACTCGTTTTTGTGCGCTTGAAACCAGTCCCTGTCGTTGTTTTTTTCGAGGTCTTTGAGAAATTTGAGCGTGGTTTTTTCAATGGGCATGACAAGAAATATTAGGCTGAAAAATATTATAAAGCATTCTCCATCGGAGGTAAACAGAAAAGGAGAAGTCAGGATGTAATTCGATAGCTACTGCGGTATAGTATCGAGTTTGCCAGAAGCATTTAGTCGAATGATAATGTCCTCATAGGTGTTTGGATCGATTATCGTATGGGGTTTCCCATCGAGCAACATATCCGGATCGGTAATGGCCAGAAAATTTTTACAGTAATCTTTAATCGAATAATTCGTGGAGATGATCTGCACGGTACTCTCAGCGGTCTCCGGATCAAACACATAAATAGTATCGA